>CAZWFJ010000137.1:0-11869 GCA_964633135.1 uncultured Puniceicoccaceae bacterium | reverse complement strand
AACCCGCCTTCGTCTACCAACCAGTCGTCAATCACCGCTCCAAATGAATAAACCCAGGGCTACTTCCCCAAACGATCGATTTTCCGTTGACCATCCCTCCTTAAATGGCATAGGTTTAAACCTATGCCCACCAGTTTGGTCGTTGCGGCGGAGATTCGCTACGGTTGCGCGAAGAAACGGTCGGAGAAACTGACCACCCAGGCGAACTCGATTTTAGAGGCCATGACGATCCTGCCGCTGGAAGCCCCGGTCGACACCCTCTACGGGTTCATTCGTCGGGACCTCGAAATCAAAGGAGAGCCCATTGGCCCCAACGATCTCCTCATCGCCGCGCACGCCCTCGCCCACGGCCTCACCGTAGTCACTGCCAATGAAGCGGAATTTTCCCGCGTACCCGACCTCACCGTGGAAAACTGGCTGCGATGACGGGGGACCATGAGAGAATCGCCCTATCGTAGCGGTCGACGTGAGGTGCCCCCTCGAACTGCCTCTGCGTAGCAGTTCCCTTCAGGTACCCACAGTGGGTGGGTTGCTTCAGACAGCGCCCACCAGAGAGGGCCTGACGGACGTGGTGAAGATGGGCCTCCAAATGAATCAATGGGGTCTAATGAATATCACCTTGCCCGGTCCCACTTGGTCGGCCACTCCGGAAACGCGCCTTACCAAAGCGATGGTATCTTCCAAATCGAGGCTTTCAGGGCGGAGTACGATCAGGGCGATGGCAAACTGTGATAGGTACTGCTGGTCGGGAATATTCTTATCCGCAGTTACTATTGCGTCAAAATCGACTTGGGCGAGTTGCGGCAATTCGCCGTTCTTCTTTCCCTTCCAGTGCCGATGCTCGACCGTTTCAACCTCGTGGCCGTCGATTTCATGCCTCAGAGAGACATTCAGGCACTCATCGAGAAGAATACGCATTTCATGCGGTGAGAGGTTCGCGTGCCTCAGTGCCGTATGCGGCAAGAATACCTTTCACCTGTTCGGGTCTGACCGTGGGATAGCCGTCAAGGAAGAACTCGACAGATCGGCCTGCGCGCAAACAGTCAAAAAGTGCTGCCACCGGGACCCGCGTCCCCGTGAAACACAATTCCCCGCTCATGATCTCAGGGTCTCGTTTTGCAATCCAATTCTCCATAGTGCGGAGGGTAAACCTTCCGGCGCGTTTCGCAAGTGTGGTTTTCCGTCCTACTCAATTGGAGAAGTTAAGGACACCCATCGAAGGAATGGATCCGATTAAGGGCCAAATTTCCGGTTATCCGAGCAGGAACCCTGTCCGGGAATTCGGTGGGTGTCCTGAAACTCCTTTACCACTACATATTGAAGGGCGCGCTGATGCTTCGTGCATGGAACTCATCCGAGTTCAGGGCGACCATGGACATCGACATGCTGGGACGGACTGGGAATGATGAAGCGAATATCATTTCCCAAATACGCGAAGTGATCGCGGTGAAAGTCGAACCGGACGGTCTCTCATTCGACCCTGAATCGATTCAGAGCGAGCGAATCACAGAGTTTGCCGAGTATGAAGGGATCCGAATCCGTTTTCGCGGAGCCTTGGGCACAGCCCGAATAAACATGCAGATTGACATAGGTTTCGGTGATGTTGTTTACCCTGGGCCGGAGCGATCCGAGCTGCCCTGCATGCTGGATGCTCCAGCGCCATCCTTGCTTTGCTACAGCCGTGAGAGCGCCATTGCCGAGAAGTTTGAAGCCATGGTGACTCTGGGTGAGTTGAACAGCCGCATGAAAGACTTTTACGACATTTGGCTCCTTTCGCGGCAGTTCGCCTTCGAGTTCAATCGATTGGCTGAAGCGGTGAAGCTCACCTTCAAGCAGCGCGGCACGGAATTGGCCGAGCCAATCGATGCGTTTTCGGAAGCTTTCGCCGCCTCTCGTCAACCACTATGGACCGCCTTTAGCAAACGCTTCAAGCAGGAACATCTTCCTGAATCCTTTGAGGACATTATCACAGAAGTTGAAGCCTTCATTAGGCCGATTCTCAAAGGAGAATCGAGTCAAATTAGTTGGCCGCCAGCGGGACCCTGGACGGTATAGTTCGCCGAGGGCTTCTTACTCTCTCAGACTGCCTGAATTCATTGAGAAATCGTTCGGACCAATCGATGATGTGACCGGCCCGGTTAAAGGGGGGGGGAGGTCGAGCCCGGTCAGGCAGCAGCGGTTGTGGTAGCTCTACTTCCCGGTCCGCTCCCGGACCATGGCACGGATTTTCAAATATACCGGATCGAACCAGAATTCATCGCAGAAGGCCTCCTCCACATCCCAGTCCGGATAGCGGCCATACTTGAAATGAAATCCCTCGCTGTGGGATTCGACATCCATGTCGACCGAGTAGAAAAGTGTTTGGCACTGAATTGAGTTCTGGTCGTAGCATCGGCCGTGAGACCGATGACCTGCCCATCCGGCAGACCCCGGGGTTTCCTGATTTCGGTTCCATCCCCCACCGTAGGGGTTCCCTTCAGGGTCCCCTTCCTACTGGGTTCGTGTGGTCCAATAAGATCCTCGTAATCATAATCCTAATCGTAATCCTAATCGAAGTTATTGATTATGAAATTTTTAAGAGAAATTCTGGGCGATTACGATTACGCGTAAGAGTAAGATTAAGTGGCTCCCACCGTAGGGGGTTCCCTTCAGGGACACCTCAATGGGACGCAGAATCCATGGGTGTCCTGGATTTCTGCCGGTTCCTCTGTGTAGAGCTTGAGCAGGACACCGGTATCATAATAGATCCTCACCGCTCTCCCCTGGAAGCATCGATCAGGTCTTGCGTAGAGCTACCCTTCCATTCTCCATCCCACGATGCGCGGGCACGAGCGGCAAAGTCCGGAAACGCGGGAGGCAGTTTTTCTCTCGGTGGAGTCAACTCCGCAACGATCTTCTTATTGCGGGTGACCGCCACACGGTCGTTCGTGCCCATCGAACGAAGCACCTTCGATAGGTTGTGCTGCGCTTCCATAATCGTGACTTTTTTCACACCGCATAAATTTAGCGCATACTTAAAGGCGGTCACGCTCGAATGCGAGTTTAGTCAAGAATCAAGACGTCTTCTAGTTTTCCCTCTACGACTTTCCATTATACCCCTCCTTCTCTTCCGCGCATTCCAACACTTGCTCGGGATACTTCGTGGCCACCCGCATCAAGACTTTCGCACTGGGCGGTGGTTGACGCCGACCCTGCTCCCAACCGCGGACGGTCCCGACGGGCGTGTCCAGCAGTCTGGCAAAGGCCTCCTGTGTCAACCCAAGTTGCTGCCGCGCTTGCGCGACCGCATTCTCGGGATTCACCAAGCGTACACGCGAGGGTGCCAGCTTCCCCACTTCAATCGCCTTCATTTGGCGGATCGAGTCTTTGAGTTCATTGAATAGTTCCTTGTCCATAGTGATTCCCTTTCTTAGCCTTCAATCAGCTTGCGCAGGAGCTTGATCTCGGCCTTGCTTAAATTGTCTTGTTTGTTTTTCGGATAAGCCAGCAGGAAGAAGATATCAAAAAGTAAGTCATTGACGCACTGCAAGGGGACGTCACGCCAAAGCCTCGGCGGCCGAACTTGGACCGCGGAATTTATTCCGCCCCGTTGGAAAGGTGGAGAGGGATGGACAGATCGACGGCTAAGGCAAACGGCCTACTCGCAATCCTTGGAAATAGCTGGAAAAAGCATGAAACATTGGTCTGACCCCATCGACCCCATCTCCCATCTGACCCCATCGGCTTTCAAGCCGATGACCAACCCATCCGGCAGAGGCCTGGGTGTCCTGATTCCGCTAAACTTTTTTCGCCAGCTCAGCCTGCCTTGCGAACTTGGGAATCGGCTTGGATCACGCGGGAAAACTGTTTTCGAACGCGGTGAGAACCTTCGGTAAGAATCCCCGCTTTGACCAAGGTCGAAATCTTTTGATCTTTGCTCATCTGTGCAAACTCACGCTCAGCCCGTTTCCAGGCACGTTGGACTTCTACAGCGCGGTCTGAGTACAGTTTTGCCTCTTTCATGCCCGTACTAAGGCAGAAAGAATCCGATAATGCAATTTATATCCCTAATTGCGATCTGAACGTGGGACCGTTTGCGGATGGCAGAATTCGGGAAAGCCGGTGCGCCCTCCTGGAATAATCCCCGGACACTTTGGAATGGATATCCTTTATCTTCCAGCCGCGACAGCGTCCAGTTCATCACGGCACAATCCAGTTCGCGGAGCAGGTAGTCCGGGTCATCTGGGTTCAGCGGGTGGTTCTTGGGTAGCCTTTTGTCCGCAGCCTTCAAAAAGTCATCGAAAAGGGGAAACGAATTCGTGAGAATATTCGTGAATCCGGCGTCCATCAGGTCGAAGCAATTTCCCAGGTGTAAAACGGCCCCAAGTACACTCGGATTCTGGATTCGCCCCCGTTTCTTCTGCTCTTCCGCCCATTCCCGTGCCCGTTCCGGTCCATGCTCCCAAAAATAGATTCCTTTCCCCAGCCAGTCGTATTCGTTCATGCTCGGTTTTAATTTTGCACCCTTTTGCATGACTTGGTCCCGCACGGTTTGGTCACACCCGTGGTAACCGAGTACGAGACGATGATGATCGAAACCTTTCATTCTTCTCGCGGGTTACGTGCTTCGGGAGGATGAATTTACGGGAAGATCCAGGCCGTAGGTGTCCATGAGGCCCTTCATTTTGTCCGGGAGAGAGTCTAAAACCGCGCTGACGACTTCCGGGGAATATTCAAGATGTCGCATGATGACGCTCAAGATGTCGCGTTTGGAGCGATTGCTGAGGTTCGTTACGGCCCATAATTCTGTCCCGGGGATCTGGGCGGGGAAGGTGCTTTTTCCGCTGTTCTCTATGTCGGCTCGCTGCTCCGAAAATTGAATTCTCTTACCAAACCGTTTTCCCAGAAAAGGGCTCAAGCTGTCAGATTCCTCCTCGGCTATTTTTGCGAGAATTCGTAGGTATCGTTGCTTGGCGGTGATATCCTGGAACCCTTTCTGCCTCGTAAGCTGAAGAACCGGTTCTCCTTTGATCGGAGTCGTAACATCGGTTGCGTTTCCAATGCCGTTTTCGCTGTCTAGTCCAAGCAGACGAAGGATGACCGTCTCGGTTGTTTCTCCGAAATCCTCGATTCGGTTGAGAAGGGCTTTATGGGTTTTGTCGCTGACCTGAATGGTTTTCATGGGGAAGAAACAAACAGGCAGAGCCGATAAATGCAGGAATTATTTTAATTATTAGGATTATTGACCTTGCTCGTTGATCAGCTGGGCCATTTCGGTCACCGCCTCCTCCTTCGGGGTGCCTTTTCTCAGGTTACCGACGATTTTCCGTCCCTTGGCCAGAACATCGGGAGATTTATCGATGACCGTGCCCCACAGGACTTTGGACATGCCTCGAAGTAGCTAGAAAAAGCATGAAACATTGGTCTGACCCCATTTTGCTATCCCCTTGTGGCATCTCGATTCGTTGAAGAGAGCAGGGATAAAGTGAACGTCCTCAAATCGCAACATCCCGGCACTCCCGCTCTACGCATCGGCGAATCGCCTTCTGTTGATCGGGGGATAGGTGATTCCGGTTTCGCTTGATCCGATCGGGCACGACCTTGTGGCTGACCACCTGGAGTTTGCCGGGAACTTTTTGGACCACGTACCACCCGGGAAGAACGAGAATCGGCTCTACGGGGATGGCAAGGTCGGTTTCTTTGCGAACGAATTGCTCAAGAGATTGGGCGTTCGCGAGCGCCTGTTGGATGCCGTGGTTGTCCTCGAAGCTGGGATACTTCAGCGTGTGTCCGTCATATTCGACCTGATGAGACTCTCGGCTTCCTTGGACTTTTCGATGTTTGCGGCGCATCTTCGTTTCGACGGCGAACAATCCGGTGGGTCCTACGACGATGTGATCGATATTTGCTCCCTTAGCTAAGTCCTTTAGCGGAAAGTCGTGATAGACCCTGAACCCGTCTTTCAAAAGAAACGACAGAGTTTCAGCTACGAGCCATTCGCCCCGCAAACCCAATGAGTAATTGGAGATGGATTCAAAAAAGCGTTGGAAGAGAGAAACGCAAATGACGATGCATCCGATCATGGCGACCAAGCATGCAAGAAAAAATACCGCCAGCCAAAGGTGTGAAAGGTGGGGGATCGTTTTTGAAAACAGGATAAGCGGGCTAAGGCAAAGGAGTAGCAGTAAAAATGGCATCCCTATTTGGATGAATGCTTTATCACTCAAATCTTCGATCTTTTTGGAAAGGCTATAGCCCGCCGGGCGAAGAATTTTTTCTGCTACGGGCGATACCGTCCCTTTCAACCTTCTTCTCCTCCAGATCAAGAGTGCAGCGATGGTCACGGGAACTGCAGCGACGAGAAGGATTAGTACCGTTGAAATCAATTGTTCGTTCATTCTTCTGGGTTAGGGTTGAGGCGGAAATGAGATTTTAATCGATAGGTTTAAGACGACTTTAAAATTTTATTTAGGGCCGCTTTGGCAGTCAGTTGCTATTGAGTCCAACAGCGCGGCTTCCGTGCTTTTGTTTTTCAAGAGCTTCAATGCCGATTACATCCCGTGGGGAAAGGGTTGTCGAAACGGTTCGGACGATTGACCAGTGAAAGTTCTTTGGATCGCGCTCCTTGAGGAGCTTGTTTCCCCCGTGCCCCGTCTTCGTATAGGTTTGCCAGCGGGTCCAGAGGCCTCCACTTCCGTAGGCTGAACCGATGTAAATCTTGCCGTCCGAAAGATCGACGACGCGATAGATTCCGGCATTGGCCTTGAGCGCCGCGTGCCAGTCGCGATGCGCCCTAGGGTCGGCGAAGATCGCCTTGAGCCCGTCGAAGTTCAGCAAGACCTCCTGATATCCCGGGAAGAGAGTTGCGACCGTCGCGGGAAGAAGTTCGTAGATATCCAGATCCTTCTTTTGGTGCCAGCCCCTTGTGCTTTTCCACTGTACGATCAAACGGCCTCGGTAGGAGCGAAAGGTTTCCAACTCGCGCAATTCGTATTTGATGCGCGGCTGCCCGTCTTTGTGGGCCTCGGCCAGCCAAGCAGGCAACTCTTTGAGGTCAGCTTTTGCAAACGGTCCGTGTCCCCGCACCTCGTAGGCCCCGTAGAACTCCGCCTTGTGCCCCTCGATTCCCACGAAAGAGAGGATTACGTCGCAGTTGTGAAACGGCCGGACTGTTGGCGTCTGCTCCTGCTGGTAGAGGTCGAAGTGTCCTTCTCTCACCGTACGCTGGATCGAACGTTCCATGTGATCCACGTGGCGGACCAACTTGATCCTGTCTTCGTCTAGATCAAGACCATCGGCGATGAAGAGCTGTTTTACGGTGAGCATAAAGACGCTAGTAAAGGACTTCCTTTGCTTACTCGACAATTCAGTCTCTTTTTCAAATCCTCCCAATCTCCGAGGTGTGCGGGCATGCGGAGCGAAATGCGAAATCAACCGAAGAAGCAGGCGTTGGCGTCTTCGTCGATGATTCGTAACGCTTCTGCAAGGTTCTCGGCCTCTGGTGCGGGTGGATAGCTATGCCATTTCAGGTCGGCCCGCTGCCAGTAGAGTTTCCACCGATCACTCTTGTGCACATAGGTGATCTTGGCGATTGGTTCCTCGACCCATTCTCCGGGTTTTATGAAGAGCGGGCGGTGCAGAAAGAGCTCAATCGACTGGCCCTTGAAATGCTGGCCTTCCCGGACTTTGTCGCGAAGGTGGATCGGGGGACGCCGTTTGGACCAGAAAAGGTCTTCAATCGTCTCCAGGTGGGAGGCTTTTTCTTCTTCAGTGAATGCCATGATTTTTTCCGGTCGAAAATGGGTCAAATTCCAATTGCCAGCGTATCAAATGCCAGGTCAGTGCAGTTGTCGAGACGGGGGCACCGAAAATCGTTGTCAGGGCGTCCGGCATCAAAGTGCTTGATAGTAGTCCTTTAACCTCGCAGCCATCAGCGCACGGCGTTGTGAAAGGAAGTCGTCGTAGTCTTCGAGTTTCATGTTGTTCAGGCCCTCGGGAATGCAATTCATGGCAAGGTTGGCTTTAAGCTCCTCGGCATCGGTGATCGCACCGTAGCTGAGTTCGCCGCCCTCTGTTTGGGCCACGACATCCCCGAAATAGACTGCGGGTTCGCGGTCGCGGATTTTGATATTGGTTTCGGTCTGGGTGTAGGCGAAATTGGCGATCTGGTTGTAGCGCCCGCGGGGAAGGCCGTGTTTCTTGAGGAAATTTCTGGGATAGATGTGGTGGATGTCCCCTCGGTTGAGGACGATGTCGGCTACGGTAATGTCTTTCGAGAGGAAGGCTTTGTCGTTGGCCTTGATTTGAGCGGCGAGGAAGAGCTTGAAGAAGGGGCTGCTGGCCACGGAGGTGTCGAGAGATTGCACGAGACCGAATTCCCAAAAGGCGTCGCCGAGATTCGCCTGCTCGATGGCTTCGAGATGTTCGACCGGCCCACGCTCGTGGATGCGGCGGATGTCGAGGTCGAAGGCCGTCTCGGGGTTGCTGGAGTAGCGGCGGGTGAGGATCGACATGACGAACCATCGGCGCACGGTGCGCTCGATGATGTTGGGGTCGATCCCGAGTGAGCGCATGTGAAGGTAGAGGATGTAGCCAAAGTTCAGAGCGCTGCCGGAACCGATTAGGTCGGGCTGAATGAATCCGGTCGAGCGGATAATCATGATGTAGCGCTTGAAGTTGGTCTCGTTCATAAAGGCGCTGAGACCGGCGTCGAGTTTCTGGAAGCTTTCTTCGGCGATGCTCGACTCGTAGGTGCGGGCTTCAAAGTTACGCCCGGAGAGTAGGGCGACGAGGTCTTGCAACTTGCCCCGTCCGAACTGCGAGACGAAGGCCACGCGCAGCATGTCGGTGTAATCGGGGTCGTAGAGGTTGTCGTTCTCGCGGCGTAGCCAGGCCATCTTTTGGAAGCGCTCGGTCTGGCAAAACTCGGGGTCGCCCTCGACGAGGGTGTCGTGAAATTCTGGAGCGATAGCTAGGTGGCAGAAGTAGTCGATCGTCTTGCGAATCTTGTCGCCTCCGTAGTCTTCGCTGGCGGCGATCTTCGACATGGCAAAGTCGGCCTGACTGAGCACTGCGCCTTTGCTGTTGATGCGAATGAAGATTTGGGTGACCGTCTCAATGTCGAGCGAGCCGTCCAGCTCGATCAAGCCGAGCTGGTTTGTGGTGATGCTGGTGAGCAAGTCCATTCCTTCAAAGACTGTATCTTCCTCTGCTTCGGGGTTTTGTAAGCAGTATTTGCCGACGAATTTGTGGGTTTTGAAGCCCGGAGCAAAGGCCTCGGCGATGTCAGGCAGCCAATTACTGTCTTTGGCAATAGCCTGATTGAATACCTCAAATCTCTGCTCGACCGGATGATAAGCGATGCGAATGCGGGCTGTCTTGTAATTCTTGTCCAAGACCTTCTTACCGCTGATCGCAGTCATTAGTGCGGTGACCCGTTGCTGTCCGTCAATTAGGATGCGTTTGCCCTCGGAGGTGGAACCGTCCTTGAGCTTGATATTCGGATTGCGCCAGGCGATGAGGTAGCCCACCGGAAACCCATTGAGCAGCGAATCCATTAAGTCACGCACTTGCGTTTTGCTCCAGACGAAGGGCCGCTGAATTTCGGGGATAGCGATATCACCCTGCTCGATCCACGCGAGGACGATGGAGATGGGGTGCTGGTTGACGGAGTATTTGGCTTGGGACATGGAAGAATTTTGGGAGGTTTATCGCGTAGAGAAGATTAAGAGAATGAGAGTTGCCAGGGCCAAAACAGAGCTAACGACGGCCATGATCCACAGAATCCTCTGGCGCAGGCCTAGAGTCTTCACGGCATCGAAGAGCTGAGCGTTTTGTTTCGATAACGACTCGATCAATTGCCCTTGCTCGTTGATGAGCTGAGCCATTTCGGTCACCGCCTCCTCCTTCGGGGTGCCCCTTTTCAGGTTGCCGACGATTTCTCGCCCCTTGGCAAGAACATCGGGGGATTTGTCGATGACCGTTCCCCACGGGACTTTCAATAGGATGGATAGTATTTTCATTCTGATCAATTCTTCAGGTTTTCGGCTGCCGAGACTTTGTTGCGAGAAGTGGCGCGATCATGGCTCCTCCCTTTCGTGTTTCGTGGCGGAGCAGGTTGACGAAGTCGCTAGATAAAGAGGAGATCACGCTGATTCGGATGGCCCTAATATTTGAGAAACTGACCGAAGGACATGAATTCGCTGCGTGCTTCTATAGTTTCGTTGCCCGTCTTGATCGAGAAACACATTGAGAGCATCTGGAAAGGCTTCAGGAGGCAGGGGGACTTTCGCGTTCGGATTGTGGAATACCCATAGTCCTGCCGACCAGATCTCAGTTACCTTTCCGACTTCAGTGAGACAGCGATACTCCCCACATTCGTTCGATTCGAGGTCGGGTGCAGCACCAGCGCGGACAACCATTACATTAGGATTCCCAAACCCGGCAATTTTGCCCATTCGGTTGAATTTGGTCAGGGTCGCCTCGTTCGAGGCCATCACAGCCGAGATGTTTTCCGCACCAGGCTGGCGAAAGAATCCGGCAGGAATGTCTTTCTTTTCACCATAGTTGTAGAAGTCGACCGGATAGTCCTTTCCATTCTCACCGCAGCGAATGCCAAACACCGAATCGCTAAGCGCCGGTAGAGACCAGACCATACTTCCGGGGCCGTGGAAATCGTGGATAGCAAAAACCAGAGGGATGCCCATTATCTGTTCATTCTCCCAGTACCCCTTCTGCAACTTACTGAACAAAGGACTACCCCACTTGATTGGCATGTAGTCCTGGCAGAGCTCAAGCTCATCCGCAGGAGTCTTCGGTTGAGGAGGGATCGAATCAGGCGTGGGGTTGACCGTCACAGCTTCGACGGCGATTTTCAAATCCCCTCGCCTTACAATAAAATCCGGAACAGCGTACTCATCGTCGATGAGGAATCTTTGCTCATAGAAGGTGGCATAAAGGTAAAGCTCCCAAAGTCGGCCATCGAAACCAGTGGTTTGAAAATCCCTCCGAAAATTCCCATCCAGATCCGTGAAGGCGAACGAGAGCTCTTTAATAATCCCTTGGGCGGGCGAATATGCGACGCTCGTCGCTAAGATCTGAAAATTGGGATTCAGTTTCTCTTCGGGAACACATGGAACAAGAATCTCGTGTTTTTTCCGATTGTTGTCTCCTTGCGGAAATTCTTGGACTCCGCTGGAAGAGAGTTCTTCCATCTTCGCCAACATGGCTTTGCGGGCCGAATCTTGAGTCTCGATTGAAACCATGTTTGCGACACCCCGGAAAACGCCAGTCTCATCACGTCCGAGCACCACGTAGCCGTAGTCGCCATCAATAGCATCGAGAGTGATTGTAGCGATCAGGCTTTCATCGCCGTTCGCCCACCATTCCAATTCCCGAAACAAAAACCAAGTGAATGGTGATCGGCGATACAACAATGCCTCAAACCGTGGTTGTGATAGTTTTACTGGAGCATCCATCTTCTCTGGAGATCCGACTTTTCGTCTATTTTTGGTGCGGATTAATAACTGCAATCGAACCACACATGATAGATTGTAATATCTGACGACGGGCCTTTGTTCTCCGGCCAATCAAACGTCCGAGCGTGGCGGCTGGTATGGAGGGTATGTGCGAATGGAACGTCTGGTTCTGCCTTGAGGGAAACAGGTTCTGGCATGGATTTTGTTTTTAAGGATCGGCGGCGTTTTTGATCTTCCATGGCTGGCACAAGGTGGGTTGGTATGGTGCGACCGTGGCGAGCGTAGCCTAGCATCATCGCTTCCGGCATCGCCCATGCGTAATGCCCGTCAATAAAACGTTGTAGGCCCAGATCGCAATAAGCGAACGGTGTTGGAAAGACTCAGAAAAAAATTGCGCCAGACCGGCCAACAAC
>CAZWFJ010000136.1:0-11873 GCA_964633135.1 uncultured Puniceicoccaceae bacterium | reverse complement strand
CTTTTTATGCGATTTCTTTTCGTTTGGCGGCTTCCAGCCGCTAAATGAAAAAGCCTTGGTTACGCCGTGTGCGTGAAACTATTGCTCTGGCGGATCCGGTGGATTACGATTACGAACATCCGCCATTGTTGCCCGATTCCTGAGGTTTCAGACGGGATGCTTGCGGAGGTAGACCCATAGATTGCGGTGAAAGGGTTGAACCACTGCGCGATAATCGTCGGGAGAGATGAGAAAATTCTGCAGCACTTGGAGTTTGCCGATGATCGGGACAGTATCCACTCCGCCCTCGAAGGCTTGCTCGTTCGATCAACTCGCCTCGTGCAAGACTGACGGGGGGACTTGGAAGAAGCGTTTGAACTGCCGGGAGAAGAGGAAGGGGTCATCGTAGCCGAGGAGGGTGGCGGTTTCTTTGACGGAGTGGTTGGCAAGGAGACGGCGGGCGCGACGCATACGGGCTTCGAGTTGGTAGGCGTTGGGCGGCAGACCGGTCTTCTCGCGAAAGCCTAGACGGAAACGGCGGTAATCCACACCGCAGGCCGCCGCTGCATCCTTCATGGTGAAAGCGGGTTCGATGCGGCTTTGCAGCAGGAGGCAGGCGCGGCGAAACCAGTCTCCGCCAGCCGCCTCGTCGTAGTAGGGAGCCTCGATGGCGTCGAAGAAAGCGAGGGTGCGCCGGAGAATGGCGGGTGGTGAAATGCGGGGGTCGCAGAGGATTTTGAACATTTCGTAGTAGTCCAGTAGGGTCGCGGTGTTGGGCGGACGGTGGTCGATCCGGTTTTCCAGGTGAAGGAGGCCGCATAGTTCGAGTCGCCTGGCCACCGTTCCTTCGATTCCGACGGAGACTCAAGGGTCCCCGCCTGTCCCTCAATCGGAATGATCGCCTGGTTGGCGTGGAACGCAACCAGATCGCCAGCATGGGCCTCCGTCGGTTCGCGGCCGGGTAGCAAAACGCGCAGGGTCCCTTCGATGACCAAAGTCACTGCATAAACCTCGCCGGCATTTCGCGCCACGTCACTGAACTCCATGGGCAGGAGGAGTTCATGCTCGGGGCGTCCGCTCTCGTGCTTCGTCCATCGGCGAAAAACGCAAGTGATCCACCCGCCGGGATGAGGTGGTCCCAATTCACGTCCGTTGGAATGGAATGAATCGCGGAGATGAGGTGGAAGGATTTGAGCCGGATCGGGATCCATGAAGTTGCTCCTGAAGACGCTTTACAGCTGTGTCAGCCTCGGCACGAAAATGCGTTGTTACCATGGGACGCAGACCGACACGGATGCATGGCCCTTCATTCCAGGCACCTGATCTCTACGCAAAGCTGGCCGAAAAGGGCACTCCACTGATGACGCTTGCCTTTGATTGGTCGCAAATATGTTTCAGGATTTTGTACAATGCATGAGGTTGTAATCGTGGAGGTCGGTCGGATGCAACCTAAAGTGTCCCCGCATCCTGCCATACCGATGGCACAACCTGGGCGACCGAATGCACGGGAACCCCGGTTTCGCGGTGGCGGATCAGCGAGTCTATCCGGCGCAAGGTTTCGCGGTGGAGGGTCTGGAGTTCCGGGCCGAGGCCGGAGATGGTTCGGTATTGCTCGATTCCGGTGAGAATCTCCACCGCTACACCGCCAGGATACGCCATCTCTTTCAGGAGGGGCAAGACTCCGGTATGCGTCGCCAGAATGCAGTCGGGCGCGTGTGGCTTTACCCAGGCCCGGAGCTTTTTCTCCCATCCCTGCGCATGGCCCTCGCCCAGGATGAGCGGGGGCGGCAGGCCTCTTCCATTTTTGCCGGGTGCCCCGTAAACACCGCGCGCACTTCCCTCGAAGCGCGCCAACCCGATACGGAGGAGATCTTCATGGGAGTAATCGGCGTCCTCCGCAAAGATGACCACACCGGGACGGCGGTAGCCTTTTTCGCGAGCCTTCTCCAGCAGCCGTCGGAGGTTGAGCGGGTCCGACTGGGCGATCCGGTGGAAACGTGACGCATCGGAATAGGCCGCCAGCCGCAGCACGGAAAAGCGACTCCAAGCTTCGTCATCCAGTTGACCGTGGTCGAGCGTTCGCCCGAGAATCAGCCCGGAATAACCACGCTGGTAGAGTTGGCGCAGCAGCGGCGACAGTTGTCGGTCCGGATCGGGCACCCGGTGCTCGGTCAACTTCATTCCATAAGACGCCGAGGCTTGCTCCAGTTCCTGAAAAACCACGCTGCGCCCACCATCGGGCTTGTTCTGCAGGAAGGCGACAAGCGCGTGATCCGCTGGTCGCCGGGCGAAACGACGGGCGGCAGTGGCCGAGATCAACGGGTCGGGCCGGTAGCCCATGCGCTCGGCTACTGCCCTCACCCGCTCCCGCGTCTTCGTCGAGACCGACCCCGTCCCGCGCAGAGCGTAGGAGACCGTCGAGACGGAAAGACCGAGTTCGCGGGCAATGTCGCTGAGGGTGACTGGAGCCATCTCCTTACAAGATCAGAATAGCCGCCACCAATCAAAGAAAAATCAACGCTTGATTTTTGGGCGGCTTGAAGGAATTCAATCCTTCATGCTATTTCGTTTGTTCATCGGAAGCCTGCAAAGACGAAACGCAGCCTTTTCGCATACTATATCCTAACAACTAACAACGACTCAACATCCCATGAAAACACCAATTACACTCCTCGCGCTGCTGGCCAGCGCCTCCCTCGCGAGCGCCCAGCTCGTTTATGAATCCTTCGACTACAGCTCCGGCAACCTGGACGGCAAGAACGGCGGCTCCGGCTCCATCGGCTGGAACGGTGCCTGGAGTTCCGACACCGGGTCGGAAATCAGCTTCGGCAGCGGTGCCCGACCCTTTGAGGTAGCCGACGCTGAAGTGAACACTTCTGGCAACTATTTCCAGCAGGTTGATTCTGCTGCTGGTCTTGTTTCCAGCCGCACCTTCGGAGAGGCCATCAACAATACAGACGTCTCCGGCGACTCGGTTTGGATCAGCTTTCTTGTCAGCACGACCAGCCGGCCCGGAGGCTTTTCCCTTGATTTCCGTAGCGGCTCAACCGATGTCGTCGGCTTTACCCGTGGCGACACAGATGCCTGGCGGTTGAATAGCAACGATACGGGCAACACCAGTTTCGGAAACAGCTCCCGCGCCACGGATGGCGACATGGATATGGTTGTGCTCGAGCTGAATTATACGGGCAACGTATCCGGCTGGATCAATCCAGACCTGACCGCTTCGACCAGCACTCCGACCAGCTCGACCTTCGAGCTTGCCGGTGCCAACTCCATCGCCTGGACCCCCACCGCAATCGATAACCTGAATCTCAGTGTCCGTAACGGCACCGGCAATACGGTTTATTGGGACGAAATCCGCATCGGGGGATCTTTCAGCGACGTGGCACCCATCCCCGAGCCTTCCACCTATGCGCTGATCGCTGGCACCCTCGGTCTCGGCCTGGTGATGCTTCGCCGTCGTAGATCTTCGTAAGCTCGTAAAAACAGGCGACAAACAGCATTAATTCCCGCTTCTTCCCGGCCCGCCCGCCATCTTGGCGGGCGGGCTTTTTTCTTCACCACGTCTAATCAACTATTCGCCATGAAAACCCCAACTCTCAACCCCGCTCGAAAACTGTTTTGCTTCGTCGGCATCCTCTGCGGCTCCAGCCTTGCGTTCCTCGCCTCCCCACCCGCCGCCGCCCAGGAACCGTGGACCGCCCATGTCATCGAAGACATCCAGGGCGGCGGGCCGGACGGCACCCGCCTCGCCGATGTCAATGGCGACGGCCACATGGATGTCGCCGTGCCCTACGAATATTTTCCACGCACCATGGTGCATATCAACCCCGGTCCCGCTACCGTTAAAGACGGCACCCCCTGGCTTGCCGTGCAGGTGCAGGACCAGTGGAGCGGTAGCGAGGACGCCGTATTCGGCGACTTCGACGGTGATGGGCGTCAGGATGTCTTGACCAGTCTGGAGCCGGACACCAACCGCCTCGTCATCAGCTTTGCGCCCGGCAATCCCGATGACTATCTGAATCCGGCACTCTGGGAAAGCCACGAGTTTCCCGTGCCCGATGTCGCGCCGGACGGGGGATGGATCTTCTCGCTCCCCGGCGACATCGACGGCGACGGCGATCTGGATTTCATCGCCGGGGGAAAACAAAACCACGAATTAGCCTGGCTGGAGAATCCCGGCCCCGCCACCGCTCGAGACCTTTCTACCTGGACGTATCATAAAATTGCGAATGTGCGCTGGATCATGTCGCTGCAATGGCACGATTTCAACGGGGACGGCCTGGAGGACCTCTTCGTCACCGATCGAAACTATGGGCTGGATGAGAACACGCCGGGCGGAGTTGTCTGGTTCGAACACCCCGGCCGCGGCAACGAAACCGGCCCCTGGCAGGTTCATAAAATCCGCCAGGAGCAAGCCCTCTTTTCCGCCGTGGAAGACTTCAGCGGAGATGGACTCGCCGACATTCTGGTGGCGGGCAACGGCCAACTGCTGACCTGGTATGAACAGGGGCCGCCGGACGCCCAGGGCATCCCCACCTGGACGGAGCACATCGTGGAATACCCAAACATGGAGCACAAGACGAAAGCCGTGCGGGCGGCCGATATCGACCTCGACGGCAACATGGAACTGATCGTGACCTCGGAAACGACCAAGATTGACAACGATGGCCCCCGTGAGCCAGAGAATCTGGACAAGGCCAATTTTTTCTACCTCAAACCGATTAATGGCATCTACGGAGACGAATGGACCCGCCATGAAATCAGCGGTGACGTGGGCAAGCTGGACCTCATTGTGCTCTACGACTTCGACGGCGACGGCGACCTGGATGTGATGACCACCGACGAGAGCGGCCCTGGCGTCATGTGGTGGGAGAATCCCACAATCGACGGGGTCAAATCGCCCGAACCCACACCCGAGGGCGGGGTGCTGATTTACGAGCCCTTCGACTACGACTCCGGAAGCCTGGACGGCAAAACCGGCGGCGGCGGTGCCATCGGCTGGAGCTTGCCTTGGAGCGCGGACGGGGCGGATCCCTCTTTCGGAGCTGGTGCCCGACCGCTGGCGAAAGCCAAAGTAGAGCCGCTCGTGGTCTCCGGCAACCATTACGGGCACGACACCTCAAACCGGGTGATCTCCACGCGCCAGTTCGCCGACATCATCACCGACGTCGATATTCAGGGCGACTCGCTGTGGGTCAGCTTCCTCGTCGGCACAACGGCCACACGACCGGACAAATTCAACATCGCGATCCAGGACAGTGGAGGCGGCGACATCGCCCGCATTAATCGCTCATCAGGCGCATGGAACCTGGATACCAACCAGGCGAGTGCCAGCTTCGGCAGTGGGTCGATGACAGTGGGCGGCCAGATGGATTTGATTGTCCTCGAGCTGGACTACAGCGAAGGCGGCAAGGTCAATGCCTGGATCAACCCGGATCTGACGGCCTCCACCGATGCGCCCACGGCAGCCGATTTTTCGCTGAGTCTGGAGTGGTCCCCCAAAGGCATCGCACGGTTTGCCATCGACACGGATGCGCCTGCAGGCGACTCGCTCTATGTGGATGAATTACGGGTGGCCGATTCCTTTACAAACGCCGTGCTTGGCAAGCCGGGCGGTGTCGTTGTTTTATTTTGAGCTGGAACACCGCATTGAAACCTTAATCTTACCTCGCCCGTGCCTTCAACCCGCAAAAACATTCTCGTATTCCTCACTGACGACCACGGTCAGTGGGCCAGCCGGATTTATGGCAACCGGGAGCTGCATACGCCGACGATGGACTGGATCGGCGAGACGGGCGCCTGCTTCGACAACGCCTTCACACCCTGCCCGGTTTGCTCACCGGCGCGGGCCAGTTTCTGGACCGGATTGATTCCTTCCGCGCACGGCATTCACGACCACATCGGCAGGCGCGAGCACCCCGGCGTGGATGGGTTCGAGACCCTGGCGACGCGCCTGCAGGCCAGCGGCTACCGCACCGGCCTCTGCGGCAAATGGCACTGCCACGCTCACGGTGACAAACCTCAGCCCGGATTCGACTACTGGTTCAGCCAATGGGGGGGCACGAAAGCCGTGGCGGGTGAGCAGCCCTTCAGCGAAAATGGTGAGCGGCGCGACTTCGATGGCCAGCAGGCACCGCTGATCACCGATGCCGCGCTGCGATTCCTCCGCAGCGAGACGGGCAACACACCCATTGAGAACCAGCCCTTTTTCCTCTTCGTCGGCTTCAGTGACACACACGCGCCCTTCGCCACGCTGCCCGAGCGCCTCGTCAACCTCTATCGCAAGGCCGCCTTTGCCGATATACCCGACGAGACCCACGCCGCACACCTGCCGCCGCGCGAACCCGGAGACTATTTCGGCCGGATGACCGAGCCAGAAGCCGCCCGCGAGGCTCTCGCCCAATACTACGCATCGGTCTCGATGATCGACGAGCAGATGGGTCGCCTAATCGATGAGCTGGAAGGCATGGGGGCACTTGAGGACACGCTGATCGTTTACACCGGCGACCACGGCCACATGAACGGGCACCATGGCCTCGTCACCAAGGGAAATGCCTCTGTCCCGGTCAACTTTTACGAGGAGTCGATCCGCATCCCCATGCTGGCCCGGCTTCCCGGCGAAATCGCCCCCGGCACACGCTGCCCGGCACCCGTCGATTTGTGCGACCTCCACACCACTGTGCGCGATCTCGCGGGCGATGCACAGACAAGGCCTCTGCTCGGTTCGGGCCGGAGCCTTCGCCAGCTATGGCAAGTAGAAGCGGCCAATGTGGAGCCGGCATCGCCTTGGCGTGATTTTCAATGCGTCGAATACGGCTCGGCCCGTATGATCCGCGATAGTGCCGGGCACAAATTGGTGCGCCGACAGCCCTGTCCGCACGGTGCATTTCCCGATGAGTTTTACGACCTCGCTCGTGACCCCCGCGAGACGGATAACCGGATCGACAACTCCGCCTGCCAAAGTCTTATCACGGATTTGAACGAAACGCTCCGGAAATTCTACGCGACCCACGCCGATCACGCCCGCGAAGGACTACGCGCCACAGAACTGCCACCGCCCAACGCCCAGCCCGCGTGGGAGGGCCAGCGCGCGGCGGCTTGCTGACAAGGTTCGCCTACCGGGGTTGCATCCCGTTGGGGCCGGTTTCGCCCTGAAAGGGCGTGCCATCCCCTACGAGGTGGCTGGTATCGGTGTCTCGAACGGTTTGCTGTCAAGGGTGATGTCGTGGGTTTCCCTCCCCTGGATGGGCGGGAACTCGCCGTTGGCACGGGCGTCGACGGCGCGCAGTCGGACGTTTCGCACGTTCTGAAAGCCGATCGCCGGGCGGGGATCTTCGGGGGCGGGGCGGATTTCGAGGTCGCTCAGGAGGATGTCTTCGGCGTGGGCCAGGTAGAGCCCGAAGGCGGGCAGGGGAGTATTGTAGATGCGGTTGAATGGATAGAGATCGGCAGCCAAATTGACATCCCAGGAGGGTTGAGCGACGGACACGGAGCCGTCGGCGGGCCGCTCGATCTGGAAGATTTCCTTGCCGTTTTCGTCCCAGACTTTGAGGTTGTTCTCCGTCGAGGGCCGCCCGCAGTGGAGGGTGATGTTGCTCAGGGAAATCCCGGAAATCGGATTGCCCTCGTAACCGACGATGGAACAGGCGATGGGTCCGTAGCCGGTGGCGGTGACGTTGGCGATGCGGATGTTGCGCACAACGCCCTCACTCGGCGGCGGAGCGTCGGGCCAGGAGGCACCGACGCGCTGACCGCTGCCGTCCACTCGGCTGTTGCGGCGACCGAGCTTGATGAAGATCGGGGTTTCGATCTTTTCCATGACCACGTTGTGGATCTGGATGTTTTCCATGACTCCGCCATCGACGCAGGCCATATCGATGCCCGCCATGCCAAATTCGGCGTTGGACTGATGGGTGTTTTCGGTCGCCCGCGACTTGCGGATGGTGATGTTAGAGACGTTGAAGTTGCGAAAACCACCGATGGAGGCGGTGCCCCATTTCAATGGCGAAGCGAAGGAGGCCAAAACGCAGTTGGTCACGGTGACGTGTTCGCAGGGAGGGGCACCTTCGGATTTGAAGCAGAGGGCGTCGTCGGAGGCGTCGATGAGGCAGTTGGAGACGATGACGTCGCGGCAACTGTCGATGTCGCAGCCGTCGTTGTTGATGTTGGAGTGGTTGAATACTTTGAGGCCATCGAGGCGAAGGCCCTCGCACTCCAGGTAACGCTGCATCCAGAACGCGGAGTTGAGGAGACGCAGTCCGCTGACCTCAACATTGCGGCAGCGGATGAAGTGCAGGCCGTAGGGGCGCTTCGGGTCGTTGCCGGTTTTTGTCTGAAAAAGATCGGAACCGCCCATGCCGTCGATCATCCCCCTGCCAGTGAGGGCAATGTTTTCCTGGTCGAAGGCGTAGAGGAATGCCTGCCAGGGAACCGTGTCCATCCGCGAGTAGTGGGCGATGGGGATCTCGGGAAAGAGCTCTGCTTCCGGGAGGGCTCGGAGGATCGCGTCTTCGGCAATCTCCAGCGTCAAGTTACTCTTGAGGTGGAGCGTCCCGGAGCGGAAGACGCCGCCGTCGAGAACCACCCGGCCTCCGCCTTTGGCCGCTGCGGCGTCTATAGCCGCCTGCAGGGCCGTGGTGTCGTTGGTTGTGCCGTCGGCGACAGCACCGTAGTTGCGTGGATCGATTGTATTCATGAGGTTGTGAATTTAAAAAAGTAGGCAGATCATTTTTCCGGTTGTCCGCTCGAGGCGCGGAAACGGGAGAAGGCGACGGGCGTTTCAGAGCCTTCGGCGAACATTCCGAAGAAGGCTCCGGTAAAGCCAGTGCCAGTTACGGTGCCGCCGAAGAGACGGATGTCGGATCGGGTGAGTTCGCTCTGGGGCGCGTCGGAGTCCGCCGGGGCGTATTTCAGGAGGTAGGCACCCTGGATGGAGCCATGTTCGTCCGAGGTTTTGCTTTCGACGATGAGACGCTGGGGGGCATCGCTGTCGAGCGGTTGGCGGGCGAGCAGTGCCCGCGTTTCGCCGGCGTGGAGGCGGCTCTCCAAAATGAGCTGATTGCCCTCGCGGCACACCCCGAGGCTCAGGTGGTAGCGGGAGTTAACGTAAACGCAGATCCCAGCGCCCTGGCCCTCGGCGAGGCTGTCGGTGTGGAGGACGATCTCCATGCGGGCGTTGAAGTCGGGCTGGCGCAGGCCGAGCCAGGCAAGTTCGGCATCGTCTTCCAAGGTGTGTCCGTTCGGGGTGAGGCGCAGACGTCCGTCGCCGCGGGCTACGGTGCGCTCCCCCCAGCCGAGGCGGGTGTTCCAGAAGAGGGGGGGCTGCGGGGTCTCGAAATCGTCGCACATCTCAATCGGCGCCGCTGCAGACGGAGAGAGGGATTCCAGATCGGCCATGCGGCCTTCCTCGCCGAAGACAGGCCAGCCGTCCCGCCAAGTCACGGGCATGAGGTGGGTTTCCCGCCCGAGCGGGGAGATGCCATTGATGTCGCGCACGCCGAGGCAGACGCCGAACCAGTCGCCCTCCGGGGTTTGTACGAGATCGGCGTGGCCGGTGGATTGCACCTTGCGGCTGCTGCCGCGGTGGGTGAGGACTGGGTTCCACGGGCAGGACTCGAAGGGGCCTTCCAGGGAACGCGCCCGGGCAATCGTCACCGAATGCCCCGGCCCGGTGCCGCCCTGGGCGAGCATAAGGTAGTAATACTCTCCGATCCGGTAGAGGTGGGTGGCCTCGGCGTAGTCGTCGCGCGTGCCTTTCCAAAGTTGACGCAGGGGCGCGAGCAATTTGCCGGTGTCGAGATCGACGGGCGCGGAGTAGGCGCATTTGTAACTGAAGTGAACCGTCCCATCTTCGTCCTCGAAGAGATCCGGATCGATGCCGCCGTTGGTGACGTAAACCGGCTCCGACCAAGGTCCTTCGATGGAAGGGGCGGAGACAAAAAAGTTCTGGAACATGTCAGGCCATTCCCGGTTCGAGGCCACGATGTAGATCACGTAGAACCGACCCTTGATGTAGCGCAGGGTCGGTGCCCAGACGCCTTCGCCAGCCTTCGATCGATCGAGGGCGAGGTGTTTCGGCGTCGGCAGGGCGTAGCCGATGTGTTCCCAATGCGACAGGTCGCGGCTGTGGTAGAGCGGGATGCCCGGCGCGTATTCGAAACTGGAGGTGGCGAGGTAATAGTCACCGCCGACCCGGCAGATGCTCGGGTCGGGATTGAAACCGCGAATGATGGGATTTTGGATGTGCATGTTATCCAGCCTGGCCGTCGTATTCGGCGATCATGTAGGGGTGGGTCGGGTCGTATTGGCAGAGTGTGCGGGGATTTTCGATGCGACCGATGGGGCGGACGCCGCTGCCTTCGATTCCGGCGGCGGTGTCGCCCAACTCGGCGCGGCAGGTGTCGAGCAGACCCTGGAGTTCGGCGACGATCTCCGGGTGCTGGTCGATGACGTTCCGGCTTTCGCCGATATCCTCGCGGAGGTTGTAGAGTTCGTTGACGGCTTCGGTGCCGTGCCAGCCTCCGCGCCGCACCCAGAGCTTCCAGTCACCCTTGCGCACGGCGAGCAACTCGTGCATCCAATAGTAGAAGAAGGTGTCCGCCGGGCCGGTTTCGGTTCCGCCGCAGAGCACTTCGGAGAAGTTTTTGCCGTCGATGGGTTTCTCCGGCTGCGGCGCGTCGGCCAGTGCGCAGAACGTGGGGAGAAAGTCGATGGAGCGGAAGATCGTTTCCCGGATGGTGCCGGCGGGCACCTTGTCGGGCCAGCGGATGATGCAGGGGAGGCGGATGCCGCCCTCCCAGAGTTCGGCCTTGTGCCCACGCAGATCGCCGTTGCTGCCGCCCTCGCCCTGGGCGCGGGAGCCGTTGTCGGAGGTGAAGACGATCATGGTGTTTTCGTCGATCCCGAGGTCTTCCAGCTCCTTGAGCAAGGCACCGAGCGCCCAGTCGATGCACTCGACAGCCGCCCCGTAGGGTCCGTTTGCCGCTTGATCCATGAAGCGTTGGGCGACGAGCAGGGGCAGGTGGACATGCATGTGGGCGAAGTAGAGGAAGAAGGGGCCGTCGCGGTTCTCCCGGATGAAGCGGACGGACTCCTCGACGTAACGCTCGGTCAGCCCTGCTTGGTCTGGCTGTTGTTGGATGACTTCCTCACCGCGCAGCAGGGGCAGGGGCACCTTGGCGTCGGGGCGGACTTTTTGCATGCCCATGTCGTTGGAGTAGGGGAGGCCGTAGTAGGAGTCGAAGCCGTGGCGGGTGGGAAGGAACTCGGGCTGATCGCCGCAGTGCCATTTGCCGACGAGTTGGGTGGCGTAGCCGGTTTTTTTAAGACAGCTTGCGATGGTCGCCTCTTCGGGATTGAGGCCGGTGGCGTTGCCGGGGAAAAGGACGGGGGCACCGTCGAAATCACCGCAGCCGATGCGCGGCGGGTAGCAGCCGGTGAGCATGGCACAGCGCGAGGGCGAGCAGACGGCGCTGGCCATGTAGAAATCGGTGAAGCGCATGCCCTCGGCGGCGAGACGGTCGATATGCGGGGTTTTGTTGACCTCGGATCCGTAGCAACCGAGGTCGCCATAGCCGAGGTCGTCGCAGTTAATAAGGATGAGGTTGGGGCGGCTTGGTACGTTGGGTTTTGACTTCATCTTCAAGTAAGGCTATTACGAGGGAAGCCAACATATCAACGGAAAAGCACTGCGGAGGAGGAGGGATTGACGCTGCGCGGGTCGTCGGCTTCGCCTCGGGTACGAACCTTCGGTCCGAATCCAAATTTGTTTACCGTTCGCTTCGCGAAGGCCGCCGTTGGCGGAGGAGAAGGAGGGATTCGAACCCCCGGTATTGTTTCCGGCACACCTGATTTCGAGTCAGGCCCATTCGACCACTCTGGCACTCCTC
>CAZWFJ010000135.1:0-11965 GCA_964633135.1 uncultured Puniceicoccaceae bacterium | reverse complement strand
TTTATAATACAATAATAAACAACAATTTATTAAAAACCAAGAATCTAACTTCCGTTTAAAAGCCAAAACCCCACTCTCTTGGAAGGGAAAAATTCCCGCTCTTCCCGTAGCGGAACGGGGAACCCGTTTCGGAGGGGGACCAGCACCAGCTCATACCGGGTGTAACCAGAAGTGAGGGGACCTCTCGAGAATTCGTGGAAGCGGGTTTATCCCGCGATATCAGAGGCCCGAATGGGGCATCACCGCCGGAAATCGGGGCATAAAGCCCCTCCCACTCCCCGCACTTGTGGTTACACCAGCTCATACCCACGCGGATGGTTTGCTCTTGACCTCCATAGCCCGAAGGGCAGCGAAATTTCTGCAAGAATGGGGGTAGGAATGAGGGATTGAATCTCGCCTCTTCCCCTCGGAAGATTGCACCCCAGCAAAGGTTGTGTTGGCGGTTGCAATTGAGTCCGCTTTGCGGAGCGTAGAAGGTGGATGTCTAATAAACGGCCTATTCTTCTGTGGTTTCGAAACGATCTGCGGCTTCGTGACAACGCGGCCCTGGCGGGGGCGATGAACGCGGGCAGGGCGATCATTCCGGTCTTTATTTTGGATGACGAGGGGGATGGGGATTGGGCACCGGGGGCGGCCTCGCGCGCTTTTCTCCACGAGGCGATCGGGGCGTTGCGGGTGGAGTTGCAAGAGCATCGACTCCAGCTGGTTCTGCGCTCCGGGAGAAGTCGGGAAGTGCTGGATTCCCTGCTGAAGGAGACGGATGCTGGCGGGGTGTTCTGGAATCGACGCTATGAGCCGCTCGCAGTGCGGCGGGACTCGGAGATCAAGCGATGGCTCCGCGAGGACGGGAAGGAGGCGGAGAGCTTTAATTCCTCCCTGCTGTTTGAGCCGTGGGAGCTGGCGACCCAGCAGGGAACTCCCTTCCAGGTTTTCACCCCCTTTTGGAAGAACGCGCGGTCGAAGGCCCGTCCACAGCCAGTCGAAGTGGATTTGCGCAAACTTCGGGTGCCGGAGTCGTTTCCTGCGAGCGATTCGCTGGAGTCGCTAGAGCTGGCTTCAGACCATCCGTGGGTCTCCAGGGTCCTAGGCTATTGGGAGATCAGTGAGAAGGCTGCCCGCAAGCGGCTGACGGATTTTCTCAACCATGCGATTCAGGACTACAAGAGCGGTCGAAATTTCCCCGCTCAGGACGGCACTTCGAGGCTCTCCCCTTATCTGCACTGGGGGTTGATCGGCCCGCGCCAGATCTGGCAGGCTGCGGTGGAAGCGGGGGTGGACGGCACTGCGGGCGGGCAATGTTTCCTTTCCGAGGTGGGCTGGCGGGAGTTTGCCCACCATGTCTTGTATCATTTTCCCCATACGCCGGAGCGGCCTTTGCGCCAGAAGTTTGAGGACTTTGCCTGGGTGGAGGACGAGGAAGTCCTGCGACGCTGGCGGCGCGGGCAGACTGGTTATCCGATCGTGGATGCCGGGATGCGACAGCTTTGGGAGGAGGGCTGGATGCACAACCGGGTGCGAATGATCGCCGGGTCGCTGCTCGTGAAGCACCTGCTGCACTCCTGGAGTCACGGAGCGCGGTGGTTTTGGGATTGTCTGGTCGATGCGGATCTGGCCTCGAATACACTCGGCTGGCAGTGGTCCGGAGGATGCGGGGCGGACGCGGCACCCTATTTCCGGGTGTTCAATCCGATGATCCAGGGCAGCAAGTTTGATCCGGACGGGGATTACGTGCGGCGGTTTGTGCCGGAACTGGCAGATCTTCCTTCCAACGTGATCCATCAACCTTGGGAGGCTCCTGCAGAGGTCCTGCAAAAGGCGGGAGTCCGGCTCGGCGAGAACTATCCGCTGCCGATCATCGATCATAAGGAGGGCCGCGATCGGGCACTCGCCGCGTTTGAGGAGGTCTAGGGGTGAGCGGGGCGGGTGTCCGGCGGTTGGTGGTGGTCCTCGGAGATCAGCTGGATTCGCGGGCCACCTGGAGGGAGGGGTTTGATGCCGAACGCGATGCCCTCTGGATGGCAGAGGTCGCTGCGGAGGCCCGGCATGTGTGGTCCCACAAGCAGCGGATCGCCGTTTTTCTTGCCGCTATGCGACATTTTGCCAGGGACCGGGAGCGGGAAGGTATCCGCATCTTCTATACGAAACTCCAGGAAACCGATGCCCGGAATACGCTTGGGTCCCTGCTGGAAACGTTTTTGAGCCACCATAAAGTGGATTCGGTGGATGTGGTTCTGCCGGGCGAGTGGAGGGTGCTCGACTTGTTGGAAAAGGCTGTCGGACGGGCGGGAGCGACACTGCGGGTTTTACCTGACCGATCGTTCTTCGCGACTCCGGAGGATTTCGCGCAGTGGGCGGAGGGCCGCAAGCAGCTGCGGATGGAGTTTTTCTACCGCGAGCTGCGCAAGCGGGAGGGGGTGCTCATGGAGGAGAATGGCCAACCGGTGGAGGGAAAGTGGAACTTCGACAGCGAGAATCGCTCCTCATTTGCCAAGGAAGGCCCGGGAAAAGTCCCCAAGCCCTACCAGGCGCGCCCGGATGAGATCACCCGTGAGGTTTTGCAACTGGTTGAGGAGCGTTTCGGGGATCACCCCGGGAGTCTGGAGAACTTTTCCTGGCCGGTGACTGAGGCGGAGGCGCGACGGGCACTAGAGGATTTCCTGGCGGATAGACTGGCGTTTTTTGGGAAATATCAAGACGCCCTCTGGACGAATGAGCCGTTTCTCTATCATTCGAGGATCTCAGTGGGCTTGAATCTGAAGCTGCTGGATCCCCGGCTGGCGGTGGAAAGGGCCGAGGAGGAGTACTCGAAAGGAAAGGCTCCCATCGCGGCGGTCGAGGGTTTTATCCGCCAGATCCTGGGATGGAGAGAGTATGTGCGTGGGGTGTATTGGAGGTATATGCCGGATTACTTAATGCGGAATGAACTGGAAGCGGCAGAGGAGCTGCCACAGTTCTATTGGACGGGAGAGACGCCGATGAATTGCCTGAAGCAGTCAATCGGGCAAACATTGGAGTGGGGCTACGCCCACCACATCCAGCGGCTCATGGTGACGGGGCTTTACGCCCTTCTGCTCGGGGTGCGGCCACAGGCGGTCCATGAATGGTATCTCGCCGTTTATGTAGATGCGGTCGAATGGGTGGAGCTGCCGAATACGCTCGGGATGTCGCAGTATGGAGACGGTGGCATCATGGCTTCGAAGCCCTATGTGGCCAGTGGGAAGTATATCCAGCGGATGAGTAACTATTGTGACGGGTGCCGGTTTGATCCCGCCAAAGCGGTCGGGGACGACGCCTGCCCGTTTACGACCCTTTATTGGGATTTCCTCAAGCACCATCGCGAGCACTTGGAGGGGAACCGCAGGATGCAGTTTCAGGTCAAAAATCTGAACCGCAAATCCGCAGCGGAAATGGGCGCGATCGGCGATCGGGCCGCTCGGATTCGGCGGAATGGCGGCATCGCGTAGCGGAACGGGGGACCCGTTTCGAGCGCAGGGCGAAATCGCCCCGACAACCCCGCCCGGACAGGCGCATCGAAAGCGGTTCCCGCATCCGCTACCGGGATCCCGCAGCGGAACGTGTCGCGTCAGCCGCCCCTTGCGCAGGATCCGTTCGCGGTTCTCCTCGCAGTTTTGGGGTGGTCTTGCCGCTTTCGAGTTCTTCATCCGCCCTTTGATTCGCCCGGACCGACTCCTCCATTAAATAATCCTGGGCGGAAAATGGTGGGGATCTCTTCGAGATTGGAATTTTTGTGTAGGCACCCGAAGGGCGGAGCTGTTTCGCCTGCGTGTTATCCTTGAGGTAAATCCGGAGCGTATCCAGAACCTGCTTACGGTGCTCCGTTTCCTCAATGGGAAAGACCGCTTCGACCCGGCGGAAGAAGTTGCGCGGCATCCAGTCGGCACTTCCCACATAAATCCGCGCTTTTCGGCCATAATTTTGAAAATAGCAGATCCGGGAGTGCTCGAGAAAGCGGCCCAGCACGGAGCGGACCCGAATGTTCTCGCTCAGGTCCTTGACTCCCGGTATCAGCCCGCAAATTCCGCGCACAATCAGGTCGATGCGAACTCCGGCTTGAGAAGCCCGGTAGAGCGATTCGATCGTCTCCTGGTCAATGAGGCTGTTGACCTTAGCAATGATGCGTGCCGGTTTGCCGGCGCGGGCATTCGCCTCTTCCTGGCGAATGAACTTCTGGATGGTGCCATGTAGATTAAACGGTGCCACCAGCAGGTGTTTGAAGCTGGGGGAACGGGCGAATCCTGTGAGGGAATTGAAGAGATCGGCAACCTCCTCGGTGATGTGCGGCTTGGCGGTGAAGTAGGAGTAGTCCGTGTATAAGCGGGCGGTCTTCGGGTTGTAGTTTCCCGTGCCCATGTGGACAAAGCGGCGGAGGGTGTCGTCCGGTTCGCGCCGGATGACGAGGCAAGTCTTGCAGTGCGTCTTGAGCCCGACCAGGCCATAGACCACGTGGACACCCGCATCCTCAAGCTGCCGTGCCCAGTGAATGTTGTTGGCCTCGTCGAATCGCGCCTTGAGCTCGATCAGGGCGGTGACCTGCTTCCCCTGGTTTGAGGCTTCGATCAGGGCTTCGATGATCGGAGAATCCCCGCTCGTGCGGTAGAGCGTTTGCTTGATCGCGTACACTTTCGGGTCGGCACCCGCCTGTCTCAGAAATTCAACCACAGGCGTAAACGAATCGAACGGATGGTGGAGGAAGATGTCTTCGCGGGCGATCGCCTCAAAGATGTTCGGTGATTCCGCCAAGACGGGAGGAGAGGCAGGAAGGAAGGGACTAAACTTGAGATCCGCCCGATCCACCATGTCATAGAAGCCCATTACACGCAAAAGATTGATCGGTCCATCAATGGGAAAGACGCACTCCCTGGAAAGGTTGATGGCGTGCAGCAAGCGCTCAAGAGCGGCTTCCGGCACCGTGTCTGCAATTTCCAGACGGACCGATGCGCCCTTTTTCAACTTGTGCAACTCTTCCTCGATCGTCTGCAGCAGGTTGTCGACCTCCTCCTCGTCGATATACAGGTCGCTGTTGCGGGTGACCCGGAAGGCGTGGGTCGAGAGCGTCTCGAACCCCGGAAAAAGTTCGTGGGCAAAATGCCCAATTACGTCGCTGAGAAAAACGTAGGTGCGGTATTTTGTTCCACGGGAGGGCACTTCGACGATTCGCGGGAGAATCCGGGGAACCGGCAAGATGGCCAGCAGGTCCTCCTCGTCCTCTTCCTGATTGCGAATGCAGACGAGAACATTGAGGGATTTGTTGATGATCTGCGGAAACGGATGCCCCGGATCAATCGCCAACGGGGTGAGGACCGGGAAGACGCTTTCCTCAAAATAGCGCCGGATCCAGCCCGCCTCATTCCGAGTCAATTGACCGATATTTTTGAATACAATTTGCTCCCGCTTTAAGTCGGGGACGAGCTGGTTGTTCCAGCAGGCGTATTGGTCGGCTACGAGCCGTGCGGTGGTACGGCGGATCCGCTTGAGTTGTTCCTTCGGTTCGAGTCCGTCCAGCCCTGTCCTCGTAATTCCCGAATCGACTTTCTGCATCAGCCCCGCCACCCGGATCTCAAAAAACTCGTCCAGATTCGAACTCACGAAGGCGATAAAGCGCACACGCTCGAGAAGAGGGTAGTCCGGATTTGTAGCTTGCTCGAGAACCCGCTGGTTGAATGCCAGCCAGCTCAGCTCCCGATTGAAGAACGGTCGATCCCCGTGGAACGGGCTTTTGACCCCGTCTGGAAGCGAGACCGGGGTCCGATCGAAGGATGTCACTTCCGTTCCCTTGCCCATTCTCCAAGCTGTGCCAGGATTGATTTCTGCATGTGGAGCCGGTTCTCCGCCTGATCGAAGAGGACGGCCTGCTCGCTGGAGAGCACTTCCTGCGACACTTCTTCGCCAGGATGCGCGGGCATGCAGTGGAGAAAAATGCTCTCCGGCCTGGCCAGCTTCATCAGCTCCGTTGTCACCGAGTAGGCGGCCATGGACCGCAGGCGTTCGGCTGATTCCTTTTCGTCCCCCATGCTGACCCAGACGTCGGTGTAGACCGCGTCCGCATCGCGGACGGCCTCCTGCGGATCTTCCACGAAGATGGGGCGTTTCCCCGGAGCTATCTTGTCGAGATCGGCGGCAATCTCCGCGCTCGGTGCAAATCCCGCCGGACCGCTGAGCACGACCTCAATCCCAAAAAGCGCACCGGCGAGAATCCAGGAGTTTGCCATGTTCGAGGCGCAATCGCCGAGGAAGACCAATTTGCGGCCTTTGACCGCCTGCAGATCGGCTCCATTTTCGCCGAATTTTTCCGCCAGGGTAAAGACATCCGAATAGATCTGGCACGGATGGAGATAATCAGTAAGAGCGTTGACCACCGGGATGCCAGCGTGCCGGGCAAATTCATCCACGATCTCCTGACCATAGGTGCGGATCACCAATCCATGAAGGTAGCGGCCCATCACCTTTGCCGTGTCCTCAATACTCTCCCCGCGGCTAATCTGAGTCGCACTCGAGTCCAGTCGCACGGCGCATGCCCCCAGCTCGTGCAGGCCGACCTCAAACGAGATGCGCGTCCGCGTGCTGTTCTTGTAGAAGATCATCCCCCAGCTCTGCCCCTCCAAAACCCGCGGGTATGATCCTCCGCGCAGGTCTTTGAACTCAGCCGCCATCCCGAAAACCACAGGGATTTCGGCGGTGCTGAAGTCTGTCTCTTTCAGGAAATGCCTCATCGGGAACCGTTCTTTCGAAGAAAAACTGCAAAGGATGCCGGGGGTCGAGGGCTTTGGCAATCCCGGAATCGATTTTCTCACAATTTATTTGATCAGGTTTCTTTCGGGTTGAAGGATAACCCAGGGTGCAATGGCACTCGGTTAAGCGATGATTCGCTATCGAAATCGGGATCGGGATCGGGATCGAAATCGAGAATTATTAAGCTTAGCAACAGGTAATAATAATCGAAACCCGATAGCGATTTCGATAGCGATTTCGATTCTGGCCTTAACCGAGTGCCATTGAACCCAGGGTGGCTCGTGCCTCGCTACCCTGGTCTGTAGGATGCAACGCCTACGGCGCACGCCCGCCGCAAGCCTACCGCAACGCGATTGCATCGTATAGCCCAGGGTTGGCCGCTAGGCCTACCCTGGGAATTCGATTTGATTAAACCCGGGATAAAAAAGACTGGAAACATCAGCATGTATCACAGCGAAACCTGCAAGCACGGGTGCATAACAAATTTTTTCCAACAGGAATAAATGCCTTCATTTTGAGCATTAAAAATGGCTAGGAACTAGACATTTAGAGAATTTAGTCTCGCGCAGAGGCGCAGTGGCGCAGAGGTTTTAGTGGATGGATGAAAATACGATAGGAACAAACTCAGACCTACCTGCGCCTGTCCGAAAATAAGCTTGGATATTTACTCAATTTTGGAGGCGAAGTGATGAAGGCGGGGATCACACGCTGCGTGAACGGTCTGCCAGAATAAGTCCAGATCACTTCTTGAAACCTCTGCGCCACTGCGCCTCTGCGCGACAATCACAGAGCATGTTTTCCCATCTGAGAAGGGGGCCGATGATATTCTCGTTATTGGAAACGGTTCTCGGTTGTCAGCCGATTTCGACAATACTGCAAGCACAACTATTTCTGCTAAGCAATTTTGGAAAAAATTTGTTATGCACCCTGCAAGCACCATGCAGGGACTAAAGGTTTGCAAATCCCTCCCGGTTTCGATTGAGTTGGAGGTTTTCTATTCCGCGATCCGCTTCGGAGAACCAAAGCATGCGGAGCGAAAAGATGACTCCTATTTTTACAGTTTCTGGGCCATGCCGCCGTGCGTTTGCCTTCTTCTTTTTCCTCCTTTCTGTGCTGCCCGCACTGGCAGTCTGGCAGGTGGAGGAGAATTATTGGCCTTTTCGGGTGAATCTGGAAGAGGAGGAGCCAAACCGCACTCGCGAACGCAGCCAGTTCCTCGGCCCATTGATCGAAGAATATTCCGCCCCGGATCAGGATTGGACTGCCGCCCGCCCCTTCGGAATCCAATACCGGGATCATGCGCCACTGAATCCCCGCAGTCTGCACATTTTTTACCCCCTCTTCTCCTACCGCGCCACAGACCCGGGCTACGATTGGAACCTGATTTACCTCATCCGGGGTTCGAGCTACCAAACCAAAGGGCAGCAGGACAGTTCGACCTTCGAGATCTTCCCCTTTTACTTCGATTACGACTATCCGCACACACCCGCGTTTTCGTACTGGGGATTGTTGCCCTTCTACGGTGAGGTGAAGGATCGCTTTTTCTTTGAGCGAGTGAAGTGGGTCCTCTTTCCCCTCTACACCGAGTGGGAGAACAACGGGGAGACCAGCTACGGAACACCGTGGCCATTTATTTTTCACCGGACCGGCGGAGGCAGCAGCGGCTTCGCCTTCTGGCCGTTCTTCGGGACCTACGAGCGCCCGGGCCATTACCGGTACCAGTATTTTCTCTGGCCCCTGATCTATCACCGTGTGGAGGATCTCGACCGGGAGATACCGACGACGAATTACGGCTTTTTGCCCTTCTACACCTACGAGAAAAGCCAGAACAGGGTGCAGGAAAATTTTCTCTGGCCCTTTTTTGGCTACACTGATCAGCAAAAGCCCGAGTATTACGAGACACGGTATTTTTGGCCGTTCCTTGTTCAGGGCCGGGGCACCCCCTACGTGAATCGCTGGGGTCCGTTTTACACGCACTCGATTCGAAATGGAGTGGACAAACAGTGGTGGATGTGGCCGTTGCTGAAGCGTCGGGCCTGGCAGACCGAACAGCTTGAGGTTTCCAACTGGAGTTTCCTCTACTTCCTTTATTGGGCGGAGTTTCAGCGGGCCAAGGATCCATCGGTCGATTTTAAAGCCTCCAAAACCTACTCCTGGCCCCTGTTTAGTCATGGAAACAACGGTGCCGGTAGGAAACAGCTCCAGGTCTTTACCCCACTGATGCCCTGGTTTAAGCACAATGAAGTGGTGCGCGACCTCTATTCCCCCCTCTTCGCCCTCTATCGCTACGACGGAAACACCGAGTCGGATACCTGGCGGCATGGCCTGCTCTTCAACCTCCTCACCCTGGAAAAAAAGGAGGAAGGGCATCGCTTTACCCTGGGTCCTGTACTGGATGTCCGGGCAGGAAAAGAGGAAGGCGGGTTTTCCATCCTGCACGGGCTTTTCGGGCGAATGCGAGAGGGCGATGATACCCAGTGGCGTGTTTTCTGGTTTACCTTGTGAATGTGAAATCGGCGAAAATATCGTATGAGTTCGACCTCGAGAGCATTTTGAACAATTAATCCCTTTTGTCGAATGGTTCACCGAGTCAAAATCTTCCTGAATGAAGTCGGATATCATGTCGTCCTCCTCGGATCGGCATTGCGGTATCTGCCCTGTCTGCCGCAGCAGCTGAAAAGAGTGCTGATGTATTGCTTCGAGATGGGGTATAAAACCTTTCCGATCGTCGCCATCCTGAGCTTTTTTATCGGTGCCGTTCTCGCCCTGCAGACCGGGTTCGCCCTCCAACAGGTAGGTGCCCAGTCTTACATCGGCTCAATTGTCGGACTTTCGCTCTGCCGGGAATTGGCCCCCGTCATGACCGCTTTCCTCCTCTCTGGGCGCGTTGGCTCCGCTACGACCGCCGAATTGGCTTCGATGAAGGTGTACCAAGAGATCGACGCCCTCCAGACAATGAATATTTCGCCCGAGAAAATTCTGGTGATGCCACGCCTGGTCGCCGCGTTTCTCATCACCCCCCCGCTTACCATGTTTTCCATTTTTATCGGCTGGTTTGGTGGGATGGTCGTTTCCAAGTACGTGGATTTTATCTCCCTGTCGCCAACAATCTATTGGCGGGGAATGCTCGACTTCCTGACCCGTGAGGATGTGACCGACGGGCTGATCAAAGGACAGATTTTCGGGTTTTTTGTGATCCTGATCGCCTGCGCGCAGGGACTAAACACGAGTGGAGGCCCGCGTGAGATTGGATTCTCCGTTACTCGATCGGTCGTCCTCTCTATGGTCTTTATTCTCTTTACCGATTATTTCATCACGCAAGCACTCCTTTGATCTTATGGCTTCCGCTCGTTCAGAAAATAAAAGTGTCGGGGTTGACGTTGAAGAGGTCGGCGTTCGCTTCGGCGATGCCCAGGTTCTCTCGGATGTGAGTTTCTCCGTAGAGAGAGGTGAGATTTTTGTGATCATGGGACCAAGCGGCTCCGGGAAATCCGTCCTCCTTCGGACCTTGATCGGCTTGTTGAAGCCAACGACAGGGCACGTGAGAATAGGGGACATGGACGCTAGCGTCAGGTCCACTCATGAGAAGGTGAAGACGGCTCTGGTGTTCCAGGCCGGTGCACTCTTCAACAGCATGAGCGTCTACGATAATCTCGCCTTTTACCTTCGGGAACATCGCATGGCGAAGGAGGATGTGATCCGCGATAAAGTCGAAGAAGCCCTGGAGATGCTCTCCCTGAAAGAAGCCGCTGCGAAAATTCCCGCCGAGTTGAGTGGGGGAATGAAGAAAAGAGTGGCCATCGCGCGAGCACTGGTCATGGAACCGCAGCTTCTCCTGTACGACGAACCCACCTCCGAACTCGACCCCACCATGGCCGCTACCATTATTGAGGTGATCGCCACACTGCGCGAGGAACTCAGCGTGACCAGTATTGTCGTCTCGCATGACCGTGACCTCGCCGAAAGTATCTCCGACCGGATGCTCCTCCTGAAAGAGGGCACGATCCGTGCCGCAGGAACCGCTGAAGAGGTGATGGGAAGCGACCGCAAAGAAATTGCGGAATTTTTCAAACCGAAGATCGATGTTGAGAATCCGCGGTTTCGCACTCAGAATTCATAGAAAGATCATGAGCGATAAAGCACAATACAGTGGGGTCGGGTTGTTTTTCATCATCGGCCTGGTGATTATTTACTTCGTCTACACCTCCCTTGATAAGGTGGGTTCGGCGAGTGCCGACGGTTATATCGTCGAGGCCCCCTTCAATGATATTTTGCAACTTCGGGTGGGAGATGGTGTCCGTATGTCGGGTGTGAGGATCGGGACCGTCGTCAAAACATCCTTGGAAAACGGAAAGGCTGTGGCGGAACTTTCCATCCGGGATGAATTTGAGATTCCCAGGGATTCTGTGGCCTCGATTTCCATGGCTGGCTTGCTGGGCACAAACTTCGTAGCAATCCAAATGGGCGAAGACTACGGCGATCCTGTGCCCAAAGGAGGAACGATTCAGACCAAGCCTTCCGTCGATATTAACAAAATCTTTGAGGAGGTGGGCGAAGTCGCCAACCGTATCGATACCGCTCTCACAGATATTGGAGATATTTTCAGCGGAGAAGGAGACAGCCTCCTCTCTGAATTGAGCGGAATGATCAAAGACAATCGCGGGCGCATTGGTAGCTCACTGGAGAACATAGAAGTGATCACGGCCCAGCTGCGCGAGGGAAAAGGCACCGTCGGCAAGTTGCTCTTCGATGATGAGGGTTACAAGGAACTCATGGCGGCTGTCAGCAGGATCCAGTCGGCCGCCGGGCAGGCAGACCAAATGCTCTCCGGTGTCCAGGGTGTCGTCGATCATGTGAAGAGTGGTCAGGGTTCTCTGGGCGAACTCCTGTACGGCGACCAAATTGCCGACGAACTCAAGAGCACGATCCTGAACGTTCAGGAATTTTCAGCACGATTGAATGATCCCGACTCAACCATCGGTCGCCTCCTCAGCGACGATACAATCTACTTTGAAGTGCAGTCGGTTGTGCGGAAAGCCAGCAGGACTCTCGATAGCATCAATGATTCGGGTCCAATCTCAGCCGTTGGCGTAGTGACTGGAGCACTTTTCTAAGAGTGTAGGGGCAAATAGGAGCCTACGAGTAGATCACCTTCCGCAGACCCGCCCCCACGGCCAGTCCGCCCCAATCGGCCCCCTCCATGGGGTGCGCCTTG
>CAZWFJ010000134.1:0-12063 GCA_964633135.1 uncultured Puniceicoccaceae bacterium | reverse complement strand
TTCGTAGTCGTCGACGTGAGGAGACCCTCTTCGGCGATCGGAAAGATCCCGCCATCGCAGGGGAGTCTCCTCACGTCGCCTGCTACGAGGGAGGACCGAAGGAAAGCGTTTTCGTAGTGGTCGACGTGAGGGGACCCTCTCCGGCGATCGGAAAGATCCCGCCATGGCAGGGGAGTGACCCTAGCCGACCCGCGTATCCCAGAAATTTCTCACCCAGCGGGCGAGGCGTTTCCCCCAGTTGGTCGAATCGCCCCGAATTTCCATACGAATCCGCTGACCGGGCAGGAAAAGATCCTCTCCGCTCCCATCCTCACTGTCGATCCGGAACTCAACCAAAACCACCGGGAAGTTTTCCAGCGCATCCGGTCCGATCCGACCGTTTCCCTGTATCAATGGAACGGTCCCTCCGTTGGGAAGAAGGTGTCCTGCGTGCAATTCCTCGGGCCGGGCCGGGCGCGACGAGACCGACTCCACGACCAGCTCAACCTTGCGACCGGAAGCGAGGAGGCGCCCCACCGCGCGATCGCCCGCCTCGAAAACTCGGGCATCGGTCTCGCGCACGGCTGCCACGACCCGCCAGCCACCCTCGCGATCCACACGGAGGAGAGGTGTACCCATCTGCACACCGTGCCCCTCCAAACGGCGGAGGGGAACCTGCGGGACCGGGACTACGACGCCGTCAAAAGGCGCAGTCACAGTCATGTCCTTCAGGTTCTCCCGGTCTCCCTCAAGAGCCGACCTCACTTCCTCGACGATTCGCTCCCGCACACCGGCCTCACTATCCGAATCAAGGCCCCGGTCGTTCACCATCTGGCGAAAGGCCAGTTCCTCCCGCCGGAGGATCCACTCCTTGCGCTCAAGTTCCATGAGCGGCCCATCCTCGCGGAGGACAAAAAGCACCTCACCAGAACTCACCTCCTGCCCGGGTTCCACCCGCACTTCCTCAACAAATCCGTCGACCGGAACCCTCGCCTCGAAGACCTCGGAGGACTCGAGGACTCCCTGGGTTTGGACCACGAAACGGGTCGGTATCAGGGCGAGCAGTCCGAGCAGAGCGATCACCCCGAGCAGAACGACCGCTCCCCTCAGATAAGCGCGGCCGCGATGGATTCCGGGACGGTGCTTGAGTTCGGTCATAGTTTTGACAATGGGGAGTCCGAGCAGAGAAATGAAGACAAAACCCCCGAGGAACAGGGCCATGGTTTTCAATCCCATGGGCGACAAAAGATCGAGGAAGAAAAAGCTGAGGCTGAAAACCACGAAGCCCATGTAGAGGATGGCGGCGATGGTGTAAGCAATGAACACCCGCCCCTCCTCCGGGTCGGTCGGCGGAATCGGGATTCCGAAGACCAGCCGATTGAAGCGGGCACCAAAATAACGGAAGGCCTTCGTGCGGAGGTTGGGGATGCCCAGCAAATCGACGGCCAAAAAATAGCCGTCAAACTTCATGAGCGGATTCAGGTTGAACAGGAGGGTGCTCACGCTGGCCACAATCATGAGATTGAGGAGAAAGGCCCGGAAGACGCCGTCGGAGAGATGCACCCAGAGAATGGCGGCAAGAGCGGCTATGATCATCTCCGTATAAATCCCGGCAGCCGAGATGGCCACCCGCTTGCGCCGATCCGGGATAAGCCAGGCATCGGAGGCGTCCACGTATCCGCACGGTGCCATGCAGATCAGGCAGACGCCCATCTCGTTCATATTGCCTCCAAAGGCCTTGCAGGTCGCCGCATGACCGATTTCATGAAGGGTTTTCGAGAGGATCAGGGCCAGCCAGACGAGTGGAAAGCTGAACCCCTCCTGAAAGGCGAGCTTGGGGTCGGAAGCACCGGAGAAGTGCAAAATCAACCCGTAAAGAGCATAAACACCGAGGACGGCAGCGGTGATCAACCCATAGCGTGAATAAAGTGCCTTCCAGATCGGGGCAAATTTGCCGATCCATCGGTTGGGGTTAAAAAGCGGGACCTTGATGAAGATCAACTTCCCCATTGCCTGCCCCCAAAGTCCGAGAGGCGAGCGCTTGAGTCCGCGAATCCGATCCCGGCTCCGAACAAAGGTGTCCCCGCGGTCATTGAGGAGTTCCGCACCCGAAAGGCGTTGATAGAACTGATACAAGTCCTGAATCTCGACCCCGAGGTACGGAAATTCCTCTGTTACCCGCTGGAGGAGATCACCAAAACTGGAACGACCATCGAACCAGAGGGCAATCTTTGCCTCCTCGGGACTGAGCTGAAAGAACTTCTCGGAGAGCTTGTTTTTGACAACAAAGCACCGCCCTCTGCGAAACCGCTGCTCACCGAAGACGATGTCCTCCTTCAAGCGAGGCGGGACGAAACGGGCGATTTGATCGACGTCCATGGAAAGGGGATGCGTTGCGGCACCAGTCGTATTCTGACGCCAGAAACTGCCACCGCTCAGGCCGGCGGCTTCAGACAAAGCATTCCGCAGGCCGTAAAACGGAAGAGCAGAGGACGCAGCCGCTCCGGGGTAACGCCCGAACCGATCCGTTCGCAAATCTCGCCGACGGTACTTTCCCCATCACTCAGCCGGAAAAATTCAAGGACAAAGGTCCGTGCCTTTAGAGAATGATTCTTATAGAGTCCCGGAATGTTCAGCTTAAACGAGGCCACCTGGTCATAGGGCTTTTTCATGGCCGGAATCGCACTGCGCTTCCACAAGTTGACCAGCGGACGCCACGAGGAAAGATCCTCAATGGCGTCGTCCGAAAACCGGGGCAGTTGCCGTCCGTTCTTGCCGAAGAGGAGGCGGTGAAAGGAGGTCGGGCGGCAAAAGTCGACATAGACGTACGAATCAGGCAGTGCCCGCTCCATGAGAAGGTTAGCGGAACTCTGGTATTTCAGGGCCGAGAGGGCCACCGATCCGGCCAGAGAGGTCAGAAAAGTAAGCCCGGCCCCTTCTGCCATCTCGATCCAGCGCTCGAGGGTGAGGCACTGGTTGATCTCCCCGTAAATATCGGAGTCGATGTAACCGTCGGACTGGTTGGCGATCCCCTTCCCCGGTTTGATCCCCGTCAAGTCATCACAGAGGGCCACCTTTTCCCGCGCCGCGCGGTCCGCCGGAAACCGGGCCAGATCGGAACCCAAACGCTCCAAAACCTCCCGATAGCGACGGCTGATATGAGCCGGACCGTTGCAGCCGAGATAGAGCGCCCCGTCCTCCGCCAGCATCGCATTGAAGTTGCTTAGGGCCTTGTCTGCCGAGGGGATGTAGCTGATCACCCCATGGCACGAGATCAAATCAAACGGTCCATGTTCTGAAAGTTGCTCGGGAAGGTCGATGGCAGTCAGGTCGGTCTGATGGAAGGAGACATTTTCGATCCCGGACGCCTCCCGCCAGCGGTTGGCGATCTGGATGGCCTTTTCGGAAAAATCGACACCGACCACCTGTGCCTGGGGAAGGGCGCGGGCGACGTTAAAGGCCTCGTTACCGGTGCCGCAGCCGGCCACCAGCACCTTGGTCACCCCGTCCGTCCCCTCGGCCAGGCGCCCGACCCCGTTCCACCAGCCAAGTGGAGCCAGCTTCCAACCCTTGTCGCTGAGAACCCGCTCGTCCTCCGCTGGGTAGGGGCGCTTCTCATAAGCGTCGAGGACCGAGGCAACCAACTCGTCACTGGTCGCACCATTGTGTTCAAATTCTTCACTCATAAATTGGTCTTTGCTTTGCAAAAGAGAGAGCAAACTTGCCAAATCCCCTCCAAGTCAACGATGAAACGCAAGTCGGGCCGCCTTTTCGTAGTGGTCGACGTGAGGAGACCCCTCCCCCCGTAGAGGTCGACGTGAGGAGACCCCTCCCCCCGTAGTGGTCGACGTGAGGAGACCCCAGGCCCCGTAGTGGTCGACGTGAGGAGACCCCTCCCCCCGTAGTGCTCGACGTGAGGAGACCCCAGGCCGGTCCGAAATGGTTCAGCCATTGCCGGGGAGTCTCCTCACGTCGCCTGCTACAAGAAAGCGCGAAAGCGAAGCCCCTCTCCGTAGTGGTCGACGTGAGGAGACCCCTCCCCGTAGTGGTCGACGTGAGGAGACCCTCCCCGTAGTGGTCGACGTGAGGAGACCCTCCCCCCCGTAGTGGTCGACGTGAGGAGACCCCCTACTCGACCCGAGCCACAAAGCGCCAGGCTGCGGTCGAGGTATCGAAGACGAAGGCACCGCCGGGGGCGGGCATGACGTAGATCCACGCCTGTTCGTTCATCCCGTAGAGCCAACGGTCGTGCTCGATTCCCCCGAAATACCACCCCCCTAAGGCATGGACCCAAATCCAGGCACTCTCGTCCAATGTATCGGGAGTCACATACACCCAGCCCAGGTCTACCGTGAAAAGGTGGTTGCCATCCCTTTCCGGCTGATGCCAAAACCATCCCAACCAGGGCGATACAAACCAGAAGTCGCTCTTTCGAATCGCCTCCCCGACCGCCGTGATCGCGTTTACCGTCACCAGTGTGAAGGTCTTCGTGCCAACGGGGCTAAACGTGACCGCAAACACCGCCGGGACCCCCGACTCAAACGGAGACTGGTTGGGATTGGTGAGAATGACCGGCTGGGCATTGCCAAAGATCGGAAAGGAATCACCGGAGACGGTGTAGTGTCCGTCCTCCGAGGGATCGGTGGCCAAGGAGAAATCTACCGCTCCGGCATAGATCATCCCCCCGGTTGTAAAGACCTGCACAACAAAGCGGTTGTCTCCGGCACTCCCTTTCGGTCGAGCGGGAACGCCGTCGGCGGTCAGCCAGACGTTGTTTTGCAGAGTGAGTTCGATGTCGTCGATCATGACGTGGCTGATCTTGTCGGCATCAGCCGTGTTAAAGGTTACCTGGTAGGTGAAGTCACCGTCCGACGGGGTCGCCTGCTGGTTGGGGGGAAAGACGGTGATCTCCCGGTAAGCAGAGCGGACCTGCTGCGCTCCACTTCCCTTGACGGAATAGACGCGGAAGGTGTAGGGCACACCGCGCTCGAGACTATCGACGGTATGAACCACGCCCTTGCCCTCGGGTGGCGAGGCCACAGCCACCGGGGTGCCCACAGACGGCTCAATGGCCTGTACCTCGTAGCCCTCGGCACCGGGAACGACGTTCCAGTTCAGGTTGACCTGCCAGGTCGATCCGTTCGCCGAGGCACTGACGTCGGACGAAGTGACTAGGGGGCTGCTCAGTCGATTGTCCGGCAGGATGGTGACTCGGAGGGTGTAACCGTCCTCCAGGCTGACCGCCGGTGAGGGCAGGTTGCGGTCGCTGAAGGCGAAGCCGTAGGCATCCGAATGGTTGTAGAACAGGGCCGCCCAGGGGTTGTAATAGCCATCGGCAGAGGGACGGGCCGCACCGAAGGGAGCCTCGGGGACGACTTCGCTGAACCAGTCGGCGGTCCCGCTGCCCTCGGTGCCGCCGACGAAGCCGAAATTGAGGGCCGAGAGAACGTCGCGGACCATGGCACTATAGGTCGTGTTGCTGTTCTGGTCGACGGCAGCGGCGGGTACGCCCGCGATGGCATAACTGGCGGAGTCCAGCGGACTGCCGTAGATATTGAAATCGAGGCGATCGGCAGGGAGCTTGACCGTAACCTCGGCGTTGGACGGGAGCTGCACGGTTTTCGTCTCCTTCTGCCCCTGCGAATTTGTCTCCGTGTAGGTCAGCACGGGCAAAGCACCGGTGGTGGTCCCGGTCATGCGGATTTCGTAATTGTCGGCGGCCGGACTCCCGAGGGTCGCGGTGTAGGCGTAGGTCACATTGTCGGCCGTCCCGTCGACCGAGAAGGAAGTGTCGGTGGTCGAATCATGCAAAGACGCCAAATACGGGCCAAAACTGGAATACGGGGCCGGAGAATTCCCGGCATCCGGCAACTGGACGACCTGCTGCGGCCCGAGGAGGCGGACGAAGGTCGAGTCTGCATCCATTGGGTTGACGAGTTCCCCGTCCTTCACCCCGTAAATCACCTCGTCGAGGCCCCTCGCGTCAAAGAGTGCCCGGAGATCCTCCGTCGAGAGATAGACATAGCGGGCATCGATCGGCTCGCCAGCGGGCGGAGCGGAGGCAAAAAGCTCGAGCTGCAGTGGAATGGCAAACTGGTCGATGCTGGTTAAGTTCGCCACGCTGTCCTGCCCGGGTATAAAGGTGAACTCCATCTGGTCGAAACGGGTGGTGGAGGTCGCCGGACTCGGAGCCGGCGTGGCGGCGGTAGATTGCAGGGGACCGTAGGAGACGTTGAGAACCCCGGAATCAATGGAATCAACGGTTACCAGCCGGGGGGTAAGCGTTTTACCCGTGTAGGGCGAGACGACCGTCGAACTCGCCGCCGGAAGGGAGGAAAGTAGCGTAGCATCGACCGTCCCGGTCCCGTCGGCCACGGTCAGGCTGGACGGACTGATGCCATTCGAGTCGTTGTCGTTGGCCCGGAAAAGCACATGCACATCGTCGCGCCCGGTGTCGTCCACAATCTCCAGGCGGAGCGAAGCGTGAAGCCCCGTCGATACGAGAAAAGCGAAAAGAATAAAGGCGGCGCGGCACGGGATCAATTTCATAAGGGATTAATGCGGCTAATCGACGCCAAAAGCAACCATTACTCAACAAACTCTCCCCCGTAGCAGACGACGTGAGGAGACTCTCCCCGTAGCAGACGACGTGAGGAGACTCCCTCCCCGTAGCAGACGACGTGAGGAGACTCTCCCCGTAGCAGACGACGTGAGGAGACTCTCCCCGGCAATGGCGAAACCTTTTCCGACGGCCAATGGGTCTCCTCACGTCGACCACTACGAAAGAGGCTTCGCTTTCGGTCCTCCCCTCCCGTAGCAGACGACGTGAGGAGACTCTCCCCTCCCGTAGCAGACGACGTGAGGAGACTCCCCCGGCAACCTCTACTCGAAGCCCACGCCGACCACCCGGCGGCTGGAATCGAAATCGTCTGGATCGACCGGGAGGACGTCTCCGCCCTCCGTGATTTCGAAGACTTCGCCGACGAAATCTTCGTTAATGAGGACCAGCACCGAGGAGCCTTGCGGTATTTGGATGTCCTCGATCTCAAAGAGGTAACCGATCTGCGCCGGGTCGTCGTTGATGGCGAATTCAAAGCCGAGTTCCGAGACGGGCACCTCCTCCCCGTCGACGGCAAACACCCGTCCCGAGGGGTGGAAGAGGAAATCGAAAATTTCACCTTCCTCGAGGGAGACGCCGCCCATCTGCGAGACGAAGACCTCACCGGTCAGGGACAGAAGCAGGTCCACCGGCTCGTCGCCATTCTCCCTGGCCGGTCCGGCCTGTACTTCGAGCATCTCGTCGAGTAGCTGGTCGATGTCATCGGGCAGCTCGGTTCCGCCCGGATCAACGGGAATCAAATAGTCCGGGCCGCTGTTAACGTCGAAGATAGGCGCAATCTCCGCGCCGGGGTATTCGCGCACGATGGTCCCGGTTTCGAAATCGTAGCCGATCTGGCGTCCGTCTTCGGCGGATACCAGTAATTGGTTGTCCCCGGAGGTCTGGATGCGAATTTTACCCGCCTGAATCGAAGGCTGGTAGGTTTCGAGCATTTCCCAGGTCACATAGGCGAAGTTTCCGGTTGTGGTGTCGCCGTTGAACTCGGGATAGGGCGTGCCGCCACTGGGTCCGGTGTTTACGAAGCGCCAGGTATCGGCTGCCGTGTCGATCTCGATGGCGAGTTCGTCATTGTCCGGAAAGTTGTTGTCCCACACGTGCAGGTAGAAGCGACCGTCTCCCTCGTCCGTGATCGCGTACGGGCTGACCGCATGTCCGCCCGCGCCATCGCGATCCATGAGGCCCAGGACCGGAATGGTATCACCCCCCTCGAACGTGGCGCGGATGACTGCGAAGGCGGCTGTCGGGCCGTCGACCCCACTCGCCAGAATCTCCGAAAAGAGCGTCGCGCTCGTGAACTGCCGGGCCATGTCGACCGAGATGGGGTTGCGCAGCTGGAACTTCTGCAGGTCAATGGCTGCCGGAGCCGTCGGATCGACCCCGTTCACGCCGACCGCTCCGGTGGAAAGAGGAATATCCTCGAAGAGGCGCATGCCGACGATGCCGATTCCGAAGCAATGGCCTCCCGACATGTTATCGAGAAGGGGTTCGGCAATCTGCCGTGCGGTGGCCTTGAGAACAGTGCCGCCCCCGGGTTCCGTCCAGACCGCCCCATCTCCGAGCAGGAGGCGAATGTCCTCTTCGGTCAAGTCACTCGGTCGGATGTCGCCGAAGTTCTCAAAGCCCATTCCGTCCGGGTTGGGGCGGAAGCCGGTGTCGGCCACCACATCGCCTTCCAGGACGGAGGGCCGGACCCGGTTGACCTGCAGGGTCAACTCGGGAAGGGGAGTCGTCACGACGGTATCCGCTGACATCCCGGTGCGGATGGCGAACTCGCCCGGCTGGCGGAAGGATCCTTGGTAAAAATTGAGGACAAAGCCATCCTCGAAAGGCTCGGCAGTCGGCAAGCCGCCCAAGCGATCGTAGCCGCCGGTCCAGGCTGCTGTGCGCAGGGTGTCGCCGTCGGCCTCCACGTTCAGAGTGAATGTTGCGCCATTGCGGCTAAAATTGAGGAACCCGGGTGCCCCGCCCAGCGGCAGGGAATCGCCCTCGAGGAAGAGGCGGATCTGAACCTCGTCGCCCAGGCGTATATTGGCCGACGAGGTGGCCGGGAGATCCCGCACCTGGATTCCGCCGAAGGATTCCACCCCCGAATCGAAAATGCGCAAATCACTGGTGATCACATAGAGATTGCCGAGGGAAAACGGTTCGGGGATTTCCGCCACAGGACTGAATTCCATTTGTGAGAGGGAGGTGGTGGTCAGGAATTCGGTCGGCCCCACTCCCCACTGACCGGTGGAGGAATCGAAGAAATAGGTCGGATCGGCACTGCCGGGAAGCACGTAGATCCAATTGTTCGTGCGGCTGGAAAAGAACCACGGCCAGGTCTCCTCACCTGACCAGATGGTCCCGAATCCGGGAACCCTCATCCATGCCGAGGGGCCGGAGGGGTTCTCCAGCGCATAGCTCCAGTCAAACCCCTCCCGGTAGATCCACGAGGGAGCTGGGGCGGTTTCGTAATAGGCACCGAACCAGGGCGACTCCTTCCACTCCCCGTCCTGCGCCGAAGCACCCGACAGCAAAAAAACCACTGGCAGCAAACAAACGAAAACGAAGAGAATACAAGGCCTTTTCATGAGGAATCAGAGATACGCAAGATCCGAAGACAGTCAAGCCCCTTTGAAGACCCCACCCCTCGGCCAGGAGACTCCCCCCCGTAGCAGGCGACGTGAGGAGACTCTCCCCCGTAGCAGTCGACGTGAGGAGACTCTCCCCCGTAGCAGGCGACGTGAGGAGACTCTCCCCCGTAGCAGACGACGTGAGGAGACTCCCCACCGTAGCAGTCGACGTGAGGAGACTCCCCCGGCCACGGCCATACCTCTTCCGAACGACCCAAGGGTCTCCTCACGTCGACCACTACGAAGACGCTTCCCTTTCGGTCCTCCCCACCGTAGCAGACGACGTGAGGAGACTCTCCCCCGTAGCAGGCGACGTGAGGAGACTCCCCCGTAGCAGACGACGTGAGGAGACTCCCCCCCGTAGCAGACGACGTGAGGAGACTCCCCCGGCCACGAACATACCTCTTCCGAACGCTACTCCACGGCCACCGGATCAAATTTCTCCCATCGCTGGGCCTCTAGATTGAAGAACAGCATTGGATTTTGCGAACCGGGTTCGTAGCGCAGGCGGGCACCGTCGGAGCGACGAGTCATTTCCGGAAACTCGGATGGATCGACCGCCAGCGCGCCCACTGCCGGAAGAGTGAAGAGCAAGCGTCCATCGGGAAGAACTTCTGCTTCGACCAAACCCCAATTCGGATGTCGAAACCGGTCGTTGCCCTCGGGGCGGAAGACGCCGAGCCACTCTGAGAAAAGCCAGCCATTGGTCATCTCCCGGACCTTGCCGACCGCCGCCCTCCAGTCCCCACCCGATTCCTCCGCTGGTGTTGCGGCTCCTTTGCTCTCGCCTGCAGCCCAGTCATCGATTCGCCGGGCATCGATCCGGTCGCCCTCGCGCAAGCGCGATTGTCCCTCCAGGATCACCTCGTCGCCCGGCTCGATGCCTCGCAGGATTTCAGCCCTCCGGGCATCGATCCGCCCCGGCGAGACCTCGCGGCGAACCCATCGCCCGTTCTCGACCACATCCACCCAGCGGAAGTCCCTCAGGGCACGACGGGGCACGACGGTGCGAAGCCCCCCGGCTCCGGCACCGAGGTCGATCCGCACCGTCCCTCTGTTCCCGGGCGGAGGACGCGGGTGATCCCCCGTAAGGGCGAGAAACACGGCCCGGAGTCCCGTCGCGGCATCGACCTCCTCCGCCACCGCGACGACCCGGGCCGCAAAGGTATGCGCCGCATATCCTTCCAGCCGAACGGTCGCATCCTGGCCCGGACGAACCAGGGAGGCGACATCTTGTTCTGCTTCCATCCGCACCAAAACCTGCCGCGACACCAACCGGAACGCGGGGTCGCCCGCCGCCACCATCTGGCCGGACCGGGCATAGATCGTCCCGACCCGCGCGTTCGTCCCGGCGCGAATCCGGCGCCGGTTCAGCTCCCATTCGATTCGTTTCAGCTCGATCCGGGCCTCCGCCAGACGCAAATCCCGCTCGATCCGCTCGGCTTCCGGGATGACCGTCGTCTCCGGGATCTCAAGCTCCGCCAGTGCCACGGCGGCGTCCAACCGCGCCCGCGCGAGTTCCCGCCGCAAATCCAGATCCCCCCGATCCAGTTCCACGACCACGGTATCGGGCCGCACCTCGTGCCCCTCGCCCACCAGAACCCGCGCCACCCGGCCCCCGACCGGATAGTTGATCGGGTAGTCCTCCTGCGGTCGCACGACAGCGGGTCCCTCCGCCACCGGTTCCACTCGGCCCTCTACGGCCAGGGCGGTCACCACCGTGCGATTATTGGCGAACAAGCCGGAAAGCCAAAGCACCACTGTGACGACGGCGATCGTCCCCAACCCGAAGACGAGTGCCTTGCCGGAAAAACCGGCCCTGGGCAGCCAAGTTTTCCTCACCCCGAATGCCAGATCAATGCCGGACTGCCACCTCTTCACAGAATTTCCCATCTCGGCGGATACCTATTCGATCCGGATGACGATTCCAACCCTTTTTCCGCAATCCCAAAGGCGGGTGAAGGGTTGTCCATGAAGAGATTGGTCTCCCCGTAGCCGACGACGTGAGGAGACTCCCCCGTAGCAGACGACGTGAGGAGACTCCCCCGTAGCAGACGACGTGAGGAGACTCCCCCGTAGCAGACGACGTGAGGAGACTCTCCCCCGGCAATGACCATACCTCTTCCGAACCCCCAAGGGTCTCCTCACGTCGACCACTACGAAAACGCTTCCCTTTCGGCCCCTCCGTAGCAGGCGACGTGAGGAGACTCTCTCCCGGCGGCATTACGATTCGTTTTGATTCGCCAATCACGCCTCTTCCCTTCTAGATTCTCTCTCAAATGAATGCAATCGAGATTCGGAAAGCCGCCAAGCGGTTTGTCGCCAAGGAAAAGCGGCGCCGCTCCCTCGACCGGAAACGCTGGGAGGAGGCGGACCGGGACGCGCGGAAGATTCTCGATCACTGCGTTCGCTCCCATCCGGTCCGGATCTTCCAATGGGGTTCCGTCTTGCACCCGGAACGCTTCCGCGAATGGTCGGACATCGATTTCGCCCTCGAAGGACTCTGTAGGAGAGGCTTTCCTGAGGTGAGCTTGTCGAACCTACGCCTCGATCCAGGCCGTTCGAGACCACAGGCCAATCCGGATTCGAGGGATAAACCCCGATCCTACGGGGAGGGCATTTTTGTAGGAGAGGCTTTACGCCTCGAACCGGGCGGTCCGGATCCATCGAGAGGATCGAGGGGTAAACCCTCTCCTACGAGGCATTCGTTGTAGGAAGAGGCTTTCCTGATGTGAGCTTGTCGAACCTACGCCTCGATCCGGGCCGTTCGAGACCACAGGCCAATCCGGATTCGAGGGGTAAACCCCCTTCCATGAGAAGGATTTCCAAGTAAAGATTAAAAATTCATTT
>CAZWFJ010000133.1:0-12074 GCA_964633135.1 uncultured Puniceicoccaceae bacterium | reverse complement strand
TCAGACCGCTGGCGCGGCCTCAACTTTTTCCTTCTCATACCATCTCCCACAAATTTTCAAGATGTCCCCGCACTTCTGGTTACACCCCGCAAAAGAAGGTGTAGCGGTTGAGCTAGATCGATACCACTGCACCACTTAAATTCTAAAAGGTGCGGAGCTTAAGCTTCGCACCTTTTTACTGCCACTTCTCAGTCCTATGCCTGCGGGGCCAGCTACACTCACCGAATCGGATTACTCCAGCGCAGCCCGTCGAAGCGGTGAAAATCGGTATCGTTACTTTGTAGCTCGGCTTGGTGCTCGACAGCGAGGGCGGCGAGTTGGGCATCGGTGGTCAGGTTTCCTGCCGTGCCGAGACGCTTCAAGTAACCAAAGAAGTGACTGCGAAAGGACTTGCCGGGTTCGATAACGATGACATTCGGACGCTCGAGCCAGACTTCCACGTATGAGACAGCCGCAACTGGCGACAAAGGTAATTCCAGGACGCGGGGGTGGGTCGTCAGTCGGATAAATCCTGAACAAACAATCCACGGCAAGGCGACTGGTTCGTCCCCGTTCAGGCAGTCTGTCCACCACTTCCGGCTCGCTTCATGGTGTGGTGCGGCTGCGTTGTGCGCGTATACGAGTAGGTTGATGTCGGGTAGAATCACTTTTGCAATTTGCCATTTAGGTGTGCTTCCGCCTCGAACTCATCCACGATTTGGTTGAGCTTGGCCGTGTCTATACCTGCACGGAAGGGAGAATCGAAAGGTTCAATTTTATAGGGCTTCGGTTTCGATTTCTGCCTGCCTGCCTGCAAGCCACGTCGTAACGCCTCATTGATGATCTGCTTTTGGCTTTGCGTTCCGGAACGCCCCGCTTGCCGGACTTTTTCAGCGACATCAGGCTCAAGTGTAATGGTTGTTCTCATGCTTGCATCTTATATTCCTAAATGTGGATGTCAAGACATCAAAACTAATGCTAATGGGTGCATTTGAAATAGCGGTGAGTGGGAGCGGCTTTATGCCGCGATTCGGTGCGGTCGCGGGGCACTCCGGCCCCTGATATCCTGGGGTAAACCCACTCCCACAGAGGTATTATCCGTCCCCGCTGGCTTACTTGCACCCAATGCTAATGGGATGATCCGGCTTTCTCTCCGAGAAATAATAGCCTGAAACGGCTTTCAAGATATTTTTCTTTTATTTGACCCCCTTTCCTCCATACTCTTTCCCATGCTCCGGCCATTCTGTCGGAGCATGCTATCAAAAAACAACCAAACCCAGAACACAGTAACCATTATGAAAAAGCTATTCTCAACCCTAACTACAGTCACATTGCTGGCAAGCATTGCTTCGGCTCAGACCTTTGTCTTGGATCCACCTACTGATCCGGCTAACGGAAAACTGGACACTGACCCGACTCCTTACACATTCACCTTCGAGAATCTTTCCACAACAGATTTAACCTTGGACGGCATCTTCAGTGTGTCTGCAAGTGAAGCTGACTCGCTGACGATCTTGTATGATACCGCTGGCGGATCAAACTTCACAAACACATGGATATCCGGGGCATCTTTCGCCCAGTCATCAGATCCCGCTTCTGATGGTAAGTATGCATTTGACTCGGTGGTAAACAGCGGGTCATCTCTACTCCTGGCCGCAGGCGATACATATAGCTTTTCCTTGACGACTGCTACCGATAGAGCTTTGAATTCGGATTTTGATGGCTCCTTCGCCAGCAGTGGCTTTAGTGACGGGACTCTAAAATACGAAGGTATCAATGTGGACCGCATTGTTTTAGATAGCATCCAATACACCGTCATCCCTGAACCTGGCACCTTCGCGCTGATCGCTGGTGCCCTCGGCCTCGGCCTCGTCATGCTGCGCCGCCGTCGTCGCGCCTGAGTTCGCTGGACGGTAACGGACGATTAGGGGCAGATTGGCTGCCACTGATCCATTCATCCTTCACAAGGCGCGGAGCTTCCACTCCGCGCCTTTTTTCTTCCTACTTCTCCCATTTGGCTATCTATGAAGACCCAGCCCCACTCCGTTTTTATTTTATTCTACCTCTGCCTTTTAGCCCCATCGACCTACGCCGCCGAGGGCTGGTTCGACTTCGATCCACCCAAGGATCGATTTGAGAGCAGTGCCCTACTCGACCTGAGCTTCCTGAACGAGGATGAGGCCGGGCAGCATGGCCCCATCGTTGCCCGGGGGGAAGATTTCGTCCACGAAGCCACCGGACAGCCAGTGCGCTTCTGGGGGGTCAATCGCGGCCAGTGGAACTCCATGAGCCAAAAGGAATGGCAGGAGGCCGCCAAGACACTGGCCAAGCGGGGCGTCAACCTCGTCCGCTTTCACAGCGGCATTTTTCATGGCGGGAACAAGGAGGGCATGCCACGCTGGGAAATCGACCCGCAGAAGGTGGACTCGCTCTTCTACGCCATCGCCGCGCTGAAGGAAGAGGGCATCTACTCGCACTTGTCGCTCTACTTCCCACACTGGATGCGTCCAGCAAAGGACGACCCCAAGTTTCCCGACTTCGATGGAAAAACCCCGCCCACCATGCTTCACGTCATTGACGAAGACTTCAAAGCGGTTTACCGCAGCTGGTGGGAAAGAGCATTGACTGAACGCAACCCCTACACCGGCCTGACCCTGGCAGACGACCCAGCGGTGATGGGGCTCGAACTCGTCAACGAAGACTCCTTCTTCTGGTGGCCTTTCCCCAATCGTCTGCCGGATCGCTACCGGGCACCGTTGCGCAAAGAGTTCGGCCAGTGGGCGGCGGAAAAATATGGCTCCATCAATGCGGCTCTGAAGGCCTGGGATCAGGAAAAGGTGGAAACAGACAACCTTGCGCAAGGAGAACTCGGCCTTCTCCGTTGGTATCAACTACAGGAGGGCGAAGACTCACTCCGTGAAAAGGATACCGTCCGCTTCCTCGCCCACTACCAGCGCGACTGGGCTAAGGAAACAATCGACTGGATGCGCGAGGATCTCGGCTTCGGCGGCCTCGTCGTGGTCAGCAATTGGAATACCGCTAACCCTCAGAAGCTGGAACCCGTTGAGCGATGGACTTACATGGACGGCGACTTCACCGACAAGCACGCCTACTTCAAGAGCTACGCCGAGGGCGAGCATGTTGCTTGGTCCATACGCCCGCGCCACATCATCGGCGACCGCGCCTTGACCCAATTCATGCCGGAGGATACCACCAAGGAAACGACCAGCTACGATGTGCCATGGATTCGCCCGAGCTGGAATGGCAAACCCAAGATGATCTCCGAAACCTCCTGGTTGCGGACGAATCAATACCGTGCGGAAGCACCGCTCTTTTACGCCGCTTACGGTGCACTCAACGGCACCGATGCCTACACCCATTTCGATTTCGATACTCACAAGTGGGAAGTGAAACCGCGCTTCTTTGTCCAGCCCTGGACGCTGATGTCGCCGACCCAGATGGGGCAGTTTCCGGCCGCCGCCCTCATTTACCGTCTCAACTACGTCCAGGAGGGTCCCGCCTCGGTCGTGCTCAATCTGAGTGAAGAAGCGATGTTCGACCTCAAGGGCCTGCCGCTGCCCAATGATGGAGGCATTGACAAGATGCGCGCCGAAGACTTTGCAGGTGGTGATGTGAAGATCGATACCGATACGGGCCTAGATCCGCTCCTCAAGCTGACCGGGCGCATTCTGGTCAACCTTGGTCAGGATGGCCAAGACCGCATCAACCCCGCTGCCTTGGAAAAGATTGACTACGAAGCCAAAGTGGTCGAGAGCATCAACGGCCAGCTCAAGCTGAACTGGGGCGAGGGTCTGATGACCATTAACGCGCCCAAGGCACAGGGCGTTGTCGGTTTTCTCGGAGAAAATGACCCGGTCAAGCTACAGGACGTCATGTTCGAGTCTCCGATACCGTTTGCCGCGATGGTGGCAGTCAGTCTCGATAACCAACCCTTAGCCACGAGCCGTAAAATCCTCGTGCAAGCTATGGCCGAAGAGCGCCCGACCGGGTGGGAGACGCGCGAAACGCGCAATGGTCTGCGCCAGATCACCAGCCTGGGCAAAAACCCCTGGCAGGCCAAAGAACTGGCCGGCAAAGTCTTCCTCCGTGGCGATGTGACCAAGGTCACCGCCTTGGACTTCAACGGCTACCCGCGCGAAGTGATTGGCACCAAAAACCAATTCGAACTCCTGCCCGACAGTATTTACTATATAGTCGAGCGCTAAAAAGAGACTCTCTTAATTCTGAAACCAATGAAAACGAACATCCCATCTACTCTGCTTGCATTTCTGCTGGGGCTTTTCCTTGCCAATCAGCTTACGGCCGCCGTGCAGCCGAACATCATCTACATCATGGCGGACGACCTCGGGCCGCACCAGCTCAGCAGCTATGGCAACCAGGAACCCGGCGAAACGACGCCGGAGCGCACCCCGCGCATCGACCGGCTGGCCGATCAGGGCCTGCGGTTCGACCGCGCTTACACCACAGCGGTCTGTGAACCGACGCGGAATCAGCTGTCCAGCGGACTCCGCCCTTTCCGCAATGGCTCACTGAACAATTCCGGCGGTGGTGCCGCGGTCGAGCAAAACACGGGACCATTTCCCAATCTCAGGCGCATGATGAGTAACGCAGGTTATGTCTGTGCCGCAGCCGGCAAATTGCAGGGCTTTGACAACGGTTGGGACGAATACGTCGGCACGCCCACGGGTTCAAACGCTTATGCGGACAACGGCCAGTATTGCGGCACCTATTACAACTTGAACGGGGTACAAACCCCCGCCAACGGTGTCTGGCACCCGCGCATCGAAAACGACTTCCTGCTCGACTTTATCGACCGCCACCGCTCGGAGCCGTTTTTCATATACTACCCGATCCAGCTCCCGCATGTGCCCTACGTGCCGCCTCCCGGTTCGACCACGACCGATGAAGCCGCCTTGCACGACGAGTATGTTCACTGGATCGACAAGTTCGTCGGGCTAATTCACGACAAGCTGATCGAGCACGGCATCGAAGACGACAGCCTGATCATTTTCACTGCCGACAACGGAACCTTCCGGCACAAAGCGAGCATAGACGGTCGCGAGGTGCTAGGGGGGAAGCGGAACATTGACGACGGCTGCCGCGTGCCATTTGTCCTGCACTGGCCCAATGGCGGCTTCGCGCCCGGGCAGACGATCGATTGGCCGATCGAGTTTACCGACGTCTTCGTGACCTTCATGGAGCTGGCCGGGGGCAGTGTCGATCCCTCCGTCGCCGTGCAGCCCGAAGGCTACAGCTTCGCGCCCTTCCTCCAGGGCCAGAGCTATACCCCGCGCGGCTGGGCCTATGCCCAATACAGCACCCAATGGCTGGTCACCACCAGCGACTACCGCCTGGATTACGACGGCAAGTTCTACGACCTCTCCGACATGCCCTTCTCGCTCATCGAGATCCCACCGGGAACCGAAACACCGGAGCAGGCCGCAGTCAAAGCCGATCTGCAAGGAATCCTCGACGACCTTGATCCCGCCAATGGCCCCAGCTACGAGTGGGAAGTCGATTACTTGGCAAAAAATGCCTTCTATACCTTCAAAAACAACAACTGGAGGTGGAACACAAAAGGCTACACCCCGATCAGCGGCGACGCCGCCGACCCCGACGGCGACGGCTACTTCAATCTCTTCGAGATGGCCATCGGCTCCGACCCCAATGACGCATCCGATCCTGGCTGGCCACCTGAGTTCGTCGTCTCGGGTGAGACCATGCAGCTTAAATTCCCTTCGGACACGCACCCAAGTGTGGACTTCCAGGCCGAGTTTTCCATTGACCTGGAAGAGTGGGGCACGACGGGTGTTCAGGAGAGCAGCGTCGATGGAGAGACCACCGCAGTGGTGCCCATTGATCCGGAAACCGACCGCAGCTTTATTCGGCTTCGCGCCGAACGGGTGGATCCCTGAGTGGTGCCCCGCCTGGGGAACCGATAGGCCAACACCCGGTCACTCTCTCACTCAAAAGCTTTTAACTGAAACGAGTTTCAAGAAAATTATCTGGCGATTTACTTCTTCTACGGAATCATCAGATCCGAAAACGATGGCAGACCCATCTAACCCCTACGTATTCGCCGGACTCTTGTTCGGTAGTGATCGTTCTTATTCCCTAACCTAAAAAAGTATAGAAACATGAAAATACCCCAAAAATTCACATGGAAGCGGTTGTTGCCGTTTCTCCTTATTGCCTCGCCGCTCTTCGCATCCAGCTACATCTGGCAGGAAGATCACGCTACAGTCATACCCACAGGGGACCTTGAATGGGCACCCAAACCCTTTGTTTACGAAGCTGGATCGGTGGTCCGCTACATCGACTACGAAAGCGGCAGTGACAGCAACGCCGGCACCCAGGCCTCTCCCTGGAAGCATCACCCTTGGGACGGCCGCGCCGCAGGTAACGCCGCAGCGCACTCTGGCGTCACCACCTACGTATTCAAGCGAGGTGTGGATTACCGAATTACGGTTAGCCAAGACCTTGCAGATGATATTAATCCTGCGCTAGTCGCTGACGAATCGGGGACCCCTAGCGAACCTATTCGCTTGACAAGCGATCCTAGCTGGGGAGACGGCGAGGCACGTATTATTGGCTCCATGCCCATTCCTTCTGGGGCATGGCAGCAGGCAACGGCGAATGATGTGCCTCAGTATATGGATCACACGGACATATGGTTCATGGACACATCTACATGGTGGCCTCGTGAGCATAAATATCTGGATCGTCGTCTCCTGGATGGTAACCTGCGCACATCAATTTTTGAAGTCACTGAAGAAGGCGAGCCAGCATTCTTACACCTGGCTCGCGATCCCGATTACCAAGATCCAGGCTACAATTTTGCTTCCCACTACTGGCACCGTTGGGATGGCCAGTTAGACGGTAACAAAACCAGCTACGATCAAGATTTGATGGGCTATCCAACGGATTATTTCGACGGAGGTTTCATCTGGAGCCATTACAGCAGCTACATGGGCACTCCCGTTCCTTACTCGCTTGAGGGCGATGGTTATATATATGACCCTGCTACAGGACGGCTTTCAGCTGAGGGCGGATCCCCTTACCTCGTGTCAGAAGGGACTCCTTATATGATCGAGAACCTTCCGCAGTATCTCGACTCGCCTGGAGAGTGGTATTGGGATGAGCCTACAAAACGCCTATACGTGAGGCTTTCCGGTGACCGAGATCCAAACACAGTAGATTTGGAGGTCTCGGCATCGCATTACTCGCTCATGATCAGCAACCAGTCTAATATCTCAATATCTGGTCTAGCCTTCGCTTATAACGGCGACACCAATTGGGGTGGTAACGCTGCAATCAGCGTCATCGATAGCAGTGATGTTTCTATTAAAAACTGCACCGTAGAAAACACTGCTGGTGATGGCATTGTGGTCTATGCCCGATCGGTAGGTGTACAGGTCGATAATATCACAATCTCGGATAATTATCTATACAACGTAATGTCTACATCCATATATGCAGAAGGCCGTGGCACTGCGAATACTGACGCTCATTGGGAGGAGAAAGGAGTTTTAGGTAAGAACATACACATATTACGCAACAAAATAGTTGACAACGGACTACGACACACTGGCAACAGGTATTCTAATGTGCCTGCACTGGAGGTATTATATCCTATTACTTCAGTGCTCGCCGGTAACATTATCGACCGATCATTTGGCTCAGGGCTTGTCCTTTTTGGAGGCAAACGAAACTTTGATGCTGATGACGAAGGCATATTGGACATCCCTTTTAATCGCCATCTCATTTTTCAGAACAAAGCCGAGCATTGTGCCTTAGGTGTCAATGACTATGGCGGTCTCGCCTATTGGCAAGGTGGCCCTCAGTATGCCTTCAATAACATTGCGGGCAACTCAGTTGGGCACTGGCCAGGCTACGGAAACAATGGCGATTTCAACTACGGTAACGTCTCCTATCCGTTGTATCTGGATGGTGCCTATAAAGTATCATCCTTCAACCACATTATCTGGCAGCGTACCACAGACCCTACAGATATCTACCATGCTCACAAAGAGACCTACTTCTCTGTATTTGGTCACCTGAATCCATTCGTCCAAAATACACTGATACGGGGTGGTTCTGGGATTGGCGGAAGTTCCGGCAACCGTAATGACATCGTCGGCAACTTCATGGCGGGCATGAAGCAGAACTTCATGAACAACAATCGCGTCAATGACCCCTCGCTTGCTGGTGGTGGCGACGACGGTTCGTCCGGAATACGCGGCATACCGACGCTATCTTACGCCAGGAACATTTTCGAAGGCGAGCCTGGTGTGAAAGCGGGCGTCTTGGCTACAGTATCACACGGCGCCGACATGGAAATCCGAGCGGACCGCATTGTGGATATGGCGCAACAGATGCAAGCCTACCCCATACATGAAGGCAGCCTAGGTGTTGAAATCGACTCAACGTCCATTGGCTCGGGTATACCAGCAGGGCCAAATGACAAGCCCATTACCGGGGATGCTGACTTCCGGCCCAACGAAGGCTCTGCAGCCCTTGATGGTGGAGCAAAATATTTCATTCCATGGTCTGTCTACGGCACGGTCGGCGAATGGTATTTCAACCTCAATAGGGCCGATCCACAAGTGGTTCTGGACTATCACTGGTATATGAGTCTAGAGCACATTCAGCGCATGATGTATGAACATATCCCATACTTCTCGTTGGAAATTAACAACGCCACAGCTGCTGATTATATAGCTTCCGAGTCTGAAACGTGGACCAGCGGTGCACTTCAATTCGACGGAAGCCGAACTGGTACAGTTCTCGATACAGAAATCAAGTCCGACTTTGAGCTCAACATTAATTACTACTTGTCAGCAAGAGGCATAAAAATGCAACATTTGCCTCCGGCTCCATGGGTCGTTCCCGCACCAAATACCACCAATGATAAAGGCGAACCTGCCTATACGGACGATATGGTGATGACCTTCCCAGGGGCCGAACGCAAGACACTCGACATCAAAACGACCAATGCTTTAGTGGAGGCGATTGTCAAAGTTGATACGTCAGACTCCGGAGGCACAATCCTCTCGAAGCACGATGGCAGTAGCGGCTACAAGCTTTTCATCAACGGCAGTGGCCAAATCGAGTTCACCGTTAGTTCTGGTGGCAACAGCAACTCTGTCGCCACAGCCAATGGCTCTTCCCTCAAAGATGGCCAATGGCACCATGTCCTGGCTGAACTCGACCGCGACGCGGGTGTTGTCACCATCTATTTGGATGGCACGCAGTCCAACCAAGCCTCTGCAAGTGGTGTCGGCAGCGGATCGCTGACGAACACAGCCGACTTCGTAGTGGGCAGTGGCTTGACCGGTGCGCTTGACTTCATGCGCGTGGCTCACGGCACTTTGGCGCAGTCAGATACGACCATTGATGAACTTTATGCCTGGCAGTTCGATGGGCCGATCAACTATGACTTCGCAGGCAATGCACCTGTGGGCAGCGGACGTGATGCAGGCGCAATGGAACGTGTGGCAACTGCAGGACTGCCACCTACAGGCTTGAGTGCCTTCCCCTTTGGAGGAGGCGATCTACAGCTTGAGTGGGATACAGTCAGCGGTGTAGATGGCTACCACATCTACTACCGCGAGTACGGCACAACCGACTGGACCAAATATAATAACAACTTGATAACGTCCAACCTGGGTTATTTGGTCAGCATGACACCCGGTGTGCGTTACCAGTTTGCGGTAACCACTGTCGACAACGGGATAGAGTCTCCCAAGGCCCTTACACTCGCTGTTGCGGATGCTACTGCAGTTTTGTGGGACTGGGAATTGGATGACTCCTATCCTAAGGTCACGCCGATTGTAAACCGCTACACTGCACCCTATCTTGAACCGTCAACAGGCATCACTGTGGGGCCGGGACTGGGTCTTGCGTCTTGGGAGGCACAAAACGAAGATGCGATCGCCGCTACAGGCTTTGGCATTAGCGCTCTTGACGAAGATTATTATCTGGCATTCAAGGTGAAGCCGAGCAGCGATGGTATTATAAGCTTAGACAACATCGAGATCGCCTCATATTGCATGAACCATGGCGGTGATGGCTATTCTGCTGAAATTCGTTGGTCAGATGACGGGTTTGTAACGCATCATGTAGTCCCCACCACTCCAGATAATCCACTGACCAGCGACCGATTCATAATTGGTGATCTTAGCGGCTTCACACAACTTCAGTCAACAACTTCAGAAATCGAATTCCGAGTATACTATTGGGGCGCTGAAAGTGACTCTAAAGCAACAGGTATCGGTAAAGGCAGCGATGATTCCGGAGATGTGGCAGATATCGTCATTAACGGGTCGATTAAAGAAAGCCAGACAGATCCGGTAGTGGAATTGTCGCTCCTTCTCAATAATCAAAACGTGACGCCCACTGGCTGGGAAGCCATGAGTGCCTACAGTGGTGTTGCCGGTGAAACCCAAAGCGACACCTTTGACTTCCTCGGCCAAGGCGATATGACGGTTGCCCTCGTCCCGCATTGGTCCGGTGCTGTTATTGGAACATCTAGCAGCTGGAATGGTGGTCTGAGCTTCACTGGCGATGGTGCAGTGATGGGAAGCAAGCTGGATCGCTTAGGCCAGATTGTGCTTTCGGGACTTGATCCAGAACTCAACTATACGATCGATGTCATCGCTGTGGGTCTTTCCAATGGTGATGACTGGGAGTATACCCTCAGTGGTTACGACTCTATTACTGGCAGCGACACCGTCCTCTGGTACGACCCAACATCAGCGGTTACGATCGATAGTGCTTTCGATGGTGACTTCGGTGCCACCTGGGTCGCCTCCCCCGATGCTAACGGGGAGTTGGTCATTAATACCGTCTCGGCTGGCCCGTGGAATTCGCATGCTATCGAAGCCATCCGGATCGCAACTAGCGGTGGTGGTGGCGGCGGCACGACGGTGATCGCTGCGGATGACAGTGCCAGCGTCGACGAAGACTCCAGCAAGTCGGTTGATGTGCTGGCCAACGACACCGACGCCACCGAGATCGAGAGCTTCACCCAGGGTAGCAAGGGTAGCGTCAGCCAGGACGGCAACAATCTGGTCTACAGCCCCCTTGCGGGCGTCTGGAGCGGCACCGATGTCTTCAGCTACACCGCCGGTGACGGCGGCAACAGCACCGACACGGCCGATGTGACCATGACGATCAACGCCACCGCTGGCACGGCACCACTGACCGATAACACGAACTTCGACCAAATTCTGAGCTTCCGCGATGCCGACGGCGCGGCTCGCGAGCGCAGCGACGGCAGCTTTGAAGTGGCGGCCTTCGGCGGCGACGGCATCTCGACAGACACCAGCGGCGATCAGTTCCTCTTCATCAAGGGCGACGCGAGCGGGGATTTCCACGTCAGCGTGCAAGTCAAGAGCATCGACGGCCCGGCGGGCAGCTTCGCCGGGGTCATGCTCCGCGACGGTGCCGACACCGACGGCGTCAACGACACCCTCGAAAAGATGGCCCTGCAAGCCAGCAAAAAGGGCACCCAATATCTTTCGCAGGAGCGCGAAACCGCCGGTAGCGGCGCGAATGCGGCCGTGACCAGCCAGATCGGCGGCACGGACGTCAGCCACAACGAGCCGGAAAAGTGGGTCATGCTCGAACGCAGCGGCGACACGGTCAGCTACTACACGGGTGAGGATGGCGGCGTCGGCAATATCGTTTTCGATATCATAGATGAATCGGCTACCCTGACCGACCTCAGCAACACAGTGCAAGTCGGCCTATTCACCATCAGCGGCGATGGAACTAGCAATGCCACAGCCATCTTCGACAACTATATGCTTAACCCTGTTATCTCTGGGCAATTGCTCGAGATTGAGCTGGCGGATGGAAATAACTCCGTTCCTAACCCGTTTGAATTCACCATCGCCAATCTTAGTGCAAGCGATGTTGAACTCACTGGGAACGTATGGGCAGCTGCGCTGGGTACGACGACGATAGATGTGACCTACGACGAAAATGGAGGCACTAACTACAGCTCAACATGGGCCAGTGGTGTCTCGGTTCCAGATGTGTTGAATGCGACCTCGGGTAAGTCAGTACAG
>CAZWFJ010000132.1:0-12246 GCA_964633135.1 uncultured Puniceicoccaceae bacterium | reverse complement strand
CGTTATTCATGGTATCTCACTCTTTAGTCAATGAGCCGGTTACCCGGCACACATCCAGACGGTGGTCTCAACTCCGAGTCGCTGCGCTCCTCTCCGTGAGACACCTCCACGATATGAAATAGAGCCTCGCGCAGAGTCGTGGTGACGCAGAGTAAAGAAGATGACTGAAAACGAAATAGGAACCGCGATTATAGAATGCGCGATTGAGGTGCATCGCGAATTAGGTCCCGGTCTGCATGAGACGGTGTATGAGGTGGGGCTGTCCTATTTGTTAAAGGAAAGGGGATTACCCAATGAACGGCAGGTTCCGATTCCGATCGCATTTAGGGGAATTAAATTCGATGAAGGTTTTCGAGCTGATCTGATCGTCTGTGAAAGAGTCATCGTTGAGCTAAAATCAAAAACAACAATCAATCCAGCAGATCGAAAACAGATCCAAACCCACTTGAAACTCACTAATTTAAAATTGGGCTACCTACTGAACTTCGGAGAGGCGCTATTGAAAGATGGAATCGTAAGAGCGGTCAATGGGCTTGAGGAAAATCTCTGCGCCCCAGCGTCTCTGCGCGAAAAGAACAAGTTTCAACCAGACAGTGGTATCAACTCCGTTACCGCTCCGCCTTCACTCCGCGATACACTTTGACGTTGGGAAAATAATCCAAATCGAAATCGGGATCGGGATCGGGATCGAAAAAACATGGCCTTAGGACACCTGTCTGCCGACAGGCAGGCGAAAAAGCTCGACGTATACAGCCTGGCCATCGGCTACGTGGCATGGGTTTTTGAGCATTCAGAAAAATTGAATGGGGTTCACCGGCATGCCCGGGATCAATGGCTTCGTGCGAGCCAATCGATTCCACTGAATATTGCCGAGGGAAATGGAAAAACTGCCGAGGCAGACCGGAGAAGGTATTTCGAGATAGCCCGAGGTTCGGCATTGGAATGTGCTGCGATTCAGGATGTGTTGGTAGTCGGAAAGAACTTGGACGAAAATGAGAGTCGTGACCGAAAAGTTGAACTGGACCGGATTGCTGCCATGTTGAGCCGTTTGGGGAAGCGTGGCTATGCAGTCGAGGAAGAACCCTCAAACTACGGAATCGATCCCGATTTGTTGATGTCGCTTCGCTCGGTACGATAGCGATTTCGATCCCGATGAAACAAAATCCCAACCAGACGGAGTAAGACAACGACATTACGGCTCCGCCTCCAGGTCGCGCTCATCTTCCACGTTCTCAGAATGGAATTGAAACCCGAATTGAAGCTGTCAGAGTACTGAAATGGTCAGGGTTATCAAGAGAAAGCTTCACGGACAAAAGACTAAAGATTGGGCGGCCTCGAGTCCCTCAGAGCGCCTCGAGGCCGTCGAGGCCATAAGCGGGATCAGGAAGGAGAAAGATGCTCAACCGGAATTTTCTAAAGTTCATCGAATTACTCGAAAAAAATAACGTCCGCCACTTGGTGGTCGGAGGTTATGCGGTTGGTTTGTATGGATTCCCTCGATACACTGGGGACATCGATATCTTTATTGCCATAAGTGAAGAGAATGCTCGGTCGGTACTGAAAACTTTCAGTGATTTCGGCTTCGGTGACCTCGGGCTTCAAATAGAAGACTTTTTGGAGGAGGAGATTGTTGTAGAGATCGGTAGAGAACCTTTGAAGATTCAGGTTCTTACCGGAATAGACGGTGTCACCTTCGAAGAGTGTTGGGCTGACCGAAAAGAAGTGGACCTATCGGGGTTAATCGTTCCCTTCATCGGCATCGAATCACTGCTTCGGAACAAAGAGGCTTCCCCCAGAGCCAAAGACAAGATCGATCTGGCTGAGCTTAAACGAATCAAAGGAGAACAAATCGACGCAGACAACCCAGTGAACTCGCCGGAAAATCCTAAAAATCAACCGGACGACTGAACCTCAAAGGCTGGTTGTCTGGTCTCCACGTTCGCTAAAAAATGAGATCGACAAATTAAACGAGTCGGGCAATCGTAGACCTATGAGAGTAAGATGAGGTTTTGGACACCCATCGTATTCTTTCTGTGAGCCGAGTTAAAATTCCGGCCCATTCCCGTCCGTGTGACATGGCAAAAGTGAACCCTTGCTTCATTTTTGATTCAAAAGGCAAGAATTTTTCGCGACCCAAAAACCTTCGGGGACGGTCGCTTACAGTTGGAGCGAGAAGGTTTACCCAGTGGTACCTACGACATGCTGATAGCCGCCCATGCGAAAAGTCTGAACCTGATCTGCATCACCAACGACTGCCGAAGCCCAAGCGTGAACGCATGGGCTACTGCGCCCCGTTGCTGTCATCCCTCCGGGATGAAATTTTGTTTGGGTTCGGAACCGGTGGTGGCGGTCGGCTTCGGCGAGCTGGGGACCCTGACCGGTGGAGACAGGGTCGATTTCGTTGTCGCAGATCAGACTTTGACAGGTGATCCGGGGGGCGGCATCGCGGTTGTGGAAGTCAAACAGTGCCCGGCAGTAAGCATGGACGGTGGCGCAGCCATGCGCGGGCGGAAGAGCAGCGCGCCTTCCGAACTCTCAGCGAGAGCTTCGAAGGCGTCGACCGCCTCGTCGCTGTCTTCGTCGATAAGCGTAGCCAGGGTCTCCGGAATTTTTCGGAAGAGGGCACGGCCAATATCATATTGCCCGGGATCGGTGACCATTGCCGCCAACCGTGGCTCCGAGGCCGCTCCGCGTGGGACAAGGTAACCGCCGAAGCTGCAGCCGATCGCCGCAATCCGTTGAGGATCGACTTCCTCCCGTTCAACCAGGGCGTCGACTGCTGCCGTTAGCACGGGTCCATAGTCGGCGCGCATGAAGACTCGGGTCGCCGGATCGTAGAGGGTCTTGCCCTGACCGGGTCCGTCAAGACCAAGAACGGCATAGCCCTCCCGAAGGGCGGAGAGACCATTCATGAGGAGCGCCTCTTCGACGCACGAATCATAACCCGAGGGCAGGATAATCGTCGGCCTAGGCCCGCTGCCTTCGGCTGGCGTAACGAGGCTGGCGTAAAGGTGCCGCCCCTCGAAGGGAATGGCCAGCGGCGTGTGGACGACCTCCATGAGGTCCAGGGCGGCGGCAAAGCAGGCCCCCATTCGGGGCCAGGCGTTTTGCAGTTCCGCACAGTCGAGGTCGATCCGGTGATAGAAGTACGCTTGCCGGAAGGCCTCGCAGGCACGCAGGTAAAGACCTCGCGCCACAGTTGGGTGACCCCCTGCTTTGGCATTCACAGCGCGGTGCTCGAGATCCTCGGCCAGGCATCTCCAGGCATTATGCCAGCCTTCCAGCTCTCGATCGGGAATCGCGTCGGCGAGGGCCATGACCTCTCCCACCGAAGCCGCTCCAAGGTACACCTTTCCCAGGGACCGTTGCAGCTGGCTGTTGAAATCGCGAGTGGAAAAAGGTGCTATCCTCATGATGCTGTGATGGGTTTCAGTAGGGTTTGATTTTCAGTCTCGATCCAAGCATTCAGCAATCCGGGATCACAACGAGATTTACGGCTGGTCTGGGGAGTCTCCCCGTGGCGTTAAGCTTATTATTACCTGTTGCGAAGCAATTACATAGAAATTCTCGATTTAGATCCCGATCTGGATAGCGACCCTGAATAATCGGGTAGCCGAGCACCCTTTGCACGCAAGGGCTTCGGCTGGCGAATCGGTTGCTGCAACCCGGGACCGCCCCGGAATCCTTTCTGGGGGGCTTCTGCAAGAGCGCGGCGAGGGCAGCCTTCGATCCTTCGACTTGGCGCAGAATGGTGAACCTGGCGAACCACGAACTCCGGCGTTCGTCCTTCGGGATGGCAGCCCGGTCGACTTTTTCTGGAAAGAGCATTCCAGCGCACGGGCTTTCTCACTCTAGGACTGGTGTGTTTTCGCCCAACTCTCCGCGAAGGCGTAGACCAATCCGACCCCGAAGCCGGTAGCACCGGGTCCTCTGTAGGGTTTGGGCGTACTGGTCATTGCGGGACCGGCTATATCGAGATGGATATGGGGAATCCCCTTTGTCCAGCGGGCCAGAAAAGATGCGGCAGTGGAGGCACCGCCCCAGCGTGTGGCTCCCAGGTTACGAACATCGGCCACTTTGCTTTCGATCTGCGCGTCGAACTCATCGCAAAAGGGCAAGCTCCATACTCGATCCCCGGTTCGCTCGCCGCATTCTTGCAGCAGCCGAGAGAGGTGCGCTTCTTTGCAGAACATTCCGGCGCGTTCCTCTCCAAGGGCCACGACACAGGCACCGGTGAGGGTAGCCATGTCGATAATCAGATCGGGACGAATTTTCTCTCGTGCGTAGCCGAGGGCGTCCGCCAGGACGATGCGGCCTTCGGCGTCGGTGTTTGCCACTTCGACGGTCTGGCCATCGAAAGTTTTGACGATATCGCCGGGTCGGTAGGCACCGGAGCCGGTCATATTTTCCGCAGCGGCCAGAATCCCAATTATATTGCAAGCGGGCCGAAGTTCGGCAGCCGCCCGCAATATGCCCAGGACGGAGCATCCCCCCATTTTGTCAAACTTCATCTCGTCCATGTGGTCGGCGGACTTGATACAAAGTCCTCCCGAATCGAACGTAATCGCCTTGCCGACGACAACGAGTGTTGGAGCATTCTTGTTCTCCGCCAGGTAGTCGAGCCGGATGAGGCGAGGTTCGTTCGAGGAACCGCCGCCGACGGCGACCAAGCCGCCAAACCCATCTCGCTCGAGGGCTGCTCGGGTCCAGATACGGACCTTCAGTTCTTTCTCGGAAGCGAGATTTCGGGCTTCCGTGGCAAGTGTTTCCGGGGTGATCATATTCCCGGGCAGGTTTCCGAGCTGGCGCACATAGTTTGTGGCGCGCCCAATGGATTCGCCTCGGCTGATCTGGGAACGGATGGATTTCAGTGATTTTTTCGGCCCGATGAGAGTAACCTTTATGTTTGCGGCTTTTTTCCCATTTGATCGAAAATCATCGAACTCATAAGCTCCCAAGACCAGTCCTTCGACGATGGGTTCGACTTTATCGGCAAGGGCACTCACATCGAGCAAAGCTTCTGCAGAGCCGAGGTCGATTGCCTTGCGGACGGCATGCCCGGCAGCCTTGCGGAAGCTGTGCTCCTTGATTTGATCGGCATCTCCCAGTCCGATGTAAATTTCCCTGCGTTCTTCAGCATGGAACAGGAGTGCGGTATCCGCCTTACCGTCGAACTCCTCTGTGCGAAAAGGCCGGGGAATAAACTCATTCCTGGACTTGAAAAGGATGAGATCCGCGTTTGCAGGCGCGGAATCGCTGGCTTTGATTTGGATCCGTTCCGACATGAAGAAAAAGTTGGCAGACCTGGGTATGGATTACAACGAGGGATATCGATGGGAAACGCGATATTGCCAGGGAGATATTCCATGGGATCGTGGGCGACCCGTCCCGGCGGTTCAGGAGGCTCTGAATTTTTTCGCCCCGCGGTCGCGGATTCTCGTTCCCGGGTGCGGCTGCGGGCACGACACGGCGGCACTGGCCAGAGGAGGGCACACCGCTGTGGGCTGGGACATCTCACCGACTGCATTGGCCCGGGCAAAGCGCTTGTATCCATCAGGTCCGGTAGAGTTCGTTGCGTGTGATTTGTTGGGAGAAAATGATTTCTGCGGTGTCTTTGACGGCATCTTCGAGCATACGTTTCTCTGTGCGATTGGTCCGGAGTGGTGGGAGCGGGCTGCGGAGCGGTTCTCTGAATTGCTGCGTCCCGGGGGAAAAATCTTCGCGATTCTTTTCACGAACATGGTGGAAGAGCAACCGCCCCCTTGGCCGATCACGGAGGCGGAGGTCAGAAAGCTGTTTCTGCCAAAATTCGAGATAGAATCCCCTACCCGCCCCCGGCATGCCTTTCCCGGGCGCGAGGGAGAGGAAACGATTTGGCGAATGCAGCGTCGTTAAGAGAAAAGGGGGGCACGCTCAATCCCCTGCTCCTGATTCAAGCCGGGGAAGCACTTGCTTTCGCGGGTTGCAAAAGTCTTTTGCGGATCATGCTCAGATAACAGTCGTTGCTCTCGGCCCCCATCCAGGTGCGGTTGGTCCTCTCGCTGGCAGCGGCGGTGGTTCCGCTCCCGAGAAAGGGATCGAGAATGAGGTCGCCGGGCCGGGAACTGGCGCGGATGATATTTTCGATCAGCTGAATGGGCTTCTGAGTCGGGTGGCCGACTTTTTCTTTCGAGGTTCCTTTGAGGGAAGGAACACGAAGAATGTTCGTAGCGAATTTCCCCTTACGCAGGTGCATCTCCCGGGCCTCTTTGTCCTTGTAACGAGAATCCCGGAGGTAGGTCTGAATGGTTTTCTCGTCGTAGGGAATGCGGACGGCGTCTTTGTCGAAATAGACCTTGGTGGCTTCGAGATGGCGGAGGGCGAGAATCATTTCGAACTGGGGCGTGAACGAGTCTCGCCGTTCGTTATAGCCGACCGCCCGATCCCACACGATGAGATCGTGAAAGGCCATGTGGTCGACCAAACGGGCACAGAGTTTGAGCCAAACGTGCTCACGCTTGCCCGGTTGGCCGAAGATGTAGAGGAGTCCGTCTGCGGCCAGGTGTCGCCTGGAGGCTTCGACCCAGCGAACCGTCCACTGGAGGTAAGCTTCTTCGGTAGGCCAAAGATTGTCCCATGCCTCGCCGGTTTGCACCTGGAAGTAGGGTGGATCGGCGATGATGCATTGCGCCTTTTCACCCTGCCACTCTGTTAGAGCCTGGAGAGCATCGCCGTGATAGAGGTTTCCGTTGGAGATTTTCTGCCACATTAGCGGGGGAAAAATGGGTTGTGTTCATTTTCTTCACCGACGGTGGTGATGGGACCATGGCCCGGGCAGAGGATGGTCTCATCCGGCAGGGAGAGAATATTCTCACGAATCGCCTGCAGGGCTCCTTCGTAATCGGGAGCGCAACCTCCGACCGAGCCAGCGAAGAGCGCGTCCCCGACAATGGCAAGCGGAGGGCTGAAGCCTTCGACGAGAAAAGTTGTGCCGCCGGGGGAATGTCCCGGAGTGGACAAGCTGCGAAGGGAAAGCGGCCCTGCCTCGAATGTTTCTCCCCAATTGACGGGAATGGTACCCGGAATCTCCTCTGCTGGATGGGCATGGATGATGATCCCTTCCTGATCTTTGCAAAGCGGTTGCAACACGGCTACATGGTCAGGATGCCCGTGGGTGAGGACGATCGACTCGAGGCTAATCCGATTCTCGGCGAGGTAGCGAAGAATAGAGTCGGCATCGACTCCGGTGTCGAAAAGAACCGCGCGCTGACCGGGGGCAACGATCAGGTAAGCGTTTACCCTCATCGATCGGAAGTGGCTGATGAAGCGTTGCAGACGCGGGATTGCTCGTTTCTCGGGGAGCCACTCCCGCTTTGCGGAAACGACAAGTCGGTCTGGATCGAGTCCGAGCGAGGAAGCCACCTTGCGGAGAGCGGCCTCGTCGGTTCCACCGTTTTTGAGATCCTTCAGGACTGCCAGCTCGATTCCCGCACTCTCGCACAGGTCGCGGTTGGTGATTCGCAGACCCGCCTGGGCTTTGGCGATAATGTCTTCACTGAAATCTTCGAGATGGGTATAGGAATCGTTCATGGCTGAAAATCGGTTGTGTTGGACGAGAGATTCGCATGATCATGGCGAAATGGAAAAGGGAAAAACGCCCTCACACTGGATTATCGATAAAACCGAGGAGGTCGCCGATTGCCGGGTCTTCCGGGTGATTCGGCAGGAAAGCCGCCACGAGGAAGATAACCGTAGCAGCGATTGGTTCGTCATCGACACCCGGGATTTTGTCAACGTGGTTGCCCTAACGACCGAAAACGAGCTGGTACTGGTCCGACAGTTTCGTCATGGGAGCGGCGAGCTTTCCCTGGAACTGCCAGGAGGGATGGTCGACCCCGGGGAGAGTCCACTTGAAGCAGGCGTGCGGGAGCTGCGGGAGGAAACGGGATTTGAGGGTGAGTCAGCCGGGATTTTTGCAAAGTGTCACCCCAATCCTGCCATCATGAATAACCACTGCCACTATGTCTTCATAAATGGGGCGAAGCCTGTTTCGGCCCTGGCATGGGACGAGCACGAGGAGATGGAGATCCTCACCCTGCCGCTGGATGAGGTGCGAGCAGCCTGCCTTCGGGGCGAATTGACCCATTCGCTGACCCTGGCCGCGCTCTGGCATTTTTCGCTGTGGGGGAAAGAGGCTGGGATTTCGGGTGGAAACTTGTTTTGATGTTTCCCATGCGTATGGAAGACAGCGAAACGAGAGGATCACCCTGGCCCGTTGCGAAGTGGGGCGAACGGACGTTTCTGATGGGGATTCTTAACGTAACTCCCGATTCGTTTTCGGACGGGGGATGTTTTATCGACCCGTCCGAAGCCCTCCATCGTGCGCGGGAAATGGAGGACCAGGGTGCGGATTTTATCGACGTCGGAGCCGAATCCACGCGCCCCGGCGCAGGGGAGGTTTCCTCCGCCGAGGAGTGGGCGCGATTGGAGCCGGTCTTGGCTGCTCTCCGTGGTAACCTGCGAGTACCGCTCTCGGTGGATACGTATAAGTCAGAGGTAGCAAAGAAAGCCATGGAGGCCGGAGCCACAATCGTGAACGACATCCATGGATTTCAATTCGATCCTCTCATGGCCGAGGTGGCGGCTAAGACGGGTGCCGGGGTGATCCTGATGCATAACAGCCGGGCGAAGGCGATTGAGGGAGACCCAATCGCGGAGATTCGGAAGTTTTTCGAAAAGTCCCTGCAGATCGCGGAAAAAGCCGGGATCGCCCTGGACCGGATCGTCTTGGACCCGGGCATCGGATTCGGAAAAACCCCGTCGCAGAATCTCGAAATCATGCGGCGGCTTGGCGAGTTGCGGTCGATCGGATATCCGCTGCTCCTGGGAGCCTCCCGTAAGTCGTTAATCGGACGGATACTCGACCTCCCCGTGGAGGAACGTCTCGAGGGCACACTGGCCACCACCGTAGCCGGGGTGGTCGGCAGGGTCGACATCGTCCGGGTTCATGATATCGGTCCAAACTTGAAAGCCGCCCGCATGGCGGATGCCATTTATCGCAATGAATAGATCTCCTGACAGTATCCGCCTTCGCGGACTCGCCTTCTTCGGCTTCCACGGAAACAACCCGCCCGAGGCGGAATACGGGCAGCGGTTCTTTGTCGATTTGGAGCTGCGGACCGATACCCGGGCGGCCTCGGCTTCGGACCGCCTTGAGGATGCGATCGATTATTCGGCAGTTTACGCGAAGGTGCGCGAATGGATGGAGGGCGAGCGCTTTCACTTGCTGGAGACTCTCGCAGGTCGAATAGCGGAGGGAATTCTGGCCGAGTTTTCCAAGGTCGACTCAATCGTCGTCGAGGTCCGGAAACCACAAGCCCCCCTTCCCGGGATTTTTGACGAGATTTCAGTTTCGGTCGAACGGTGGCGGGAGAAATGAGTCGGGCATGGATCGCCCTGGGAGGAAATCAGGGAGACCGCAGTGAGAATTTTGCACAAGCCCTTCGGGGCTTGGGGACTCTCGGCGGAGTCGAATTGGTACGGGGATCACCGGTATACGAAACCCCTCCCATGGGGCCGCCGGGGCAGGATCGCTACTGGAATGCCGTCGTCGAGGTGCAAACCTCAGTGAGTCCGCCCGAGTTGCTCAGGCATTGTCTCGCGCTGGAGAATCAGTTGGGCCGCGCGCGGGAGGTTCGGTGGGGTCCGCGGACGATTGATCTGGATATTCTCGTTTACGAAGGGCAGGAGATGGATGATCCGGGATTGAAGCTTCCTCATCCGGGGATAACCCAGCGGGCCTTCGTTCTCCGCCCATTGGCCGATTTGGAGCCGGATCTGAGGATCGGGGGCCGAACAGTCCTGGACTACTTGGCCGATGTCTCGGAGGTCGGAATGATACGGGTGAAGGATTCGGTCTTGTCATGCCTGTAATACCCCTGCACGACCACGGCACGATTGAGGACTGGTTTGCCCACTTCTCGACTAGCCCGCACTGCGTTTGGCTCGATGGAGTGGACGGAGCCAGGGGAGCGGATTGGTCGATACTAGCTGCCGATCCTGTCGAACAACGGTCGGGACCCGAGGAGGATCTCTTGAGCTGGTTGAATGAATGGGAAGCGCGGCTGCGACCATTGGCATCTACCTCTGTGCCTTTTGCAGGCGGTCTGATTGGCCAGTTGAACTATCGCGAGGAGATGCCGCCCTACCCGCCCCCGCAAAGGCCGAGATTGGCTGGATGGCTTGGACTCTATGACCGCGCTCTGGTCTGGCACCGGCCAAGCAGGCAACTTTATGCGGTCGTCGGACCCTGGATCAGGGGCGGAGAGGATGAACTGCGGAGATGGGTGCGGGATCTTTCCCGAATGGAGAATCCCGCAACCCGGCCAATCGGTATCCGCAGCACCAAACCCGTCTCGAATTTCAGCCGGGCCGATTACATGGAAGGCGTAAGAAAGGTGCGCGAGTGGATTGCTTCCGGGGATATTTACCAGGCGAATCTCTCGCAGCGATTCAGTTGCCACGTCGAGGGATCTGCTGCGCAACTCTACCGGGCTTTGCGCCGCGAAAACCCCGCGCCCTACTCAGCGTTTCTCGACTGCGGTTCACGCCAGATTCTCTCCAGTTCGCCCGAACTTTTCCTCGCAGTAGACTCGAGCCGCAGGGTCTCCACCCGACCGATCAAGGGCACTCGTCCCCGCTCTGCCGATCCGATGCTCGACCAAAACCTGGCGTCCGCACTCCAGGCAAATGAGAAAGAGCGGGCTGAACTGCTCATGATCGTGGACATGGAACGAAGCGACCTGGGCCGCGTCTGTGAAGTGGGGTCGGTTTCTGCGGATCGGAAGTTTGCTCTCGAGTCATTTGCCGCTGTCCATCACTTGGTCGGAGAAGTTTCCGGACAATTGCGCGAGGGAGTAACCATCGCCGATCTCATCGCAGCTACCTTCCCCGGAGGCTCAATCACCGGTGCACCCAAGGTTAGGGCAATGGAAATCATTCGACATATCGAACCTGCTGCCCGGAGAGCGTACTGCGGAACAATCGGCTTTATCTCCGTCGCAGGCGTCGCCCGCTGGAATATCGCCATCCGAACAATGGAAAAGGCCGGCTCAAGGGTCGATTTCGGGGTCGGTGCCGGCCTCGTCTGGGATTCGATACCGGAGGCCGAGTATGAGGAGACTCTGCACAAGGCACGGAGAATGTTCTCCACCCTCGGATGGGCTGTTGACTCCTGAATTAACACCAATGAACATGGATCCCACAGAAGCATTCATAGCCTGGAACGGCATCCCGCAGCCAGCGGCCTCATTGTCCATCCCTCCCACCTCCGAGGCGTGGCTATATGGCTACGGATGCTTCGAAACCATGAGTCTGGCGGGGGGACGTGTGCGATTCCTGGAGGATCATTGGGCAAGGTTGACTTCGAGTGCGAAAGAGATGGGCCTCCGCATATCTTTCAGCCAGTCTGACACGGAAAAAACGATTGAAGCCCTCCGGGTGCGTAATCAATGCCCGGACGGCACCGCCCGGCTCTCTCTTCACGCAAATGGTACCGAAACAAACTGGATGCTGAGGGTTTTCCCACCCCCGGCTAACCGCCCCCCCTGCTTGCGAGTCGGAATCTCCCGGTTCCCCCACCCCGGTCCATCGCCGCTAAGCCGTTGGAAGCACAACAACTACCTGCTGAATCTTCTGGCTTTCCGGGAGGCCCAGCGCGAAGGATTGCACGAAGTCATTTTGTGCCGCGGAGAGGAGATGATTGAGGGAGCCCGGTCGAACCTGTGGATTTGGACCAACCAAGAACTTCTGACCCCGCCCCTCACAAGCGGTGCACTACCCGGAGTGATCCGAGGCAGGATTCTACGCCATGCCGAAAAATGCGGAATTCGAGCCAGGGAACAGGTTCTCCGACTCGAAGACCTCCGAAGGGCCGAGGGCCTGTTCTTCTCCAATAGCGGCATGATACTCACCCCCGCGATTCAATGCGGCCCCAACACATACCCCCCTCACACGGAGCGGGTCACGCTGTTGGTGAACTCATTGTAAGGCCACCCTTCCCTTCATCCCCCGAGAGGATGCTGATGATGTAAAATAGATGCATCTTGGAGAAAACTTCGTTTAGCCCTACTCATAATAAAAACCATCAAACAACCATACTACTCCCGATATCGGCAAACGTAATGTTAACCTGGTTAAATTTTTCGACAAACGGCTAACCCGACTTAAGCTGTTTTAGGGTATATTTTACGTAAGTCGTTGGTTCTC
>CAZWFJ010000131.1:0-12388 GCA_964633135.1 uncultured Puniceicoccaceae bacterium | reverse complement strand
CCCAGGCTTTGTTCTCGCCGAGTTTGTTTTTGTTCTGGTCGAAGACTTTCTCGATATCCCAGCGGCATTTGTAAATAGAGGCGATCATTGAGGGTGGGTGTTTTTTCTGTATCCATACGGACATCTAAGCAATCCCAACAACTGAAGTAATTTTCTGAGTCTTTCCAACACCGTTCAATGCTCCCAAATCAGAGAAATATGGCTTACGCCTCTTGTCGGCGTAATCTTGGAGCGGGGGTCTTCTATCCGGCTACCGGGGGCCTCCCAGCGGGATAAGAATTTGGAAAAACAGCTGTTGGTCAGTTGATTTGCGGATTCCCGGAATGTAGACCACCTTGAGGGCGAGGAACTCCAGATCCCACTGAAGGGTTGGGAAAATTACGGGTGCGAGCGGCATACCCCAGTCCTCCACAAAATTTTTTACGAAACAACCTGAGGAGAAACTCGGACCTGACCCGAGCCTCAGCACGGAAGCCCTAAGTGCAGCGGCAACGGATAAACCCTTGCCAAGGGATGCGATTATGCCTAATCCTACTCATCAGCCTTTCTTATGATTTTATTTCTTATCCTAACCGCTCTTATTGCTGGCCCTTTGGCGGCATTGGCCATGAGTTCCTCGATGAAGGGGATGAGTCGACTGGGTGGAGGCGACGAGGTGGACATGGTGCTTGCGATCGGGAGTTTTTTTACCCGCAAGAAGGAGGGTGGAACGCGGGCAGGGATTCGGATTCACCTGGGTTCTGGTGTTTTCTTTGGGGCTATCTATGGGCTGATCTTCAGTCTGACTGGGATAGTGGAGCTACCGCAGGTTTTTTTAATAGGATTGGGGGCTGGATTCATCCATGGAATCGGCATGGCCTATGTTTTGATGATATTCATGGCGGAAAAGCATCCCTTGCCGGAGTTCCGGTCGGTATCGCTGGTAATCGGTGCGGTTCATTTGGCAGGGCATGTTGTTTTCGGAGGATGCTTGGGGCTTTTGGCGGGGATTATTTCCGCCGTCATCCGTACGTCCTGACCTGTTCGATTCGAGGAAGAGATTGGCAAAAATCGAGATGCGAGGGCAGATTTGAGTTTCCCGAGATCAACCCTACGGATTCGCCAGGGCAATTCACTCGTGAAAATGGATTGAACCCTTCCCCTCTCTCGCCGAATCTCGGATTCGTCCATCAAAAACAGTTCCCCGCAGTATCAAATGAGTTTTCGAACCAAAAACATCCTTTGTGCATGGATCACTTGCTGGGCGGTAATGCTTGGGCAGGGTCAGACCTTGCAAACGGAGGAGATAGGCTTCCTGTATGCGGGACCGGAGGGAACTTCGGCACCGGACTACTCGGAAGCGATCCCTTTGTTGCTTGAGAGTTGGGAAAGCGTCTACGAACCGATCCAGCCTGGAAACACCGGACGTGTTGTTCTGAAGGTTTACACGAATTCAGGCCGCGGCCTGAGGACCCCGCCGGCATTGGTCCTGGCACTCGCAGAGGCTTTGGTGGATCGGGGATTTAAGAGAGAGAACATCATCATCGCTGATTTGGACACACATCGTTTGCGCAGCGCGGGCTACCTGCCCCCGCTGAGCCACGGGGGGCGGAAATTTGAGGGGATGTCGGTAATTGCACTTGAGGAGTCCCGTTACCATTTGGAAAATTGGTTCTATGAGAGTTCGCTCCCCCCGCACCCTCTGTTCGGTGCGGGCCAAGGGGAAGAATCGCGGGAACTGCTTGAGGGCGACGCGGATCGCAAGAGCTACCTGCCATCGCCGCTTCTGTTTGATCTCGATTTCTGGATCAATCTTCCGGTTGCTCTTGAGCATCCGGTTCTCGGGATCAGCGGAACTGTCGCCAATGCTGGGGTATGGGCGGTTAGCAACCAATCGCGATTTTTCAGCCGTCCGGTAAGTGCGGCCAGCTCCACCGTAGAGATCGCCGCGATTCCCGAACTGCGCCGAACATGGCTCTTTTCCATCCTAAGCCTTGAGTCCTTCCAAATCATCGGAGGCCCCCGGTATAATGCTCATTATACCCACTCGCGCCCGGAAGTGATTCTGAGTGCCGACCCTCTTCTTATTGATCGCTACGCGCTTGCCGCCATCAACGCAAAGCGGATTGAGCGGGCGTTCGACCCCATCTCGCCGGAACCCCTTTTCTTTCGCTACGGGGAGAGCCTTGATCTCGGCAGCGCGCGGTTGGAGCCGACCCGGCTGAGAATTGTGGGGGCAGGAAACTGACGGAAACCCTGTCACTCAGGCGACCTGCCCGTAAAAAGGGTGATCGTCGCTCGAAAAGCGGTGGGCGGAGTCGCCAATGGACTTCTTCGCTCGTTCTGGGGAAACCCGGCCTCTTTCATTTGCCCCCTAACATCGTCGCTGTCTATTCGACGACCCTCACCCGAAGGAAGAGGCATGGGGGTTCGATGGAGGTTGCGAAGTCGACGTCGACGCTGGTTCCGTTCACTGACTCGGCAAGGCCGTCGGTGTCATCCCAGGAGCCGCTGGCTGGATCGTAGCTGCGGATGGTTGTCCAATCGACCATATCGGTCGACTCCTGGATATGGATGGTCACGTCGGAGGTCAGGCGTCTGGTAAAGCTGAGCATCGCCTCGCCGCCCGCACTGGACATCCTGACCAGTGGATTTGGTTCCGGGTGCAGCGGGTCACCGAACAGGGCGTACTCGAGTGCGACGGAATAGGAATCGCCATCTGGATCATCTGTTCCGGCCACGGGTCCTGCGGTGAGACCGGAGAAGTCGAACGAGTCGATCCAATCACTGAGGGTAACTGCGGCCACCTCGGGAAGAGAAATCAGGATCGTACCGTTCTGGCCTACAGCCACGAAGCGGTCACCTCCGAAGATGACCCGATTAAGGTTACTGGAACCGAGGCTAATCTCGCGCACCCAGCGGCTGGAATTGTCGGAGGGATCAACTGGTTCGCGAATGGCTTCGGGGGAGGCTGTCAGCACGGTGCCATTCGAGCCAACCACACGGAAGGTGGAGTTCCCGAAGGCGATTGACTGGAGAGACGGAGAGTCGGGAAGGATGGCCGATGGAATCTTTTTCTGAAACCAGGTCACCCCTCCGTCCTCGGAGAAAAGATAATCGCGCCCGGAAGTGATGGCGACAAAGAGGCCGTCCCCGTAGGCGACACTTCGCAGGGCGAAGGAGAGAGTTCCCTGGGTCTGGCGGGTCCAGCTGATCCCGTTGGAGGAGGTCAGCACCGTGCCGACGGAGCCGACCGCTACGAAACGAGGATTGCCCAGGGTGTCCCTGCCAAACACGAGATCGGTCAGGTTTTTGTCGGTGGGAATGGACCTGGGGGTCCAGCTCGTCCCGTTGGTAGAGGTATGGAGCTGTTGCAAAACAGAGGTTTCAATGGCGACAAACGTTCCGGCACCGAAGGCGATACCGCCCAGGGGGTTCAAGGTGGACGCACTGGCGGCGGACCAGGACTTTCCTCCGTCCGTGGAGTTCAGGGCCACTCCGTTATAACCGACGGCGACAAACCGTCCGTTGCCGTAAGCGACATCGAACAGGCCTGGGTTATTGGGGGTGGGAATGACTGCTTCCCAGGTGGTGGGATCGGAGGAGCCATCGATTGTGCGGGCGGCACCGCCCTGAAACCCGACCGCAACGAACTGTCCGTCGCCATAGGCGGCACTGGAGAAGGACTCGTCGGTATTCACTGGAGCACGACCAAAGTTTGAAACGGTAAACGTCTGCTCGACTGGCGCGGCGGCGAGCACGTTGGCATTCCCGTTCTGCCTGGCCTGCACCTTTACGGTTCCCGGCTTGCCGTTCAGGGTAAGGGTGCTCCCCGAGATTGTGGCAATATCGGTGCCCTCCACGACAGTGAAAGTGATGGGATAGATCCCCGGGGAGGCGGGGATCTCACTGCTCCCGACGAAGGTGCGGGCGGTGAGCGGGATGGCGATAACGCTGCCCTCGAACTGGTCGTCGATCTCGTCAAACTCCAGTCGCTGATTGGCTTTGTCGACGCTGATGGTCAACTCGCCTTGCGCCGGGCCGAAGTCTCCGTTGGGTTCGGCAGCGGCGGAAATCTTGATTGTACCGGCCGAGAGGATGGTCACGATGGAGCCGTCGAGGCTGGCGACGGTGGCGTCAGCCAGGGAGAAGGTGATCTCGCCCCCACCGTCGGCCGAGGCGTTGATGGCGAAAGGCGGATCGCCGAAGGTCTTGCTTCCGGGATCGTCGAAGGAAATATTCTGGGCGAACCGGGAGATATAGAAAGATTGGCGAACCGGATCGGCAGTAATACCGGAATCCGGGGGCAAAAAGGCTTCGAGGACAACCCTCCCCTGGCCCTCGGGAGTTCCGCCGATGGTCACCTCGTGAACAAAGGTTAGATTTCCGTCTCCATCATTGCGGTTGAAACTACGCAGTGTGATCAGGTCTGCGCCTTCGATGATCTGGATCTGCACATCGCCACCATCGGAGGTATTGGCCTCGACAAAGAAGTTTGGATCGTCGAGGAGCTTGTTGGGAATCGCCTTAAAGACGATCTGGGCGGTAGCGGGAACGATGGAGTAAGTCACCGTTTCATCCAAGGGGGAGTAGGTCGAATCGCCGGAGTTGAAGAGTCGGATCACGACTTGGCCGCCGACCGAACCGCTGTTCAGGGTGAGGGAGTTCCCGGTGATGGAGGCATCTCCACTGACCACCTCGTACTGCACCCCGAGTCCGGTGGGTTCATCGGTGTTTGGATCGACTGCGGTGGCGGAAAGCCCGATCGGGGCGGTTGAGAAGGAGAGTTCCCCCGCAGCCGGGAAAACGTTCGCCACTGTCTGTGCTTCTCTGAGGACCGTAAACTCGCGGTCGACACCGGGTACGGCCAGGTAGTCCCCGGCGACCGGGAGGGAGGCGCGGATCTTGTAGGTTCCCGGATCACCAGAAATCTCGAGTGTGGCGGTGGTCGAACCGTCGACTTGCAGCGCGGTGCCCGAGATCGTCCCAGATCCACTGACGAGGTGGAACTGCACCTCCTGGCCGGAGGGTGTGCCGTCGGCGAGGGCGGTAGCGACGAGGGGTACGGTCAGCCCCGAGGTCGGAGGACTCAGGGCTGGGAAATCGAGTGTCTGCTCAATCTGGGTGGCGGAAAGACCGGAGGTCAAAATCGTGCCGCCGTCGCCAACGATCACAAAGACCGACGAGCGGTAGGTCGCGTCGCGAAGACTCTGATTGGTGCCGCTCTGGCGAAGGATCCACGACAGGCCGGCGTCGCCACTGGAATAAATCGCGCCGGCATCGCCCGCGATAACGAATCGGTCGTTTCCGTAAGCGATCGCCCGGAGTTCCGCTTCGACGGGGGACGGACGGACGATCCAGCTCGAACCGGCGTTTCCGGAGTAAAGGATTTGCCCTGCGGATCCCACAGCCATCAGGCCATCGGATCCATCACCGGCTACGGCATTCAGCCCGAGTTGCTCATTGGAAAAAGTGCGGGGCGTCCAGCTGGCTCCCCCGCTTTCGCTGATCAGAACGGTATTCTCGCCGACGGCGATCAGCTTGCCATTTGAGTAGGTAATATCCTGCAAGTCGGTCGCGACACCGCTATTGAGGGGGGACCAGATCTCTCCGTTCAGGGATCTCCAGATCGCTCCGCCATCCCCCACAGCGAAGAAACGCCCGGAGGCATAAATGATACCGTTCAGCCCCGAGAGGCCGGTCTCCGGCAGCAGCGACCACTCCGAGCCGTCTTCGGAGTAGAGGGGAATCCCGTCCGACCCGACCGCGAGGAAGATGCCTGGCACTCCGCCATAAGCGACATCGCGCAGCTCGTTGGTGCCATTGGCGCGGAGGGACCAGTTTTGACTGTTCGAGGAGGAAAGCACCGTCTGCGAGGTGCCGACGGCATAGAAGCGGGACTGGGCGAACGCCACCCCGAGAAGGTCGCTGGAGGTGCCTGCGGAGCGGGTTTGCCAGACATCTCCCGTCTCGGCCGGTTCGACCAGGATACTGGCGGAGACGGGGGTGGCCGGGAGGTAGTCGGCATCGCCTGTCTGGAAGGCCTGAACCGTCACGGTTCCACTTTCGCTAAAGATGAGCTGATCGCCGTTCGCAATCGATCCCTGTCCACTGGTAACCGCGAAGGAGACCGGAAGCCCGCTGGACGCAGAGGCGGACAGGGTCAGCGGGGGATCGGCTTCTCCGGCGTTTGGCGGGAGATCAAATTCGATCGTCTGTGTGGCCCTGCCCACTTGGAAGGACCGAACGACCTCCTGAGCTGCCGCGAAAGATCCGTCGCCGGACTGATTGGCGGAGAGGGTCACCGAGCCTGCGCCGGTCAGGGAAACGGTGGCGGTGCCACCTGCCTGGGAAGAGATGACCGCAGGCCCGGATTCAACGGCGATGACCGGAGGCAGCGAGGAGGTGCTGCTCGCGGTGACCTCAAACGGGACGCTCCCAAAGGTCTGGTCGGAGATGGATCCCGGGGCAGTCGATCCCGGTTCCCCGAAGAAGTTGATTGTCTGGGAGGACAAACGGACTTCGAAGGACACCTGGACAGATTCGGCCGCCAAGTAGCGCGCACTGCCGGCCTGATTCGCCTCAATGACAACGGTTCCGGTCGATCCGTCGAGTACGAGATCACCATCGACCAGGGAGGCTGGGCCGCTGACGATTTCCAGGGTCACCGGCAATCCGCTGGTGGCGAGGACCTGGGGTTCAAAGGGCGGATCCGAGACGATTTTGTCTCCGATCGGCAGGAAGAGAATCTCCTGTGCGACGCGCTCTTCGATGCGTCCCGAGGTGACGATCGTTTGAAAATCCCCTACCAGGGTGAAGACTCCGTTAAAGAAAGCGGCTCCATTCAGGGCGTAGTCGGTCCCGACCGGGCGGCTGAACCAATCGGAAGAATTATTGGACGAGAGCACGGTGCCATCGGTGCCGGTGGCCAGGAAATTACTCTGCCCGAATGCAACGTCACGCAGATCCTCGAGGCTTCCTGAATCGCGATCTGTCCACGAGGTGCCGTTGTCGGCCGACACATAGATCGCCCCCGACTCTCCCGCAGCGGTCCAATAGCCCCCGGCGGCCAGATCCCCGTAGCCGATGGAGAGGAGGTCTTCGGAAACGCCAGAAGTTTGAAGGTTCCAGCTCTGGCCGTCGGAGCTGGTGAGAACCACCCCACCCTTGCCCACAGCGGTGAATTGACCAGCGGCGTAGTGAACGTCCAACAGGTCTGTCGAAACACCAGCTGCGTTCTGCTCAATCCAGTTATCGCCCCCTTCGTCCAGCAGGATTGTGCCCTTGGCTCCGACCACAACACGGGTGGTTCCGATTGCGGCGACTCCATTGAGGTGGCCAAAGATTCCGGAAGGCGAGATCGCCCAGTTCTCTCCCTCGGAGGAAAGCAGGATCGTCCCGAAATCACCCACGGCGGCAAAGCCATCGGCACCGGTAGTCACCGCGTTCAGGTCACCGGATTCGGTGAGATCGGGAACCCCGCCGGCGGGCGTCCAGCTGATCGAGTCGTTGCTCCGCAGAATCGTACCCCCGTCTCCGACTGCGACATACCGCCCAAATAGATCGACCGCGATATCGTTCAGGGGGGCCAGATTTCCGGTGCTGCGAATTACCCAGTCCCGTGCATCGCTTGAGATCAGGATCCGTCCGTTGTCTCCCACGGCGACGTAGCTCTCGCTCCCGAAGGCCAGTCCATTGAGGTTCTCGGTGACCCCGGGGAAGCTGATGAAGCGGGGTTCCAGGCCCGAGATCGCGCCATTTTGGCCGGCATAGACAAATCCGCCGAACCCGTTCCCCTTGGTATAAATCGAGGCGAAAGTCGGGAAGTCCCCCAAGGCGGAGATCACCCAGGAATCGTCCGCCGGAAAGTAGATCAAGCGGCCCTCCCCAAAGGCACGGACCTTGCCATCTCCTGCGGCCAGAGTAAACAGGGGCTGGGCGAAAAACTCATCCTCGGCAATTTCCGGCGAGGGCTGGCGCGTCCAGGTTTGCCCGTCGTTCGAGACGAAGAGCTGGGTCATTTCCTTTTCATCTCCATTGGGAAGTCTGAACAGCGCCGGATCGCCGACCGCGACCCAACCGCCCGAATCCTCATCGTAGACAGAGTCGCGCAAGGGTGCCGGCTCGTGGATTCCATTGACCGAGCCGCCCTGCCAGGTCGTCCCATTCGTTGAGTAGAGGATGGTGGAAACATCCCCTGTGGCGACGAAGAGTCCGTTCCCGAAAGTGACGCTGTTCACTGGCACGGTCCAGGTTGTCACGACTGTCCAGTTGCGGGCATCGGTGGAGCTGATCAGCTTCTGCGCACCCACAGCCAGGTAAAGTCCATTGCCAAAGGCGACCCCGAGGAGATCCTCGGTCAAAGGTTCTCCATTCGTCTCGCTGACGGATCTCTCCTCCCAGTTTTGCCCGTCTTCGGAGATGAGAATCTGCCCGGAATCGCCGACGGCGACGAAACCCTGGCTGCCGTAGGTCACATCATTGATGTCGGCACCCGGTGCACCGGTATACCGGAACGTCCACTCTTCCAGCCCGGTGGATCCCGCGGTTGGCGAGGTCAGGATCCCGCCAAAATCCGTCACGGCGACGAAGGTATCTCCCGCCACGGCAGCCCCAAAGATTCGGTTCTGGGTCGCGGCCACCTGGGATGTCCAATTGCCGTCACTGTCGCTTGTCAGAAGCGCGAATCCGCCGCCAAAAGCATAGAACGTTTCGTTGAAATGCAGCACCTCATACAAGTCTTCGGTCACGGTAGAGATCCGGGGTGTCCAGGTCGCACCGTTTGGCGAACTAAGCAGGGCACCATTTTCACCAACGGCGATGTATTCGGAATCCGAGGCTGCCACGGAGTGAAGGTTTTCGGCCACTCCCGATGCTTTGAGGCTCCAGAACAGTCCATCGCTCGAGGAGGCGATCTGCCCCCCCGCACCAACGGCCAGAAATTTCCCGTCCTTGCTGGTGAGGTCGTTCAGGGTGACACCACCTGCAGTCCGCTGCGTCCAATTTTGACCGTCCGGGGAGGCAAGGATCGCAAGGTTCTCTCCGACCGCCGCATAGGTCCCCCCATTATAGTGGACGGCGTTGAGGTTCCCGGTGAACGACCCGCCGAAAACGTCCTCAACCGAGGTGGCAGGAGTCCAGGATGAGCCGTCTGCCGAAGAGTAAATCGCTCCGCCGGTACCCACGGCCAGAAATCCAACCGGTCCATGGATGACGTCGCGCAGGTCCTCGGGGATTCCCGGAGCGGGATCCGCCCAGGTCTCTCCATCATCGGTCGAGAGGTAGACCTGCCCATCATCGCCCACGGCAACGGTCACGGACCCGTCGGATGCGACCGCATGGATCGATCCCGGAGTGGTCGAATCGCGAAGCGTCCAGTCAAACCCACTCCCGGAGGTGGCGACCGAATCGTTCTGTCCGACTCCGATCAAAAGCCCATCGATGAAGGCGATCGCCTGGACATCGAACCGAAAGGGCGTGATGGCCTCGACCCAGCGGTCACCGTTGTCGAGGTTGGACCGCAAGAGGCGACCATTTTCCCCGCTCGCGATCAGATAACGCCCGTTGAAGGCAATCGTCTCGAGATCGTAGTTCGCCCCCGAGTTCACGGTTGTCCACTGCTGCCCCGAACCGGCATCCGCGCGAAGGATGGTCCCGGAATCGCCGACCACGAAAGTTACCCCTGCCTCCGTGACCAGCACATCATTAAAGTCATCTCCAAAACCGAACGATTTGATTTCCCACGAAGCTGGCGTCCCGTAGACCCATATCCCGGTCTCGCCCACGACTTGCCAAGTGCCAAGAACAGGCGAATAGGAGACCGCGAGCGGGGTGGCAAGAAATGCCGGGAAGGTGACATCGGCACTCCACGCCAAACCATCCGGGGAGGAATACAGCACCGCCCGTCCCACCGCATTGGTTCCAACGGCCACATACTCGCTCGAATCCGGATCAAACCCGACCGCCCGGAGCGAGGTGCCCGGGTCGATGCCGCTGACGCCGCCCGTGGACCAGCTCAAGCCGTCGGTTGAGGTCGTCACGGCTTCGTTCATGCCGACTGCGACGTAGCGGGTCGCCCCGCGCACTACCCCGAAGAGGTGTTCCGTGGTCCCTGCGTCCGGTTCGGTCCAGGTCGTGCGGTCGGTGGGATCCGATCCCTGGACGATCTGCCCATCCGCACCCACGGCCACAAACTGGGTCCCGGAATCATTAACGGCGATGTCGAGGAGGTATTCAGTGAGGGACAACTGCGGGTTGCGCCAGGTCCAAAGGTCCAAAAATCCCGGCCCGCCGACCGGCTCCTTGCCCCCCACGACCAGCGTCTTGTTCTGGAAAGTCGCCGCCACAAGGTCCGCCCCCGGGTCAAGCGGGTCGTAATTCGTCCCCCCGGCAAAGGCTTGGAAAAGGATGGCCCCCGTCCCGAACACGTTTACCCGACCGGTGTCCGCATCAATCTCCGCCGGCCCGTCAACGATGCGAAAGCTGAGAGATTGTCCTTCATCCGGATTGGCGGCCAGGTTTACTTCAAAGGAGGGATCCCCCAGATCCACGTCAGGAAGATCGACAAAGGAAATCGTCTGGTCCCGCCGGACAGTGAATGTCCTCGTCACCGTGTCCAACACCGTGCCGTCCTCGTCATCCCGAAGCGTCGCCTGTAACGTCACCCGACCGGAATCGTGCTGATCCGTCGACACATTGACGGTGCTGCCAATCAAAGTGGCCGGGACAACAAGATCTGCTCCTCGCATCAGCGGCTCAATCGACGAGACGGAAATCGTGATCGTTCCCCCGAAGCCCGCCACTTCCAGCGTGAATGGATCTGCACCGATCTCACGATCCGCAATCGAACCCGGCGAGGGAGAGTCGGTCTCTCCAAAATACGTGATCTCCTGGGCCGATGCCACACTGAGAGCACCAAGGGCAAGAAAGCAGGAAGGAAGAATTTTTCGTCGGAGGAAGGGGAAGATTTTCATGATTTCCTTAAATCGCCCGTCGAATAGGAATAATAAGCGTAACGAGCAGAAAGACTCTACACCCTTATCATCACCGCGATCAAGCCCTCAATTGCTCTGGGCTTCTCGTTAACGCTTATTTTACGGACACGCACAGAACAGTCTTCGACGGAGGGAGGCTCTGATGCCAGGAGGATGTATAGTGGATCACATTCCCACCGTGGAGTTCACTCACGCCGCTTGTCCGCGTTGAGTGCAGCGTCTGATTGGGATTTCATTTCATCGCAAAATTTGAGGACACCCATAAGGTTGCCAAAAAGACCTTGCTATATGCTCCAGAAAGAAAAGCGTTGTTCACTTATGATATGCCGCAGGGGTGGAAACAACTTGGGATTTTAGTTCGGCTCACAGAGAGAATACGATGGGTGCCCTAAATCCTCCTGTACCTTTGCGGGTTCACAAATTCGGCACCTTGAGTCCGGTTGCCTTTGCCAGTTTGACTTGTCTTAGGTCGAAGCTGAGAAAACGTTGGCAGCCCACCGACAATGCCATGGCCACGTGAAGAATGTCGAGACTACGGGTTCCGAGTTTCTCGGAGTGCCGTGCACTGAGCCGTTCGGTTTCGATCAGAACGGAGCTTTGTGGGATTTCGATATGGCTGAAAATGCCCGCACTCAAGTCGGACAGTAGAAGGTTCAATGAGCGGTCACTCTCAACCTTTGAAATTTCTTTGCGGAAAACGCGCAGGCGCAGCGCGTTGCGAAATTCGACCTGGTTGAGCCAGGAAAAGCAAATCGGCTCGCGCTGTTTTTCCATCAGCTCGAGGGCGCGGCCAGTGTTGACATCCGGCGCATAAAGCGAACAGATAAAACCCGTGTCCGCGTAGTCATTCATCGTTCGCCGCGCTCCTCCGCAAGCAGTTCCGTAGCTGTCTTCGGTAGCATGCGGTCGCCGTAGATAGCTTGCAGCCTTTTTCCGAAATCAGGACGAGACCTTGATTTGTTCTTTGATTCCAGCGGCTTCAAGATAGCTATCCGTTTGTCACGTCGGCGGATCTCAACCGACTCGCCCATGGCGACGCGCTCCAGGATCGCGGCGGTCTCGTGTTTGAGGCTGCGTATGTTCACGGATTTCATTGTGACTCATTTATGTGTCACATCAGAGTCATGTCAACATGGGAAAGAGGCCACTTGATCATCTTCGCCACTACCCCCGGATCATTAGGGCTTATCACTTCGTTTCAGGACACCCGCAATGATAGACCGCTCCCGCATACTCAATCCGACTCTTTCGGGGCATTTCAAATCTCCAGAAAATCAATCCAAACAATAGCAATCTTTATATTTTGGATGCGACCCCCTCCCTCCCTTCGGTAAGGACGATGAGGGGAAACTATCCCTCAAACACCTCGCCGAGCGTCGTGGCCTCGAGAATCCGTTCTCCCCAGCACTCGAGTT
>CAZWFJ010000130.1:0-12531 GCA_964633135.1 uncultured Puniceicoccaceae bacterium | reverse complement strand
CCGCTGGCGCGGCCTCAACTTTTTCCTTCTCATACCATCTCCCACAAATTCTCGAAAGGTCCCCGCACTTGTGGTTACACCCGGCCAATGACACTGCGCGCGGAAGAGGAAAAATAGCCCGTCTGCCGGTGAGCGATCGCGAGGGCCGCGATCACTGCCGCCTCCGTTCGCAGGATGGAGGGACCCAGGTGGCGCAGCCGAACCCCCGCCCGGCGGATCCGCTCCTGCTCCGCAGCGGAAAAGCCACGCTCGCTGCCCATAACGATGGTTCCGGGCAAATCCGGTCCGTCGGCCCCCTCCCCCAGCAAAGTCTTTCCAAGGTAGGGATCGAGGAACGACACGGGTAGACCCGGATCGACTCTGGAGAGGACCCCGTCCAGGCCGTTAGCGAATCCCACCTCGGGAAGGGCGGTGTGGAAGCCCTGCTCCAGTCCCTCCCGCAGAAGATCCTCGATCGCCTTCCCGGCGAGTGCCCGGCTTGCCCGATAGCCCGGCGGGGTCCGGTCCAGCACCGCAAAAACGATGCGCCGCACCCCGATAGAGGACGCATGAACCAGAATCCGCCGCGCCACCACTGGCCGGGGAAGGCCGACGAACAGGTCCACGGGAGGGCGGCCAGCGCATTCTGCCTCCCAACGAATGTTTTCAATCCGCACCCCTTCGTCGCCACTGGGCCGAATCACCCCCACCCCGCGCAAGCCGTTTACCACGCCAATGCAGATATTGGCCTCTTGCAGGCGCAGAATCGCGGCCAGCCGGGGATCCCCTCCAGAGATCTCATAGGAGTCCTGAACCTGGTCGACCAGTAGGAGATTCATCGCCGCGCTCTCCCCGAAGAAGGCCTAGGCCCCGTCCGCTCCGAGGATCATTCCCTTGATCCACTCCTTGAGCTGGACGACCCCCTCCATGCCGACCGTTGCGAGCAGATAAACGATGTAGGCGTAGAAGGCGACTGCCAGCAGCCCGAGGAAAAAGGAAACGATTGCGACGACTCCATCATCCTCCGACAGGGCCACCCCGATGCAGAAAATGACCATCGCCGGGGCGGTGTTGGTGAGCGGGATCGGCAGGATCATCAAGCAGGCCATGCAGCCCACGATGATCCCGAGGAAGATCTGCCCTCCCCTCGTGTTGATCCAGCGCATACGCGGACGGACCACCTTCTCGGCATAATGAAGAAAGCGGTTCGCCGAGCGGACCAGCTTCCCGGTCGATTCCCTTGAGATCTCCTTGCGCATCGCCCTCGCCGGGAGCCATGGAGTCACCCGTCCGAGCATCATCTGCCCACCCAGCAATGCCAAAATCAACCCAAATGGCGTGCTATAGCCAGGGGCGGGCACCGGCAAAGCACTCGGGAGCGAGAGAAGAATCAACAAGATCCCAAATCCCTTGTCGCCCACACGGGTCACGATCGTGCCGACAGCAACCAGGTCGCCCGGACCCGTCAAGAGGCTGGCTAGCGTTTCGGAAAGGGATTTCTCATTCGGGTTCATTTCGATGTCCGTAAAAATTGTTGGTAAAATGCATGTCCATAGGCGATCATTTGACCCGGCAGTCAAAGCCGAAAAACAATCGGTGAAATTTTTCGAAAAAGTCTTGCCATGCCCCCCATCGCACCCTTTGATCATCGGTTTTTCCATGAAAGCCACGATACAATCCCAAGGCCGCCAGTTCACTGTTTCTGAGCAGGACGTTCTCTTCCTCAATCGCATCGATGGAGCCGAAGAAGGCTCGAGCGTCGAAGTCAGCGAAGTGTTGATGGTGGGGTCCGGCGAAGACACGCAGATCGGTGCCCCCTACGTCGAGGGTGCCACCGTCACCCTCAAGGTCCTCGAAAACAAGAAGGCCAAGAAGGTCACGGTCTTTAAGAAGCGACGCCGCCAGGGCTACAAGCGGCGCCGGGGTCATCGCCAGCATCTTTCCGTGGTTCGCGTGGAGAGCATTCAAGCCGGTAACTAAACAGGAGCGACTACTCATGGCACACAAAAAAGGACAGGGAACCTCCCGCAACGGGCGCGACAGCCAAAGCAAACGCCTCGGGGTGAAGAAATTCGGTGGCCAATCGGTTGTCGCCGGGAACATCATCGTCCGCCAGCGCGGCACCAAATTCCATCCCGGAGCCGATGTCGGCATCGGGCGCGACTTTACTCTTTTTGCCCTCAAAGACGGCACGGTAAAGTTCGACCGCGAGCACCGCAAAGTCTCCGTCGAGTCCTGAGGATTCAGGCCGGTTTTACCGGCGCGTGCGAAAATTGCCCGGAAAAAGGCGTTTTTTTACCGTAAATCGCTCTTCCCGGTCTTTTCCGGTTTGCATTACGACCTCCACTCAATGGCATAGAGGTCGACATGTTTGAGGAAATCACAAAACAGGAACTGGATCGCAGGCTGGGAATCGGAGAGTCCCCTTACTCAAAAAAGGATCTCGCGGATTACGTAAACTTGAAGCTGGAGGCTCTCGGAAATCGTGGCTTTCGCGACGAGCGTCCCTCCCCGATCACCGGATTGGCCGAGCCATTCCTCCGCAGCATCAAGGCCAGGAGCCATCTGGCCGAGACGCCGCTCTGCCCCGCCGATCAGCGGATTCAGGATTTTCTCGACCAGTTCGCCGCCACGGTGGGCGAGGAAGCCGCCGAACTCCCGCGGGAGAGCCTGGTGCTCGACCGCCACGGACTGGCCCGCCAGATCTCCCTGCCGGGAAACGCCGACCACTTCAAGAGTTCCGTCAGCGATAGCTACCGGGTCTCGCAAGGCGTGCTTCACAATCCCAAGAGCGATCGCCGCACCACCGCCGGAGTTTTTCACGTGACCGATTGGGGCCTTCCCGTCCCGGCTGATAAAAAGGCCGTCCCCTCCGTCGCGGCACTGCGCCTCTTCCGGGCGGCCATGAACCCACCGGACGAGTTTCTCCTCGTTCCCCTCACCGCCAAACAGGAAGAAAAAGCCCACTGCTGGGTCTCTCTCCTGCTCCGGCCCACGGTTCGCCCCCCGGTAAGCGGTTATTCTCCGCGCAAATCAATGGAAGTCCGGTTTTTTGCCCCGGCCGTGCTCTCCAGCAACCTGGATTTTGTCGAATCGATCTTTGGAAATGCCGGAGATCCCTTCTTGCCCGAGAACGACGCCGGTCTCGACGTGCAAGGCTGGTCCGGTCAGACCGGTTGCGTGATCCTAGCCCCTCACCTGGGCCGCCTCACCAAGAAAGAACTCGGACTCCCCCATATCAACGACGCCACCGAGCGACAAAAGCGGGACCGGATGTGCTGGGAGAAGGAGGACGAACTCTACAATGATGGATCGGCCTTCAAGATCACCCTTCGCACAGCCGACGGCGTAGTCGTCACGGCCATCTCCGACAGCTATTTCGGCTACTCCAAGAAGGAAATCAAAACACAGATCAGCTTCGCGGCCAATCTTGCCGGCCAGGCCGAGGAGGAGCACGCCGGAGGTGCCCTGGTGTTCCCGAGCTACGATCTGGGGGAGGAATTCATTCCCGGATTCCAGGTGCCCGGCAGCCAACACACCTTCGCCGAGGTCAAGGAGCGTTTTGGCTCCAGCATCGATTTCAAACCAGAGGGCTACGGCGAGGATCGAAAGTATCCGGAGATCCGATACGTCCCGGAAGAGACCCGGATCAGCCTTGAGGAGCAGCTCGTCACCTGGACGAACAACGGCAAGGAAGAGAGCCTCCGGCTCGATCCCAAATGCATCTACATCTATCCATCCGGATATCAGGTCCGCATGATCAAACCCGCCGAGGGGCGGCGTTGGCGCCTGCGGGGCACCACTCCCGAAGCTACGTTCTGCCATAAGCCCTGCACGGTTTCCGGAGGGGGCAAGTCCGAGATCTCCAAATCTCTCGAAGACGCCATTCTTACCGGCCCGGTCTTCGTGTCCGATTTCCATCGCGACTTCAAGCTGGTACAGGAAGTACTCTCCCACGACTATAGCCAGCGATTCCGCGACCCTGCCCGCAATCGCAAAAATGGACGCAAGATTTTGAGTACCGAGCGCTCACTGGGTTCGGTCATCAAACTGCTAACCCCCTCAGCAATCGACTACACTGAGGAGTACAACGAGTGGTTACGGGGAATCCCGCAACACGTGAAGGACCTCGTCCTAATCATGAAGCGGTTCTACAAATCCGACTGGGGCGATGACTGGATGAATCGCTTCTCGGTCGATATCGTCGATGGCCAACCCGGCTACGAACTCCGCTACCGCAACAAGAAACTGGTCACCCAATTCCTTCGGGTCGGATACGACGAGGAAGGATCCTGGCGCACCTTCGGGCTGCGCAAGGACTTCTTGCCCGCCTTCAAGATCTCCCGTGAGGATGACATTAGTGCCAGCACAGTGGTCCCCGTCGAGGCGATTTCCGGACTCTCCTCCGGAATCACCCGCGATTCGATCAAATTTACCACAAACTGCGAGTTCCGTTTCTTCCAGCGACCGGATGACGCCATTATCCGAGGCTATGACAAGCAGGCCGAATTCGACATCGCCCGCGACGATGTCTTCCTTTCGAACTATCATCCGCTGACCCACGAGGAAGTGGAGGAGCAGGTCCAGGACACGATTCGCTTCGAGCAATACACGAAGCCGGTCCGCGACCGCCTGCTGAAGTTCCATTTCTCGGCCAGTCCCGAATTTTGCGCTTCTCCGGCGAATCCCCGCATTGTCGACGGGGTGCGCACGAAGAATCCGCGTTACCTGCAGCTCCGTCCGGATATCGAGAACGAAAAGGGGAACTACGTCGCCATCATCACCGCGCACCTCGCCCGGCGGACCCCCCCTGCACAGAGTGTGCATTTCCCCGTAAACTCGGTTCTGCCCGGTCACCGCAACAATCCACCCGACCCGAAGGTCGGCATCCGGGCACTTTGCGCCTTTAACCCGATCCACTACTTTGAGCTGCCGGAACTCTTCATGGAGTTCACCGCCAGTCTCACGGGTAAATCTCCGTCGACCACCGGTGCCGGTTCGGAAGGTGCCCTGACCAAGGGTCCCTTCAACGCCCTGCTTCCGGTACACGACCTGAATAACTCCCTGGTCAGCTTCATCCTGACGGGCTACCCGGCATTCATGACATCCGCCGGTTATGTCGGACCCAAGATGCGCGTCGATCACGACATCAGCCTTCTCGTCCCGGAGATTTGGGCCCGTCTCTCGTACGAGGAGCGCGAGCCGGATTACATGATGAAAGAAGGCTACCTCGAAAAGGTCGAGGACTTCGACCATGAGGGGGAGACAATTCTCGGCAGCCGCCTGGGCTATCGGATCACCAGCCGTTTCGTTCGCATCATCCTCGGTCGCATCTTCAACAACCCGACCTCGGTCATCCCCCGCGAGATGCTCGAACCCGAGCTGCAGGACAGGGAGGCCTATGTCGACAGCATCCGCAACATCGTCGAGGCCCAGCAACGGGTAGCCCGAAACTACTTCGAAGACGGGTCGATCGAGCTGGCCTGTCCCCCGCTCAAGGCCCTCCTCACCATCATGAAAGATGGCCACTTCGAAGGCAAGACGATCGACGAACCCTCGATCCGCGAGCAGTTCACCCGTGAATACCTTCTCGCCTCGGACTGGTACCAGAAACGCCTGGAGAACCAGGTCGCCGCAGAAAAGAAGCACTTGAAGAGAATCTCCCATTACCTGAAAAAGAACCTCGAAAATCCCCGCAACCTGATCGGCATCGGAAAATCCTTCCTGGAAGAACGCCAGCGGATCGTGGCCTCGGAACTCGAGAAAGTCAGCGCCCCCAATTACGCGAAGACTCTCGTCGGCACCCTTGGCTGCGATTTCCCCGGCGATTGATCCATACCGATCCCGGCTTCCTTGCCTCCCCCTGACACGGGAGGCAAGGGAGATCGCCGAGAAACCCCAGTGGCCTGCCGAACCCCCCACCCGAAAAACAAGGAGTCTATCATGCCAACCGCCATTTGTATTGTTAGTCCAACCGCTCTTGACAGTGCCCTCCACGGGAGCGACCCGGTTGAAATCTGGGCCCGGCTATCCGGGGAATCCGCCGAGAATATGACCATCTCATTGGTAAAGCGCGAACAACAGTACGGCAGGTCCTATCCGGTAATGGCCCACCTCGACCTGCTCCCGGGCTGGCCTGCCGAGAAGGCCAAATCACTAAAACTCGGCCTCGCCAATGCCCTGGCCTCCCACTTCAGCATCCCCTTGTCCGAGATCTTCATCGTTGCCCGCGAGGCTGAGCCGGGTGCCGCCATTGAGAACGGCGAAATCATCGAATGATGGTTCCCAAAGCGGGCAAGCTTCACCACGGGATACCCCAATGGTTCGATTCGACCCGAATACCCTTGGCAATTTTTGATTGAAATCCTTTGCCCGGCTGATCTCCTCCGCACCATTTGACTCGGAGGACACGCGTTTCCGTCCGGTACAGGCTCGACCGGGAATAACCTCCCCGTTTCGTCGTCCTGTGTTCCGAACAACTATCAAACGCCCCAAACTCAGATTGCCAACGAAGTAGAAATCGACGTATATCTTCACCATGCCAACAACAACTGAAAATTTTTCCGAAATGGCACCGAGCGATCCTTCCTGTGCCGACACCGAATCGATCCGCAACGCCATGGCCGGGATTCTCCAGCAGGGAATCGACTTTCTCGCATCCCTGGACGATGCCGCCTACAACCAGCGAGTGCCGGAAGTCTTCAATTCGACGATCGGCGGACACTATCGACACTGCCTCGAACACTTCGAGCCTCTGGTGGAAGGACTATCCGCAGTAGTCGACTACGATGCACGCAAACGCGATCCCCTGGTCGAAAACAACCGCACGGAGGCACTTCGGCGAACGAGAGATCTTCTTTCGGCCTCTCTTTCCATCCCCATCGAATCACTGGAAATTCCCGTCCGGGTCCGCTACAAGATCGCCACCGGACCCGGGAGAGATCCCTTGACCGGATCCACTCTTGGCCGAGAGGGCATGTTTGCGATTTCCCATGCCATCCACCATTTCGCCCTGATCAAAGTAATGGCCGGGCTGATTGGAGTCGCCTTGCCCGACGACTTCGGAATGGCCCCATCGACGGCGGCATTTCGGACCGGCCGCAGTGGGCACTGAACCTTAGCCGCTTAGCCGCCCTTCGCGCTATGAAGGGCAAGACCCGTTCTGCCATTCGTACTGCTGATGGAAGGGGGGCGGTGGTGTGAGCCAGTTCCTGACCCCGTGGTTTGTCGGCTCCAAATTCCCCAGGATCATTCGAAACCGTCTCGGCAAGGCAGCCCGAGCAACCCCGCTCGAAATGCAATCTCACTCCGGCCTGACCATGCAAAATGAATGATGCAGGGGCATGGCTTTAGCCTTGCCCGCGAATCGACTGTGCAGTCACGGCGACGCGGGGAGTCCCGGGAATACGGAAAGCGGCGATGCCGAGAAGCACGAAGAAACCCCCGAAAATGCGGATTGGCACGATATTGGCGAAGGATATTTCCGACGCAAGTCACTCAATATGAATCCAAAACCCAACGAAAAACTATGATACCGGAAATTCTCTTCATCCTAGTCTTCAGCCTGCTCCTCGTCATCCTTCTGGTCCCCGTCGGAGGCGTTCGCACCCACCGCGACCGCTTCACGGGGCGACGCGTGCCAGTCGAGGAGGACGCGGAGATCGAAGCCGCAGGAATCGGCGTCGGAGTAACGATGCTCTTCTTCTTCCTGCTCCTGTTCCCTCTGATCCTGGCGGCCAGCGTTTGGATCGGTCCCCGTGGACCCCATCTTTGGGGCGTCTCGTGGGCACCCATCGTCATCACGGGGATTCTTCTCGCCTTGCTGATTGCCGCAATCATTCCGCCAAGAAGCGGGTCCGTCACAGAGAGTGCCTCCGAACCGGAGGAGCCAGTCGCGACCGGAGTCACCGCTGTATTCGGGCTGATGTTTTTCCTCCTCTTCTTTGCCGCCATCGTCCTGATTGTCGCAGCATTTGTCTGACCGGGGTGAATACGAAAAAGCCGCGCGAACCGTTGATCCGGTCCGCGCGGCTTAATGACGGGAGGAAATCCAGGGATCAGTCCTGCGAAACCCCTACCACGGCCTCGGCCTTCTTCTCAGGCTCCTCGGGAGATCTGGCCAGATCGGCCAGAGCGACGATTCCCACCATGTCCTTGTCACGGTTGAGAATCACGAGCCGCCGGATTTGCTTTTCCTCCATGACCTTCACCGCCTCCTCGCAGTCCTGATCTTCGAAGAGATAGGTAATCTCCGGGGTCATGACGTCCGCGACGGTTAGTGACTTCGGGTCGGTGCCTTCGGCCACGGCGCGGATCACTATATCCCGGTCGGTAATCGCCCCCTTGAGCTTCACGCCGTCCCCGACGGGCAACATACCCACGTCGAGGTCGCGCATCTGGCGCGCAGCTTCCTGGAGATTTTCCTCGGGTCCGATGTATCTCGGATTTGTTGTCATGATTTCACTTAGTTTCATATCTAGTCCTTTTTCTTTGGTTGTTGGGTTTTTTCTGTTTTCGGCTCCCGCTTCCCGCAGGGCGAGTCACGGAAGTTAAATCCTGCCGAATCATTCTGATTCATAAGTGGATTTCTTCTTTTCGCATATCATGTGCCAATCGTGGCAGAATGCAGAAAAGGTCCGGGATCGCGCGGACTTGCAGCCAACCCATTCTTGTCCGGAGTTCCTGCGAGGGAATCGAAACACCAGACGGTGTTTCTCATAAAGACCCAACTATTGAAACAACCCCATCTGTCCGGCACACGACTCCGCACGCCCCAGACTTTCGCGAAAGAGACGCCGCAAGCTCCAGTGCGGACACTCCCGCAAGACGAGCGCAAACAAGACCGCGCTCGCGATACTGTCGTAAAGGGCCGAGTGCCACCGGGCACGATCTTCCGGGCACCGTTCTAAAGCGATTTGATCTAAGGTCTCCGCCTCGTTTTCGCTCCGGACCAGATCGCCGAGACTCGCCGAACCCCCAGAGCGAAGCGTCCGAAAAAGTCCACAGGTGTCCAACCAGGGACCCCACTCAATCACCGAGCCTCCCGGCACCGACCAATCCGGAACCTCTCCCGGGGTTCGCCACTGGCGACGCAGAAACCGGTCCTCTACGTGGGCCGAATGCGCGAGAAAGGGACCGCGCAACCGCAGATCACGGAACAACTCCCAGTAGTCCCCAAAGGGCGGCTTCCCCAACAGATCCTCACGATACAAACCATGGGTCTCGCTCTCCCGCGTGGGAATCGTGGATGCCGGAGCGCAGCATCCGGTCCAGCTTTCTCCCCATCCGCTGGCCGTCAGCTCAATCACTCCGAACTCGAGCACGCCCGTTCGATCGCCCCCTTCAAAGTCGATGGCAAACACGGAACCAAATCCGGCCTGTTCGGCCTCGGTCCAAAACTGCGCCAACCCATCCATCCACTCAGGAAGCCTGTTTCCGGATTTAGTGGCAATCCCGGAATATATAGCCAATGAGGATCCCCAGAATTCCTAATAGGTTATATCCTTTACAATTAGCTCTACTCCTATTTTGAATTGAATTGAATGAATCGAAATCCGCCGTCCGCTCCTCAATTTCCCGTTTCCCGGACGGCATCATGGTGGAGCATTCTGATCCGGTGCCTCGTTCTCGGTTCATTGACGATCGTTCTTGGCTGTGCAGGGGATCGCGAGACATCCGTGCGCACTTCCCCTGATCCCCGCACCGTTGGCCCTCTTCCGCTGACGCATCGTCCCGAACGCCTCGATCTTGTTGGAGAGGAGAGTTGCCGGGAATGCCATGCTGAGGATTTTCGGGATTGGGCCAGCAGCCACCACGCCCATGCGAACCGTCCGATTGAGGAGAGCCTGGACCGACCCGCCTTCACCCCGGCCAGAGTTGTCGTGGAGGGCGAATCGACCTATCGCATGGAGTGGCAGAACGGCACGCCGGTGATGATCGCGATGGAAGGGGGAGTGGAAACGACCTATCCCCTCGAGGGCGTTCTCGCCTACGAACCCCTGCGGCAATACCTTATACCCTTCCCCGGCGGTAAATGGCAAGCAACCACTGCGGCCTATGATCCCGCCGAGGACGAGTGGTTCGATGTTTACGAGAGCGAGGCGCGCCGCCCTGGAGAATGGGGTCATTGGTCCGGGCAGGGCATGAACTGGAACTCCAACTGTGCCTACTGCCACATGACCGAATTTGAGAAGAATCTCGAGCCGGATACCGGAAACTATCACTCCACCTGGACCCGGCAGGCCATCTCCTGCGTCCAGTGCCATGTCGATTCGGAGGAACACGTGCGTACGGCAACCTCCGAGAAGGGAGGCGTCCTGCCCAAGGCCCTCTCGCCCGTCCAGGTCGAGGCCTCCTGTGCCAGTTGCCACTCCCGGCGCGACCAGCTGACGGCAGACGAGTTCAAGGCGGGCGAGAGCTTCCACGATCACTTTGGATTGGCCCTGCCGGTGCAGCCGGGACTCTACTTCGCCGACGGTCAGATCCGGGACGAAGTCTTCGTCTTCGGCTCCTTCGAAATGAGTGCGATGGGCCATGCCGGTATCAGTTGCATGGACTGCCACGACCCCCACTCAATGGAACTTACCCGCCCGGTCGCTAACAACGCGGCCTGCATGTGGTGCCACCAAACCGGACTCGAGGGAGCCTCCATCATCAATCCTGTCGAGCACAGCCGCCACCCGCAGGACAGCATTGGGAATCGATGCGTCGAATGCCACATGCCGAAGACCACCTATATGCAGCGTGATCCGCGCGCCGATCACGGATTCCTTTCCCCCGATCCCAAACTGACCCGTGAACTCGGTATCCCGAATGCTTGCAGCACCTGCCACACGGAGGAAACCGTCGAATGGGCCGAGGAAAAGGTGGAGGAGTGGTACCCGGACTCCGCCGTGCTCGCCCGCCAGAGAGAACGGGCGCGGGCACTGACCGCCGCATGGGAGGGCGACCCCGCTGCTGCTGCACAGCTGCTGAAGCTGGCCCGGGCCGAACCCATTCACGCCTGGCGGGCGACCTATACCGGACTCCTCGCCCCCTACGCCCGCGATCGAGAGGTGCTCGATTTTCTGCGGGAAAAAATGGACGACCCCAGCTCCCTGGTGCGAAAGGAGGCTGCCACTGCCGCTACCGACGTTCTCCCGATGATCCCCGAATTCGACAAACTCTTGGCCGATCCGAGCCGAAACGTCCGCATCGCGGCCGCCCGCGCACTCGCCGTTCGTGGGCAGCCAATCCCTGAACCCAATGCCGCCCGGGAGTGGGACCAATATCTTCTCCTCAATGCGGACCGCCCCCAGCAGGCCCTGATGCTTGCCGACAAAGACATCCGGGAGAATCGCCCACAGGAGGCCGGAAACTGGTTGGTCCGAGCTGTCGCCCTGGAGCCGACCAACCCGGAACTCCTTCGACAAGCCGCCGTTTTCTACAGCCAAATGGGGCAGACAGACCGGGCTGCAGCTCTCTTGGAAAAGGCTTATTCGCTCGCTCCCGAGCAGGCGATTTTCCCCTACTCCCTGGCCCTTCTCCGAGCCGAACAGGGAAAACTCCACGAGACGATCCAGCTCTTAACCCTCGCCACACGCCTCGAACCCGACTTTGACCGTGCCTGGTACAACCTCGCCCTCGCCCTCCTCCAGAACGACGAACCCCGCAAAGCAAGAGCCGCCCTTGATCGTGCCGCCAACCTGCACGGCACCCCAAGCTGGTCCCAAGCCTCCCAGGCAATCAACCGGGCACTGAGAGAGCAATAGGAACGAATCGATTTCCCCTGGGCGGGTTCGGGCATTTTTCCGCTGGTCACCGCCCATTTCGCCACCTAGCCTGCCTTTCCATGCCCGAATTCGATGTCGTTAAAATTCTTGAGATTCTCCTCATTTTGCTGGCCAGTGCCTCCGTCCACGAGTGGGCCCATGCCTGGACAGCCGAGAAATTGGGCGATCCCACAGCTCGTTCCCTCGGGCGGGTTACCCTGAACCCGATCCCACACATCGATCCGGTGGGCACGATCATCCTGCCCCTGTTTTTTCTACTCTTTTCCGGGGGCAATGCCTTTTTCGCCTGGGCGAAGCCGGTCCCGATCAACCCAGCCAATTTCCGCAAGCCGGTGCGAGACGATATTCTCGTGTCCATGGCGGGTCCCGCGTCGAATCTGGCCATCGCCGTCGCGGTCGCCATTGTGTTCGGGATCGCCAGTCGATGGGTCGGGCTGGAATCCATTGGCCCGCTCGCCACCCAGATCATTCTCATCAACGCCCTGCTGATGGTCTTCAACCTGATCCCCATCCCTCCGCTGGATGGATCACACGTGCTGCGTCACGTCGTGGGCATGAGCGAGATGGCCTTTCTCCGGTTCTCCCAATACGGGTTTTTTATCCTGATCGGCTTGCTGCTCCTCACCCCGTTCGGGCAAATCCTCTGGAGCGCGATTTCCTTCGTGGCTAGCCTGATCATCCGGTTGATGCTCCTGATCGCCAGCTGAGGCTGCTCCCACGCAGCCCCCAATGGCACTCGGTTAAGCGATGATTCGCTATCGAAATCGGGATCGGGATCGTA
>CAZWFJ010000129.1:0-12554 GCA_964633135.1 uncultured Puniceicoccaceae bacterium | reverse complement strand
CACGTCCGGTTCGGAGGGAGGGGTGGCGGTTAATCCCGCCATCCCTACCCCTATCCTTCGATCCTAAGCCTTAACCTGCCATTCCGGTTAGGTTGCGTTTTTGGCTACCTGCGGAAGAGGTGCCCGGCTGGAACCTGCATCGCTCGCAGTGAGCGCTTAACGGCTTCCTCGGCAGGGGTGAGTGCGATTCCCGTCGAAAGGATCTTTTCGGTCTCCAGCACGCAGTTCGATCGGGGAGTCTTCGCAGCCATCTCCATGAATTCCGCCTCGGATTCGAAGAAGTCGAACTCATCCGGGAAGGGATTCTCCTCGCCAGCCGACTTGCGGCGCTCTCCCTCCTCTCGTATCCACTGTACGACCTGGGACGTGTGGATGGAACCTGGCTGGGTTACGTTGTACACGCCGGGTTTGGCCTCCCTTTCCCAAAGTTCGAAGCAGGCCCGGACATACTCACCAAGATGGGAAATCGAGTTTTCGGCTTCGAGGAGGCGGGCGTAAGCCATCACCTTTACCAGATAGTTTCGCGGGCTGACCGTCTCGTCGAAAGGGATGCGAAGCCGCCAGACGAAACAATTCTCCGCACCCTCCAGTACCTCTTCGCCCAAGGCTTTGGTGCCACTGTAAAAACTGCAAGGGCCATTGCGAAACGAGAAGTTTGGCTCGTCGACCTCGTCAAATCCGCGTCCCGAAGGATGGCGTCCAGAGAAAATGCAGCCCGACGACACGTGGCCCCAAGCGACGCCCTTTTCTTCGCAGGCCTCCCTCACGATCCCCGGCAGAACGCTATTTCCAAGGAGGGTTTCCGCTTTGTGGGCTTCGCAGGCGTCCACATTGGGCTTTCCCGTGTAGCCTGCCGCGTTAATCAGAAAAGATGGCCTTTCCTCGGCAAGGAGTCCAATCAAAGAGTCTTTGCGAGAATAGTCGACCTCGGCCCGGGATACGTTGCGGAAGGGAATCCCCCGCCCGTTTAGATACGATTGAAAGGCACCCCCGACATACCCGGAACCACCCAGAAGAAGAATCTTCGGCTTATCTTCGCTTTTCATCGAAACAGAATTGGAAAGGATACCACCGGGGACAACCGCAAAAAGAAGACAATCCCTCACTGGCCCGGGAAAGTCGGCGATGATCCTCGTGCGGTGTTACACCCGGAACGGCGAATTTGGTGGCATTCGAGGCGAAGCCGATGAATGCCGCAGCCACTAAAAGGTATAGCCCAGGCCAAATCCGTAAGCAAAGTGATCGCCGGGAAAGGTTCCAGTCTTCGAAGGGACCGTGGTCGAGTTTGGCGTGAAGAAATAGTCCACATCGAAATCAACGCTAACGTAGCGGAGGTACAGATTCAGGGACAGGTGTTCGATAATCTGTATATCCACTCCGCCGGCGAGTACAAGCCCCGTGGCGTTGTCTGGTTCGAAGCGGTTGATCACGGTAGGTGACCCGCCCGAGAAGGTCCATTCTTCCAGTGGATCGAAGTCGACCCCGTAAAAGGCCACACCGAGTTCCACAAATGGCGTGAAAATGCTGCCGTTTACCAGCCGTCCGAATCCATAGAGGATGGGGCCGTCCAGGTCGAAGGTGCCGTCGCCCCCGCCATTGTCCAGGGTGACGACTTTGAACCGATCGTAGGAGACTCCAAAACCGAAATGAGGAGTCACCGCATACTCGAGGTAAAAAAAGACGGGTGCCGGATCCTGATCCTCAGTCGTGCGATTGATGCTGCCGAGGAACGATCCGTCAAACTCCTCGCCTTGCTCGGTGTCCGTTAAGGAATACCAGAGCATTCTGGTTCCGACGGTCAGCCGGTCGCGTAGATACTGGTCGTAGAACGAGCCACCATAGGTGACCGGGATGTTCTCGTTCCGCTCTGGACCCGGGGAGAGGGTGACCGAATCTTCTTCGGAGGCGACCACGTTTCCATTGTCATCCCGCACGACGGTATCCGTCTCGGTCAGCGTCACCGTTTCCGAAGAGGCTTCGGGGTCTGCTGGTTGCGGAGACGGGATTTCGTCCACCTGGGCGTGGAGTTGGGCAGTGAGCAGCATGCCGGTGGCAATGGCCGCCGTGATCAGAGTAGAGCGGTAAGTGTTTTTCATGTTTTTGGAAAGATGTCGTAAATCAAATTCATTCCGAAAATGCAAATGCTATCTTAGCCCTACGCTGCGGGCGGGAATCCCCACCGAAATCGTTTTGGAGGGAACGTCGCGGTTGACAACGGCTGAGGCTCCGACGACCGCACCACTGCCGACACGAACGCCGTCGAATATCACCGCATGGGCGGCGATCCATACATCGTCGCCGATTTCCACGCCACCCTTCCCCTCGAAGTCGTACTGCTGATTCATGGGAATATCCGTGCGGTCGGTGCGGTAGGTTCCGCCCCCGAGGATATACACATACGCGGCGATCATTACATCCGCCCCCACCTCCACCTTGTTGGAGGAAAAAATTTCGGAGTGAAAGCCAATGTTGCTGCGCGCCCCCAAGCGAATCGTTCCTCCCTTGCAGGACAGGATCGAACCCCGACCGACAAAGACCCCGTCTCCGAGTTCAATCCCCGATTGTTCAGTTCCTTTCGCATCGAGCATCACTCCGTCATCAATGATGACCCCATCGCCCAGCCGGATTTTGCGAGGATGACGCAGGACAACATCGCGCCCGAAAACTACCCCGCGTCCGCACTTCCCGAGGATCAGCGGGTATAGATTCTTCCGCAAAACCAGTCCCAGTGCCCCCGGCACCCAGGCCGCCAACAGCTGAATTCCCTCGTAGAGGATGAGATCCTTCCACCGGCGGGATCCGATGACCAAGTCCTGATAGCGCCGGAGGCTGGACTCGTTCTCACCGGCAATCTTGGACTGGACCTTAAAACGTTTTGGATCACTCATGCCATAGACCCTAGGGTGGGAATCCAAACGGGCAAGAACCGACTTGTGCCCAGGTGGGTGCTGAACCTCCGCCGATTTGGATTCCAATGCCTTGCGGCCAGTGTCCGCCCAAAACGCACTGAAACTGCGTCGTCGTGAGGCGGGGTAGGAAACACCTGGAGGCGAAAGAGCAGTCCTAAAGGTGTCGTTGGAAAAGCCACTTCTACTTACCTCGCACAAAAAATTACGCCCGACTCGCGTGGAATCCCGAGAATAACCTTGCACTATGTCGAGTCGCGGTGCCATTGTTCATGCAGATTGCATCACGTTTGCAGGAAAACGCTTGTTGCTTTGCTGGCACGGGATTTGCGTTCTGGCAGTTGGGTTCTCTGGTTGTAGCCCGAATGTCTTTTCTGTATGTTTTTTGTTATTCTAGGTTTCCGCAGTTCCAATCGATGGATGCCTTGTTTGCGGTCTGCGGTCGGATTTGTGCTTCTCTCTTTGCTCGCGGGATGCGGTACGGAGCCTGCGGGTGCGGATGACGGAGATGTTGCGATTCTGGACGTGTGGGTTCATGCGGGTCGCCAATCGGAGCGGGAAACCATCTCCCGGCAAGTGGATCGCTTTAACGAAATGGAGTCGGAGATCAGGGTCGAGCTTACCTTTATTCCCGAGGGAGCGTACAACGCGCAGGTGCAAGCGGCGGCACTGGCGGGCGATTTGCCGGACGTGCTGGAATTCGATGGCCCCTTTGTCTACAACTACGTTTGGCAGGGAAAGCTCTTCCCCCTCGAGGATTACATCAGCCTGGAGACCTTCGAGAACCTGATTCCCTCGATCGTCGAACAAGGCACTTACAATAACCGTTTTTGGACAGCGGGGATGTACGACAGCGGACTCGCCCTTTATGCCAGTCGGGAGAAGCTTGAGAGCGTTGGCGCGCGTATTCCCGAAATTCCCTCCGAGGCTTGGACGGTAGAGACGTTCGATTCCATTTTGTCAAAGCTGGCCGCAAAGGATGAGGACGGACGCGTTCTTGATTTGAAGCTGAATTACCGTGGGGAGTGGTTCACCTACGCTTTTTACCCGGCTTTGGCCTCTGCGGGAGGCGGACTGATTCGCCGCCCCGAATACGACACCGCGCAGGGGGTTCTCGACGGCGAAGCCTCCATTGAGGCTATGAGCTGGTTCCAGCGTTGGACCGACGAGAAGGAATGGGTAGACGCAAATGTGGATGACAATGCTTTCGTCAGCGGCCGGGTGGCCTTGTCCTGGGTGGGGCACTGGGAGTACGAACGGTATTCAGAAACCTATGGCAACGATCTAGTCCTCTTGCCGCTGCCGGACTTTGGGCAGGGTTCGCACACCGCCCAGGGATCTTGGTCGTGGGGGATCACCCGGAAATGTCAGAACCCGGAAGCAGCCGGAGAATTCATTGAGTTTTTGCTTCAGGATCGTCAGGTTCTGGAAATGGCCGAGGCGAACGGTGCGGTCCCCGGGACCCGTAGTGCGATCGAAAAATCGGTGGCCTACGGCCCCGCTGGCGAGCGGCGGTTGTTCGTCACCCAGCTGACAGAGGGTTTCGCCCGCCCGCGTCCCCGCACGCCCGGGTATCCGGTCATCACATCCATATTCCAGAACACTTTCAAGGACATCACCAACGGGGCCGATGTGGGGCGGGCACTCCGCCGCGCTGCGGAAGAAATTACGCGTGATATCCGCGACAACAAAGGCTACCCGAATGTATCCAACGGGAAGGGGGAGGACCGTGGCTAACTCCGCGCCCCGCAACAAAGGCCGATGGCACCTGTTCGACCGGCAGAACATATCCGGCCCGGCGATGGCTTTCCCCGCCGTCCTTGGATTGCTCCTTTTCATTGCGATCCCGTTTCTGACCGCAGTGGTTCTTTCTTTCACGAACCTCCGCATGGGTTCTCCCCTTCCGGTTGAGTTTGTGGGCTTACGGCAGTACGCACGAATTTTGGGAGACCCCTCCTTTCAAAGGGCACTATTCAATAACCTGCTTTTTGCGGCTTGCGTAGTGCCCCTTCAGACGGTTATCGCGCTGGCGCTGGCACTTCTCCTGAACCAGCAATTGAAAGGACGGGCACTGTTCCGCACGTTGTTTTTTATTCCGGTAGTGTTTCCCATGGCTCTCGTTGCGGTTATCTGGGAGCTTATCTACGCGCCTGGGCCGAGCGGAATGATGAATGCCTTTCTGGGGGTTATCTCCTTTGGTGCCATCGAACCGGTGGATGTCTTAAACAATCCCTGGCTAGCCCTGCCCGGGATTATGCTACTTTCGCTCTGGCAGGGAGTGGGCTTTCAGATGGTCATTCTCTTGGCGGGTCTCCAATCCATACCCAACACCCTTTACGAGGCCGCCGCCGTGGATCAGGCGGGTAAATGGTCGCAATTCCTTCACGTCACTTTGCCACAGTTGCGCAACGCGCTTGTTTTCACCGCGCTGGTGACGACGATTCTCGCCTTCCGTGTCTACGCTCAGGTCGAGATCACCACCCAGGGCGGACCAATCGATGCCACCACCACGATTATGTACGAAACGGTTCGCACCGTGTTCGATCGGCAGCAGGTGGGGCAGGCATCCGCCATGACGGTGGTCTTCTTTCTTCTCGTCCTGGCGGTCACTCTCCTGCAGCGGGCTTTTGCGAAACAAGAAAGGGAGATCGAGTGATGAAGGACGCGATAAAATCTTCCTTAAAGTATCTCGCTATTATCGTGGCGGTGCTTCTCTACACCAGCCCGATCCTCTTTATGGTCGTCGGCAGTTTTAAGCCGGACGCCAAGGTGCTCTCTGAGGCCGGGACACTCAAAGCCTTTTTCCCCGACGAAATTACGCTGGAGAACTACGGCGATGTGTTTGAGCGGGTGAATTTCGGGCGATTTTTTTTCAATTCGATCTTTATCACCGGGAGCATCGTCCTCTGCGGGCTGGTCGTGAACTCGCTGGCAGGCTATGCCTTCGCCCGCCTGCAATGGAAGGGAAGAGATGCCCTTCTTCTCTTCGTCATCATGCTCATGATCCTCCCCTACGAGGCCATCGCAGTTCCGCTTTTTTATCAGATCAGCCTCCTTGGATGGCGGGATACTTATATCGTTCAAATTCTTCCGTTCATCGCCAACGCGTTTTCCATCTACCTGTTCTACACCTTTTTCCTTGGACTGCCGCGGGAACTCGAGGACGCCGCTCGGGTCGATGGAGCCGGGACGCTGCGCACCTTCTGGGAAATCGTCGTCCCCAACTCGAAGCCTGTCTTCGCTACGGTTACCATCGTCACTTTTCTCTTTTTCTGGGGATTCTTTCTCTGGCCCGAAATCGTGACCAGTGGAGAGAGGGTACGCCCCCTTCCGGTCGCGATTGCCACTTTTCACACACTGCCACCGCTCAAGTGGGGTGATATTCTTGCCTTTGGCGTCATGATGGTCGCTCCGGTGGTTCTCGTCTTTCTTGTCTTCCAGAGATGGTTCGTGCAAGGAATCGCTTCAACCGGAAGCAAAGGCTGATTCTCCTATCCCCGATTCATTATGGCTGAAATTGAATTCAAAAATGTCACGAAGATCTTCTCCGGCGATACCGTTGCTTTGAAGGGCTTCGACCTGAAAGTCGCCGACGGCGAGTTTGTCGTCATCGTCGGTCCATCGGGTTGCGGAAAGTCGACCGCGCTGCGCCTCCTCGCGGGTCTTGAGAGCATCACCCAAGGCGAGATTCGGATCGACGGGGAAACCGTCAACAACCGGACGCCTCAAGAGCGGAACATTGCTATGGTTTTTCAAAACTATGCCCTCTATCCCCACAAAACCATCCGCAATAACCTGGACTTTCCCCTGCGCATGATGGGAGTCGACTCGAAGGAAAGGAAGAAACGCATTGAAAAAACCGCCGACATTCTCGGATTGGGCGAGTATCTCGACCGCAAGCCTAAGCAGCTCTCCGGCGGTCAGCGTCAGCGGGCGGCGATGGGGCGGGCACTTGTTAGGGATCCCGTTGTTTCGCTGATGGACGAGCCGCTGTCCAATTTGGACGCCAAGCTGAGGGTGGAGATTCGTGCCGAGATGGCCGACTTGCAACGCGAGATCGGTATTACGACTGTCTACGTCACCCACGACCAAGTGGAGGCCATGACCCTGGGGGACCGGGTCGCCGTCCTTAAGCGGGGACGCCTGCAACAATGCGCGCCTCCCCAGGTTATTTACGACCATCCCGCCAATGTGTTTGTTGCCACTTTTATCGGAAGCCCGCGCATGAACGTCTTTGAAGCGGAGGTAGAAAAGGAGGGCGATCGGTATGTTCTGAAATTTGGTGACCACCGAATGCGGTTTCATCCGAAGCGTTACGATGACACGGCAGCCATGGACAAAAATCTGGGCAAGAAAGTCCTCGCGGGCTTCCGTCCGGAGGCGTTTCGCCCTGCCGGGGAAGTCGGCGAGGAGTATCGCCTAAAGGGAAGAGTGGAAACCGCCGAAGCCCTCGGGCACGAGCGGATCGTTTATTTCGAGGCTCCAGTCGAAGTCTATCTGCCCCCGGACGTAACCAAGCGGGGCCGCGAGGAGAGTGAGCGGGGCAAACAGGAACGCTCGCTGGTTGCTCGCCTGCCCGCAGGTAAGGCTCCAGAACCCGGAAAAACAGTCGAACTGGGTCTCGCAGTCGACGAAATCCACCTTTTCAATGTCGAGGGCGAGGCATTGTAGGCTTTCATTCCCTGAACCTTTTGCCTAGGCAAAAGCTTGCCGGTGGCGATTCTTATACGGATTCGTATCCGTAAAATCGATTCGCAGCCCGGAGGTGCGTATCGAGCTGTTGGGCGAGGCGTAATTGTGGATCATCCGGGTGGATAGAGAGGCGGAGCGGGCGTTCAAGGCGGATCGCTTTCTTGACTTGGCTATGGTTCCATAGCCGGAGAAAAGCCGCGCGGATCACCGTGTCCGCTTCGTAGCCAGTGAGCGGTAGCCTCTCAAGGCGGTGTTTTCCACCCGCAGAGTCTCTTGCCCCGGAACCACGCAGACGTAGGAGACCACAGGTGGTCTCGACCAGATGAAACGGTGAGTTGGCGAGGTCACTCGATTGGATTGGTCCCAGTGCCCATGCGGGTGGCACATAGAGAGTCGGAGGGGGGAGCTGGTTCGCAGCAAACCAATCGTGTGAACGGTGGAGTAGGGCGAGTATTCCGGCCGAGTCCAAGGCGAGGTGCTCGGCTACATTGCGCGAGATAAAGGCCGCGTGTAACCTGTGCCGCAATCGGCGGGGAGTGGCGTGGTGGCTCCAACCGTGGGCGGCGAGGACAAACCCTGAGTCGGCCAGGTGCCGGAGGCGGTCGATTTGCTCTTGCGACCAGGCCTTGCCCGGCACGACAAGCAGGGTGATCGGGGGAAGACCCAGTTCATCAAGCCAGCGAAGGATCGATTCAACCCGATCCATGGTCTCCGGCATGACATCGTGCAGGCTAACAAGCGCCTTCATTTCGCATCCGATCCGTGTTCAGCGGGTAGGCGTACATGGCCAGAACTTCGGCCCAGTGGCTAATCGTCGCACGATTGAATTCGATGGCACCGTGGCGAGCGGAGGCGGCCTTTTTCCGCCAGACCTCCGGAGGCAGCCGACGGAGGGAGTTCAGGGTGTCAGCAAGCGATTCTCCAGGGGACAGCACAAAAAGACCGTCGCGCACGAACTCCCATTCGTGAATCCCGGCGTTGGCAGCCACGAGAGCCGAACGCCCGCGGGCCATCGCCTCCAGAGCGACGGTTCCGAAGGTCTCGAGCTTGGAGGGCAGCAGGAGAAGATCGGACTCGTCGATGAGCCGACAAACCGCCTCGCGAGAGAGCCAGCCAGTGAACTGGACGTTGGCAAGAGGGCCAGCCGTTCGCTCCAGGGATTGGCGGAGAGGACCGTCCCCACCGATGACAAACCGAATCTCCGGATGCAGGGCCGCTGCAGCAAGGATTTGGTCAATGTTTTTTTCAGGGGCGAGGCGGCCTACAAAACAAGCCTGCCGAAGGCTTTCCGATGGTGGATTCGGCGGCTGCTCGAGAAAGTTGAGGGCCAGAGGAGTGCCGATGACGTCGAAGCGCCGGGCACCCAGCTCGCCGATATCCGTTTCGAGTTTCGAGTTATTGATCAGAACACTGCGGCTGTTTTCGCAGAGGATACGGTTGACCGTTCGCAGAAAACCGTTGGCAAAGATTCGCGCAATCGGGGACCAATAGATGCGGGCAAGCTGCTCGAAATCCGTGTGGAAGGCTGTCAGAAACGCCGCGCCTGTTTGCCGGGCGTGATAGAGTCCCAGCAGGCCGAATGGTCCAGGAGTAATCGCCACCACAATATGGGGACGCAGCTGGCGGACGCCTCGTCCAATACGGATCGGGTTCGGGGAGACTAGTCGCTGGGTGGGGTCCCCAGGCATCGGAAGCGACAGGAAAGAATGCTTTTTGCGGGGCAGCGGCTGGAAAATCTCGAGGGCGCTGACGTTGGGCGTTAGTTGAGCCCGAAGGTCGTGGTAATACGCTCCCGCTCCGTTTCGTTCGGGTAGGGAGTCCGAGAAGAAGGCGACCCGCAGCTCCGATGCGGGAGAATCCGCCATGATTGACGGATTTATGAGTTTCTGGTTTTTCGAGCGGATCATGTGCGTGGACTGCGGTCAATGCGCCGGGGCGATTTCAGAATCTTGTCGTAATTCTGGCGGACGCGAGCTTCGAATTCCTGTTCTTCGATGTCGGCTATGTGATGGTGCCGACTGCGGTGGTTAGAGGGCAGAGCCTCAATCTTTCTTGTCAAGGTCTGCGACGGTTGAACCCCAAGGCGGTGCAGGATGGCCTCAATGGATGCCGCCGGTGCCTGCTTGAGGTCGCTCAGATCAACAAAGGTCAAACGGGGATCAGTCGACTCCGCTAGAGCTGCAAGGAGTTCATAATTGTGGGCGAAGATCTTCGCGAATTGGCTGGCTGTGTCCCGTCCATCCCGGTCCGTTGCGAAAGTTTCGCGGGCCGTTCGGAGCGAACTCAGTTGCGAACTCAGAGCGGAGGCAGGCTCGCGCACACAAACGATGCAAACCGAGTCCGGAAACTCCTCGAGCAGGGCCGGGATCCAGGAGCCGAAGGCGGCGTTCTTCGACAGGATCCGCTTGCCGTACGGCGCGCAGTAAAGATGTTTCTCGAGGCAGCGCCGGTAGAGGTGGAGTATCTGTTTCCTTCGCTGGGACGGGAGGGTGTCGAAGCGGGCCAATTGCTCGAGTTCGCCGGCGAAAGGAAAGGCTAGTAGCAACAAGAAGCAGTAACCAAATGGAAGGAGGGCGAGATAATCCTCTTCCGGAGCGGAGAGATCCACGGAGTGAATCGCGTCGAAGTCAGCGGTCTGCCGTGTTAGAAGCCAATCAATCGTCCGCCGGATCGGACGTCCTAGCGCATGATCGAGGGCGGCGAGTCCAAGCAGGCATTTTCGCTCCACCACCGACGGGGCAAGAAGAGCTTCCCAGGTGCGAAACGACGTGAACTGGTCACAGTCGCTCGCCAGAACGCGGTGGAGAAAGGTCGTGCCACTGCGGGGTATCCCAGAGATGAAAATCGGTGCTTTGATCACTGCTTTTCGATCCCCTCGAAAAAAAATGGAGTCCAGAAGGAAGCCAATCCAATGAATCAGTTGTACGGCGAGAAATGCGGGATAAAGAAAAAGCAGAAATATCATGCGCCGAAGATTCAGCGAGGTGCTTCCGTATTTTCCTGGAAGAAATGACCGGATCCACCAGGCAAAATGGAGAAGCAAACTTCTGAAAAAGGCCAATAGCATGGGCAATCGACGTTACCGGTCGAAAACCACTCGCCGCGAGAAGAAATAATTGAAGAAAAGTCCCGCAATGCCCCCGATCCAGACGCCGATGAGAGGAAGAGTGGCCGAAGCCGCGACTTGGCCGCCCATTTTTTGTCCAAGGGTCAATACAAGGGAGAAAACAGCGAAGTTCAATATCCCGCCGAGGCCATGTACACTGTAATGGCGGAGAAGGCGATGCCAGAGAACCCGACCCGATTCGAGGTGGTGGAAGGTGAAATACCGATTGAGAATATAGCCGACGGTCATCGCAACCGTATAGGAAATCAAACGGCCCAAATAGACGTTCGCGCCAAGCGCCAGAAATAGATAAAGAAGTCCGGCGTCGATGAGGGAGATGGTTCCGCCGACCGCAGCGAAACGGAGAAAAGTCGCTTTAGACCCGCGTGATCTCGTTATTTTCTGCAAAAGGATACGCATACGCAGGACTCCAGCATCTGGCGGAGGATTTCCACTCGGATAAAGCGAATCAGCCATTCGGTTTTCTGGCTCATCCTCACCCCATCTCTTCGAAAGCGATCATCCAAACTCAAAGCAGGCCCTTCCGTGGGCGATCTTGCGAGCCTCCCAACAAAGCGAGCCTGTGGTCAATTGCCAGCATCCAAACCGAGGCTTTCTAGATCTCCTCCCGTCGCACCAGGCGAATGTCGCGTGCGGCTTCTTCTAACGTGGCGAGGACCCGGGGGAAGGGGCCTCCCTCACAGTGGACCGCGAACGCGTCGTAGGCTGTCTGGGTAGGAGCCGAAACGGGAAGCTGTTCAACCCGGCCCTCGCGGGAAATCCGAATGTGCTCACTTCCTTCCTGCTCAACTCGACTGAGGTGGTAGCCTTTATCCGTGATGCAGTAGAAGAGATCAATGTGCTCGCGGTTATTGCCGGAGGTGTCGTTGCTCGCCAGATCCGCAGCCCAGCTGATAAAGCAATTTGCCAGGCCGTTGCCCTCGAAGCGAACGACCATGGATTCCGTGTCAGCGCACTTCAACTCGGGATGGGCGAGTCGGTCACTGAAGAAAGTCGACTCAATCACGGGACGGCCCATGAGATAGCAGGCGGCGTTGAGGTTGTGGATCATCGCATCCATAAAGGGGCCGCCGTTCTTCTCAGGATCCGTCGCCCAGTCGTTCCACTGAGGGTAGGCGTGAAGCCAGTCGTGCCGGTAAAGGGCCAGTCTCCCGTATTCGCCCGTCTCCAAAATATCCTTTATCGCCTCAACCCCGGGATCGCCGGTGCGGGAGTAGATGACGCCGGCTTTGATCCCGGCCTCGTCCGCTGCAGCAATCATTTCGTCACAATCTTTTCCAAACGCTCCGAGCGGCTTGGTTGCAATGACGTGCTTGCCCGCCGCCGCTGCTTTGAGCAGCAGAGGCTTGCGAATCCATGGCGGAACAAAAAGGGCCACAGCATCGACCTCCGGATCCGCAAACACGGCATCGCTGTTCGTAACAGCAGCACCCCCCAACTCAGTGGCAAACTTCTCCGCCCGCTTCGAATCCGGGTCGAAGAGGGCAGTCACTTGCACAAGGGTGCTTCTTTTCAGGTCGGCTGATTGCCAGCGGAGAAAATCTCCACAGCCGAAAATTGCTAGTTTGAGGTTTTTCATAATTCTTCCTGGGGACTCAAGCGGATGCTCCTCCCCAATGCGATTTTTCTAACAGGCAAAATCGGCAAAACACCAGAATAATATTAAAATTTGATAGCACCGTCCTAAAATATTTGACAAATTCCGCCAATTCTGGATTTTGGGGGCATGGCTAAGAAACGAAAAAAGGTATCGGACCTCCTGAGTTACTACCATCTGATGAGCCGGACGGTGAATGGGGAGGTTTTGTTTGGAGATGTGGAGAAGGAGG
>CAZWFJ010000128.1:0-12644 GCA_964633135.1 uncultured Puniceicoccaceae bacterium | reverse complement strand
CTCGGACAATAAATCACGCTTTCTTGATTACCAGGAGTCAGGATCTCTGAAGCTAGCTAGTATCTTGTAACAAAATCAATTTCGTATCAAAGCGTAGTCGGGTGGCCTTGGCCCTCGGCCCCCAAAGCGATGATTGAGCCGAAAGGGATCGGACGACAACCGACTTCGCCAAGGCTTCGAAGGTCCAGAGCCGGTCCGACTACGAAAGAAAAACTGTTACACAAAAAAGCCCGGCAGCGAGAGGTCCCGCTGCCGGACTTAATGAGACGAGTTATCTAGTGCCTGCCTGCTTCCAGGCAGAAAGTTTCAGGCCTCGGGTGCCTGCAAGAAGATTTCAATGGTGACTTCGTTGCCGACGATTCCCTGGCCATAGCTGACTCCCCAATCGGTCCGGTCCAGTGTCGTTTTAACCTCCCACCCGGAGACAAGGACTCCGTTGTTGTTTTCCTTGATGCCGAGGAGCGTCGCATCCAGAGTGATCTCCTTTGTTTGCCCGGCCATGGACAGATTTCCGGTCACGGTGAACTGGTTCTCACCGGTCTTCGCCCACGAGGTGGACTCGAAGGTAATCTCCGGATTTTCGTCGACATGGAAGAAATCCTCATTCGTGAGATGGTTATCGCGCTTGTCGTTGTTGGTATCGACGCTACCCACCTTGACCGTGGCGGACGCACTGCTTTTCGAAACGTCTTCTTGATCGTAGACGATCGTGGAGTCGAACTCACCAAACGAACCCGGAACGGTCGTGAAGAAGTGCCGGATTTTGAAGGTCACGCTCGAATGTGCCGGATCCGCCTTGAAGGTTTTGGTCGCGGCTGCGGTTGGCAACACCAAGGCGAGGGAGAAGAGGATTGCGAGAGAAACAATTTTTTTCATGGCTGATTCAGAATAGATTTCCGGTTGAACCTTTGCCCAACCTCCCCTTGAGTTAGCTATGCTAATTCTCTCTGTCAAATTTACTGATCAAGAAAATCTATCCCAACCCCAAAAAATATGAGCGAATCGATCCAAAACCTTCTGGAAAGCGTATCCCATGAGAATCGCAGCTTCCCACCCCATCCTGAATTCGTCGCGAAGGCCGGGATCCGATCCATGGAAGAATACCGGGCGGAGTACCAGCGCAGCATCGAAGACCCTGAGTCCTACTGGGCCGGAGTTGCCTCGGAGCTGCATTGGTTCAAGCCTTGGGACCGCGTGCTCAACGAGGAGGAAAAGCCCTTTTTCCAATGGTTTGAGGGCGGAAAGACGAATCTCGCCTACAACTGCATTGATCGCCATATCGAAAACGGAGATCGCAATAAAGCGGCCCTGATATGGGAGGGCGAACCAGGGGACTCCCGTGTGATGACCTATTTCGACCTCTACCGGGAGGTAAACCGATTCGCCAACGCCCTCAAATCACTCGGCATCGGCAAGGGCGACCGAATCGCCCTCTACCTGCCCATGATTCCGGAATTGGCCATCGCGACCCTGGCCTGTGCCCGGATCGGGGCGGTCCATACCGTTATCTTCGCGGGTTTCTCCGCAAATTCGATCCGGGATCGAGTGATGGACTGCGGGGCGCGCTGTGTGATCACTGCCGATGGCGGCTGGCGCCGGGGACAAATTCTCAACCTGAAATCCATCGTGGACGAGGCTGTGGACGGGGTGGCCGGGATTCAGGATGTGATCGTCGTAAAGCGCGGGCACGGAGACCCCTTCCCCTGCCGGATCAAGGAAGGCCGCGACCATTGGTATCATCGCTTGGTTCAGGACCAACCGATTCACTGCGAACCCGAGCAACTGGACTCCGAGGACATGCTCTTCCTCCTCTACACCAGCGGCACAACCGGTAAGCCTAAGGGCATTATTCACACTGTAGGTGGCTATATGGTCTATACCTACCAGACTGCCAAAACCGTTTTTGATCTTCGGCCCGACGATGTCTATTGGTGCACGGCCGACATCGGCTGGATTACCGGCCACAGCTATATCCTCTACGGCCCCCTCCAGAATGGAGCCAGTATCGTTCTCTACGAGGGGGCGCCCAATGCGCCGGACAATGGTCGCTTTTGGGATATTGTGGAGAAATACGGCGTGACCATCTTCTACACAGCTCCGACTGCCATTCGCGCGTTTATGAAGTGGGGCGAAAAATGGCCGCAAGCCAGGGACCTCTCCTCTCTGCGACTCCTTGGCACGGTCGGCGAACCGATCAACCCCGAGGCATGGATCTGGTATCACAAATTTATCGGTGCTGAGCGTTGCCCCATCGTCGATACCTGGTGGCAAACCGAAACCGGCGGCATCCTCCTCTCCCCTTTGCCAGGAGCCACCCCCACCAAGCCGGGAAGTGCCACCCTGCCCCTGTTCGGGATCGAGGCCGCCGTGCTCGACGATGACGGCAACGAGCAAAACGCCGGGATCCTTGCCATCCGCAAGCCCTGGCCCGGAATCCTACGGGGAATCTATGGCGACCCGCAACGATTTAAGGACACCTACTGGTGCAAGTGGGACGGAAAATACTACTTCCCCGGGGATGGTGCCCGTATCGACGACGAAGACTATTTCTGGATTTTGGGCCGCGTCGATGACGTGGTGAATGTCTCGGGACACCGAATTGGCACCGCCGAGCTGGAGAGTGTTTTCGTAGAGCACCCGTCCGTGGCCGAGTCCGCCGTAATCGGCGTCGCCCACGAAATCAAGGGCCAGGGACTCGTGGCCTTTGTCACCGTGCGGGAAGGAATCACCGCCAGCGAAGCCCTGGAAAAGGAGTTGATCGATCTCGTCGTCAAGAGCATCGGGAAATTTGCGGTCCCGGAGAAACTGGTTTTCTCCGGCGACCTCCCCAAGACCCGCTCCGGCAAAATCATGCGCCGCTTGCTCCGTGATATCGCCGAAGGCAAGGCCCTTGGGAACGTCACCACCCTCGCCGATCCGAGCGTGGTCGACCAGCTGCGCAAAAAATACCAGGAAGGCTGAAGCCATCCTGCCACAGTGGGGAATGGTGCTCGGCTAAGCAATGGTTCGGGGTCGAAAGCAGACAGGCTTGGGAATGGCGGTTAGCTTGGAGAACAGCTTTGAACACCCATAGAAAAAGCTGCACCGTAACGATCCAGATCACAAGCTAACTTCAGAGCGGACCGCGCTTCGACGCCTTTGCCTACACGCAGAAATCTTCCGCTCCTCCTGCCCCCGAAGGCCGGATCGGACGATCCCCGGGGGACAGCAGGCGGTGGATGTCCATTCAACGGTCTCTGAAAGTTCGACCCTTCCTTGACTCCATTGCCAAGAATAACTTTGAATGGCAACCTTCCCAAAATGAAACCGATCCACTTCCTCTCTGTTCCTTCTGTCCGGATACTACTCCTGGTATTGCTGGCCGCACTACCCGCGACCGCCGAAACCAGCTACCAGGCCAATCCGCTGACGGGCCTCACCCACTATCCGGAGTGCCGGTACATCGACTCCGAATGGAACGACGGAGACAGTTTTCTCGTCGAGCTACCCAACGGGCAGCAAGTCACCGTCCGCCTTTACGAAGCGGATTGCATTGAAAAGAACATTCCCAACGAATCCCAGGCACGCCGCCTTCGGGCGCAGCGGCGCTATTTCGGCATCTCGGAATACGGTGGATCGGCCCAATCTTCGATCGCAAAGGCGAAGGAGCTGGCAGACGAGGCAGCCCAGTTCACGAAGAGAGCTCTCGAAGAACCGTTCTCGATTTACACCGCCCATGCGGACGCCCGCGGAGGACCCGAAAGTGATCGGATCTATGCCTTTGTGATCACATCTGGAAACCGGAGCCTGGCTGCGGAACTCGTGCGCAACGGTCTCGCTCGAGCTGTGGGGGTCTACCGCCGCACCCCCGACGACCTCCATCAGAAGGAGGCGGAGACACGCATGCAAGACCTCGAACTACTCGCGGCGGGATCCCGGCGCGGGGCCTGGGCCTTTACCGATTGGGATGCCCTCCCCGAAGAACGCCTGGTGGATCGCCTCGGGGATCCGGAGTTGCGCGCCTCGATTGACCAGGTGCCATCCGTTACGGAAGCCGACCCGATCAACGTCAATGAAGCGGAGCAAGACGATTTGGAACGACTGCCGGGTATCGGACCGGTCATCGCAGAGCGAATGATTCAGGAGAGGAACCGCTCCCCGTTCACCTCGGCCCCAGACCTAGGCCGCGTTTCTGGAATCGGGCGCAAGACCATCGAAGACCTGGCCCCGTTTGTTCGCTTTGACTGATTGAAGAGAAGGGCCCCCTCCCAAACGGCAGAGGTTTAGGAGGCGATCCGTGAGAAAGGGCAAAGAACGAAAATTTTTCGCGTGAATCCTCTGCGGAAAATCCTTTCAGTGTTTCAATGCCCACAGCCCGAACCCGACCCCCAAAAAAAGCCGCACGGAAAACCGCCGGACTTCCTGCCGCCACCGACTGGCGAACCACCGACGAGCAGGAACTCCTCAAACGACGCCTCCGCGCCGAAGAGGAAGTCTTTCACATAACGAACGAGCACCCCGGAGAACCGGTCTTTTCCCGTTTCCGGGTCCGTTCCCCCAGCGGACTCCGCTACTCGGTCGAGATCAGGGATGTTACAGACAGGGCTTTCGACTGCACCTGTAAAGACTTCCTCATCAACGGCCTCGGAACCTGCAAACACGTCGAGGCCACCCTGCTGCACTTGAGCAAGAAGCAGCGGCGCGCCCTGGCCGCAGCCAAAGCCGAAGGCTCCCCCAACATCGACATCGTTCCCGACCCGAGTCGGAACCGTTTGGTCGTCGAGAGAAACCTTTCACACCTCCCCCAAACCCTACGTTCCTATTTTGACGAGGACGGCCTACAACGTCCGGAATTCGACGCCGGCGAGGTGGTCGAGAAGCTGTCGTCCTCACGCTCGCGAAAGGTCCGTCTCTCGCAACAGGTGTTTCCGTGGCTCGAGAAGCTGCGGATCGAAAGCGACCGGGTGGCCAGCCGACGCGACTACGAGACCGGCGTCATCGAGGGTCGCCACCCCGAGCATGTGACTCTCAGCCCCCTGTTCCCCTACCAGCGTGAAGGCATGCTCCACCTCGCCTTCAAGGAGCGCGCTCTCCTCGCCGATGAGATGGGGCTGGGGAAGACCATCCAGGCCATCGCCGCCTGCGCCCTGCTCCATCATCTCAGGAAAGTCCGACGGGTTCTGGTCGTTACGCCGGCTTCCCTCAAGACCGAATGGGAGGAGCAGATCGGCCGGTTCACCACGCTTCCGCAGCGACTCGTTTTCGGCGGACGCACCCGCCGGGCCGAGATCTACCGGGATCCGAATCCGCCCTTCTTTACGATCTGCAATTACGAGCAGATCCTCCGCGACAGCCTGGACGTGAACGAATCCCTCCGCCCCGACGTCATCGTCCTCGACGAAGCCCAACGCATCAAGAACTGGTCGAGCAAAACCGCGCAGGCCGTGAAGCGGCTCGAAAGCCGCTACGCCTTCGTTCTCACCGGCACCCCCCTCGAGAACCGCATCGACGAGCTGAAATCCATCGTCGATTTTCTGGACCCCGGCCTCCTCGGCTCCCTCTTCCGCTTCAACCGGGAATATTACGAACTCGACGAGCGGGGTCGCCCGAAAGGCTATAAAAACCTCGCCAAACTCCGCTCCAAGGTCGAGCCGGTTCTTCTGCGTCGGCGAAAAGTCCAAGTCGAAACGGAGCTGCCCGACCGCACCGACCGGACTCTCTTCGTGTCGCTCACAAGGAAGATGCGCGACGAGTATGCAGACCACGAACGCGGCGTCGCCGAACTCATGGCCAAAGCCAAGAGACGCCCCCTTACCCCGAAAGAGCAGGATCGGCTCATGATACTGCTCAGCCTGATGCGGATGATCTGCGACTCCCCCGGCATCATCAAAAACAACCCTTCCCGCGAATGCCCCAAGCTCCAGGAGCTCGAAGGCGTGCTCGACGAGTGCCTGGAAGACCCCGACGTGAAGGTCATCATTTTCTCCGAATGGGTCGGCATGCTCGAGCGCGGACGGGAACTCGCCGACAAAATGGGCATCGGCTACGCCTGGCACACCGGCTCCGTGCCCCAGAAAAAGCGGCGGGCCGAGATCCTTGCCTTCCGCCAGGATCCGAATTGTCGCATTTTTTTCAGTACGGACTCCGGCGGCGTTGGTCTCAATCTCCAGAACGCGAGCGTCGTCATCAACTGCGACCTCCCCTGGAATCCCGCCAAGCTCGAACAACGAATCGCCCGGGCCTGGAGGAAAAACCAGAGCCGTCCCGTTACCGTGGTCAACCTGGTCGCCGAGAAGACCATTGAGCACGGCATGCTCGCCAGCCTGGCCCAGAAGAAGGAACTGGCCGACGGGGTTCTCGACGGCTACGGCGAACTCGACAAGATGACCCTCAAGAGCGGACGGCAGGTTTTCCTCAAACGACTCGAGCAAGTCATGGCGAAAGGACCCGCCAGTCCACCGTCCTCGCCCGCTCCTCCGAGCGACCCGGCCGCCCACTTCGCGGAGCACGCCAAAAACCGGCTCGGCTCGCGCCTGGTCGATTGCCACGAGGCATGGATGCCGGATTCCGATACGCCCGTCCTCATGGCCGTCATCCGAAACACGAACGCCGCCGACAAGCCGACCCTCGAAGAACTCTTCAAGTCCAACCCCTGGCAAAAAGATAAACCCACCCTCCAGGTCATCGATTCCGCCACCTGGGAGGCCCTGCAGAACTTGAAAGCAGCGGGCATGATCAGCATCCATACGCGCGCCACACGCCCGTTGCTAGCCGAGGAAGGCGCGGATCTCCCTCCCCCTCTCACCGCCGAAGAGCGCGCCCGCATCAAAGAACTCCGCGAAACCGCCGCCCAAAAACGCCGCGCCGCCGAGGCCCTCCTCACCGCCGGCCTCCACGAAGAGGTGGCCCCGTTCAAAAAAGCCGCACAGGAGGCGGAAGCTGCGGCGGATGAGATCGAGAAAAGACCACAGTCATCGAGCATTGTAGAATGATCAGGCAATGAAAATTCCGCAATCATGCGAGGCATGGGAAAAGACCATGAAAGAGGGCAATTCCGACGCGCAGCAGGTCCTCAAAAACATCCGGGATGAGAAGTGCCTGGACGATGCAACCGAGCGGGAGTTTTTCGAAAGGATAAGAGAGGCGGGACAGCCGACATCGGCCTTAGAAGGACGTGTGATCGCTTCGAGGGCGGTTTCTTCCGAGAAAGACCCGAACGACGGAGATCTTTTCTGCAAAGGAGAAAGGGTACCAAGCGACCGTTTTCTCAAGATCAGCAGGTTGATCACTGCAGCGGGCGTTCGTTATCTGGACGAAGAATTTGCAGACCAAAGTGGCCTGGCACTCTCCTCCCTGGAGCTGTCCACCCCGGAAGAATTGCAGGATATCGTGCAGGCTTGGGAAACAAGAGCTGCTTCAATCGGAAGGCCAGGGGGCATTGCATGGGTTGCGGAGGAGGATTCGTCAACCCAGTCGGCACTTCCTCTCGCAATGAAACTGGGCCTCCCTCACCTTGTCGATGCAATCCGGAAACAAGGGTGTGCTGTTCTCGTGACCTTTGACAGACAACAATTGACCGAAGCTCTGCATGTCCCCGTGTGACTGACGGTATCGACCACCCGCCCTTCCGCCCGACGCAAGACTGCTTCGCACCGCACGGGCGCACCCAGCCCTTGGATTCATCCAAGCACGAAGACGGCCTTCCGGAAGCGATTCACCGCTCTTGCAAAGTGAACCAAGTTCGGATTTCCTCCATTACCTAAAGCATATGAACGGAACGACAAGCATCGAACCCCATCCCGAGCAGATGTCTCCAGACGACCTCCAGCAATGGGTCGTTCGGCGACTGCAGGAGGGTCATGGTCCTTTCTTTCTGGGAGGCGACCGGGCCGATGAACGCCCGGAGGACATTCTTGTTGAAATGCTGGAGGACCGAACCCTGCCTAGAGAGCGGCGGGCGGCCATAGTAAACGCGCTGAAGATCTTTGGTGTCCGCATCATCGAATCCCTAGGATCGGAGACGAAAACCGATTTCAGTTCCCTCGACCGCTGGGCAAATGTTATTGACCGAACAGCTCCCGAAGAACTCGAGCCAGTTGTCAAGGCCGCATTGACTTGTGGCATCGAAGAAGACCTGAGGTCCAAAGAAGATGTCGTCCCCTTGGCAAGGGCTGCCCTCCGGTATCGGACCCGCGAAGAAGATGCGGTGCTTTGGCGCGCCCTTTTACGAAAGGAAGAGACCTGTGCCTTTGCGTTCACCGCGCTTTTGACGATCAAGGGAGCTTCTTTCGATCTCGCACGAGACTTGTTGGATATCTGGAGTCGAAAGATCCACGGTGGCTGGAAGGTGAACGCCGACCTTTTGACCGCCTCCTTTCTACGCAAAGATCAGGCTGGGAAACTCAAGATCGCTTTCGCGCACCACGGTTGTTTTGAGCCTATCAGAGAAACGATGAAGCATTCGAGAATCGCCAGGGTTCGTCGATTTGCAGATTCCGTCCCCAAGCCTTACCAAAGTTACGTCACTCCCCGGGAAATTATCAGTGAAAAAAATTCGCTTGTCGATCTACTGGGCCTTTCTGAAAAATCCGACTATGGGTTTAGGGGGAAATGTTCGGAATACATCTCTGACCATGATATCTTTAAGAACCCTGTCCAAAATGTAATCAGTTTCCCCAGAAGTTATCGCAAACCCGAGAACTGGCCATTGCTCACTTATGGAACCTACGGATAAAAATATTCTCGAACTTTTGGGTTTTGCCGATGAAGCCGGTCTTCTCGCCGCAAAGGAGATCGTCGAAAACCCGTCGGCCAATTGGGAGGAATTCAAGGCTTCCGTGCCCTTTCCTCTCCTCGTTGCGGCGCGCGACTTACTCTCCGACCACCCCACCAAAGGGTCATCCATGCTGCAGACACGGCTCGACCCAAAAACCTTGGAGAAAACCAGAAAAATTGTCCGGGAAAATTTTCCGAGATTGCCAGAACATCCCCTGTTCGAGCAAGCCCTTCAGGAAGGTATGCGCGAACGATGGAAGCCGGACGGCCTTGCCGACGTTACTATCCATTCCGTCAGCGTGACACCCCTTCTGGTCGGATTCGGACCACCCCATTGGCCGCTCCTTAACCTTGAATTGAAAGACAGAGAGGAGAAGACGATTTTCTCCGAAAAATGCCATTGGGCCGATGTCGTCTTTTTGTTGTCTGCTTTGGCTAAAGGTGTAGCGGATCACTCTAGTGATCTGGCCCAGAAAGTTGAGTCTGGCGAATGCGCCAGCCCGCCCATCAAAGTCGTGAAGGAGTGGATCGCGGAAACCCGCGAAGGATTGGACAGGATTGATGCGTCCTTTCCCGACGCAGAATGAAGTCTTGCCATGCAATTCAATTTACGGGGTAGATTTAAAATCCGATTCATCTTTTGCGGTAGTGTGAGCTTGTCTCACGCCCTGCGTTGGGGTGGCCGAGGGGCTGGATGGGCCGGAGCAAGTTGTTGATGTCGCCCCGCTCGGAACCGACTACCACAGGGTGCTGCGAGAATCGTAGAGTCGTGTGTTTTCGCAAACCCCTGAGTTTACTTCGTGGATTGAAAGGCACCCAATCGCAGGCGGAATCACCCTTTGTAATCGACTTTTTTGCACAATTGATGCTATTACCCTGCCATGGATATTACTGCATTGATTCACGATTGCTCGGTCGAGGGTGAGTCGGGGTTTGCTGCCAGCTCGGTTGAGTTTCCCGAAGCCAACGGCCAAGGCGAAACGGTAGAGGAAAGCTTGGCGAATCTGTATTCGGCGACCGAAGAGGTTCTAGCCTACCGCCGAGAGGTGGCAGCGGCTAGTCTCGGGCGAGGTGAGCGCCTTGAACGGTTGTCGACGTGAAGCGAGCTGCCCTTCTCGCCCATCTACGCTCCAATGGGTGCATCCTTGCACGAGAAGGAGGGAGTCATTCGATTTGGAGAAACCCGGAAACATTCTCATGTCCACGGCAGGCACGCCCAACCCGCTGAACCACCGCTCCCTGCCCGAAGAGAAGATCGCCCGTTTCCGTTCGCTCTTTCGCGGGCGCACGGATGTTTACCCGCAGCGCTTCGAGAGTGCCCGGACCGGGCGCGCGGGCTACTCCCCTGCCTGCGGGAACGAGTGGGTGCGCGGCATTTGCGAAAAACCCCGCATCAAGTGCTCGAATTGCCCCCACCAGGATTGGATTCCGGTTGGCGATGACACGATCCGTCAGCATCTGTCCGGTCGCGACCCAAAGGGCAACCCCTTCACCATGGGCGTCTATCCCATGCTGCTCGACGAAAGCTGCCACTTCCTTGCACTGGATTTCGACGGCGAGGGTTGGGAGGACGACGCAGGTATTCTCGCAACCGTCGTGAAAGAACTGGGCCTTCCCCGTGCTCTGGAGCGCTCCCGATCCGGGAAAGGTGCCCACTTGTGGTTTTTCTTCGAGCAAAGCATCCCCGCCGTACAAGCACGGCGGCTCGCCGCACACCTGCTGACCGAGGCCATTGAACGACGCCCGGAGATCGGCCTCGACTCCTACGACCGGATGTTTCCGAATCAGGATACGCTTCCCAAGGGAGGTTTCGGCAACCTCATCGCACTCCCCCTCCAAAAAGAACCGAGGGACAAGGGAAACTCCGTCTTCCTGGATAAAAATTTCGAACCCTATGCCGACCAATGGGCATTTCTGGGAAAGATCCGAAAGATTGCTCCATCGACGGTCACCGGCATCGTCGAGAACGCGGCCCGCTCCAACCGAATTCTTCCGATCCGCGTCCCTCCCAGCGATGAGTTTGCGCTCGAGCCGTGGAAGACTCCCCCTTCCGGCAGAAGAAAAGAATCCGAGATCGACACTTCCGGTTTACCGCGACTCGAGATCGTCCTGAGCAACCGGATTTTCATTCCCAAGGCCGATCTTCCCCCGGCTTTCCGCAACCACCTCCTGCAACTCGCCGCCTTCCAGAATCCGGAATTCCACAAAGCACAGGCCATGCGGCTGCCCACTTTCGATAAGCCGAGGATCATCGCCTGCGCGGAAGAACACCCCGAACACATCGCACTGCCCCGCGGTTGCCTCGACGAGTGCAAGGCCTTGATGCGCCGCCACAAAGTTCGCTACCACATGAAAGACCTCCGCACCAGGGGAACTCCGCTGGCGTGCGAATTCAAGGGAAGCTTGCGGCCCGAGCAAATCACCGCCGCCCGCGCCATGCTCTCGCACGAGAACGGCGTGCTCTCGGCCACCACCGCGTTCGGGAAAACGGTATTGGCGGCCTGGATGATCGCCCGGCGAGGATGCAACACCCTCGTTCTGGTCCACCGCAAACAACTGATGGAGCAATGGGCCGAGCGGCTGGCGGATTTTCTCGACTTCCCGCGAACGTCCATCGGACGGCTCGGAGGAGGACGGCGCAAACTGCGCGGCCAGATCGACATCGCTCTCATTCAGAGCCTTGTCCGCAAAGATGAGGTGGACGACCGGATCGCCGACTACGGCCACATCATCGTCGACGAGTGCCATCACCTGTCGGCCCGGAGTTTCGAGCGGGCCACCAGCCAGGCCAAGGCCAAATACGTCCTCGGCCTCTCCGCCACAGTCCAGCGCAAGGACGGGCACCACCCGATCATTTTCATGCAGTGCGGCCCGGTGAGACATACCGTCAACGCGAAAGACCAAGCCAAAGCTCGACCCTTCCGGCATCAGGTGATCGTGCGCCCGACCGCCTTCCGGCCCGTCTATGAACCCGAAGACGACGCCCGCGCGGAGTTTCAAGAGATCACCCGAGCACTGATCGCCAGTGACCCGCGCAATGCCATGATCGTCGGCGATATCCGGGAAGCAATCCGGGACGGGCGGCATCCCCTCCTGTTGACGGAGCGCACCGAGCATCTGCACCTTCTGGAGAAAGCCCTCAGAGACACCGAACTGGAAACCGTCGTTCTACAAGGAGGATTGAGCAAAGGCCGGATGGCCGAGGCCATGGAATCGCTGGACCACAAGAGGAAGAAGCCCGTCGTGATTCTCGCAACCGGTCGCTACATCGGCGAGGGGTTCGACTGTCCGAGGCTCGATACGCTCTTTATCGCCATGCCCGTCTCCTGGCAGGGAACCGTGGCGCAATACGTCGGCCGACTCCACCGTCTGCACGACGGCAAGAAGGTCGTTCAGGTCTACGACTACGCCGATCTCGAAGTGGCCATGCTTGCCCGCATGTTCGACAAACGCTGCCGGGGCTACGAGGCGGTGGGCTATACGATCCTGCTCCCCGCCAGTGCCATCCCCGGCTGGCCGACGGAAGTTCCCTTGCCCGTGGACCCGTGCTGGAAGAAGGACTACACTGGCAGTGTCAAACGACTGATCCGCGACGGTGTCGACGAACCACTGGCGCAGCTCTTCGTGCAGGCGGCAACCCCCGCCGAAACCAACTGCGCCCGCAGCGCCTCCGAAGCGTTCTTCTACAAACGTCTCGAGACGCTGGCCGCCACCCGGGGAAGATTCACGCTAAACACCAAGCTCCCGATCCCCTTCAACCATCGCCCATGAAAAGCGACATCTAAAAAGCTGATGAAAAGAATTTTATTATAAAAGGCTGGACGTTCTCGAAAAAGTTTTGCCTCTTCAGAAAAATTCGTGGGTGGATTCCGGTTCGGGAAGATCTCCCA
>CAZWFJ010000127.1:0-12908 GCA_964633135.1 uncultured Puniceicoccaceae bacterium | reverse complement strand
TTCGGAGGGAGGGGTGGCGGTTAATCCCGCCATCCCTACCCCTATCGAAAGAAAAGCTGTTACAAGATAGTAGCCCATTTTGTCCGATTTATGGGAAAGACGATAGCGATTTTCTGATCGAACAGGTTCTTCGCCTTGGCGACCTTCGTGCAGAGTGATGGACAGCATTGACGGTCCTTTTATCGGAAAGACCGCCTCCCAATTGCCTATGGATTTACAGGGGTGGCGTTATCCCCGAACCTCACTCGAAACGCCGGAGCAAAGTGGTTTGCTTCTCTCCTATCCGAACAGTTTCTTCCGAATCCCCTTCGCCACCGCAAGCCCTCTCCAGTTGCCTCCTTCCATCGGGTGCGCCTTCGGCTCCCGCTTCCCAGGGGGATCTTTTGCCAACTGCTCCTTCACAAAGCTCTCCGAGCCAAGGATCATCCCGTCCACAAAGTACAACACCTTGCCCCGCAGCAAGACGGCCAAGGGAAGCTTCCCCTTCGCCTTCAGCACCTGCGAGGCCTCCTCGGGCGAGATCGACATCTTCCCGTCCTTCTCCTCCACGCCCACGCCAAACAAGGTCTGCCGATAACCGCTCAAACTCCGGTCCAGCACCGCCAGGCCCTTCTGGGCCAGCTGCCCGCCGCCCACCGCCTCCCCGTATCCGCAAAAGCGATAGTCCTTCGGGTCTGTCACCAGGCCCGCACGCACCGCATTCAGGTCGATATAGGCCGCCACCATCCGCAGCGCCCACGACTCCCCCTCTACCAGCAAACTCTTGAACCGCGCCGACCACAGCGGACCGAAGCGCTCGTGCGTCCGGTTGAACCACAGCGAATAGCGCAGTTTTAACGTCTTCATAAACTCCGAGACATCGTGCATTCGCGACAGCAGCTCCTCCCGCAACTGCCGCCCCTCCCCGAGGTTCGCCTTCAAGTGCTGCTCCAGCACCTCCCACTTCATCGGCTGCCAGGGGGTGGGCTGTGGATACAGCAGCCGATACCGCCGCACCAGCTCCTCATCCGACACCTCCTTCGCCTTCTCCGGCACCTCCACCAAAAGGTGGAAATGGTTATTCATCACCGCATAGGTGATTACCCGCACCCCGGAAAACTCAGCCACCTTCCAGATCATCTTCCGGAAAACCTCCTTCTCCACCTCTCCAAACAAAACCTCCCCGTTCACCGTCCGACTCATCAGGTGGTGGTAACTCAGGTGGTCTGGTAATTTTTTTCGTTTTTTAGCCATTCAAAAAGTTCACCCCAAAATCCGCCCACCCGTCAACCCTATAATAGGTCAGTTCTATAAATAATAGGAATATGTGTGGATTTTGGGGTGATTTTGGCGAAGTGGGTCTTCGGTCACTTCGGGGGGGGTAGGAAGGAGATGCAGGCTCTGGCGGCGAAGTTTCCGCTGAGAAGTGCGAGGGGGATGCCACCGCCGGGATGGGCGGATCCTCCGGCGAAGAAGACTCCTGGAGAGTTTTGGTTGCGATTTTGGAAGCGGAAAAAGGCCTGTCGCAAGTGATTGGAACTCGGTCCGTATAGGGAACCGTGCCAAGCGCGGTAGGATTGGGCAAAGAATTGCGGACCGTGATGGTGTGTCCATTCGATTTCATTGGCTGCTATTGGATAGTGCTGGCTTAGTCGGTCCATGATCTTATTGGCATAATCGCTTTCGGTCCAGTTGGCGAATTTCTGCAAGCTGGGAGCATTGACGAGTATGAACCAGCCTTCTTTGCCGGGGGGGGCCAGTTTGGGTTCTTTGGCCGATGGACGGGAGATGTAGAGGGTCGGATCGTCGAGTGGTTCAGGCTTCTTGAAGAGGGATTGAAATTCGGTTCGATAGTCCGCAGGGAAGAAGACGTTGTGGCAGGAGAGGTCGGGGTGTCGGTTTTTGAGAGCGGCGAGAAGGACGAATCCGCTACTGGAAGCCTGCATTGACTCGATTCGCTTGGACCATTTTTGATGAAGGGAGTGTTCAGCCATGAGGGTCCCGGCCAGACCTTGGGCTGCGTCCTGGTTGCAAACCACGGCATGGGATTTCATGTGGGAACCGTCGGGAAGTGAGATTCCCGTCGCCCGCCCTTTGGGGTCGAATTGGATTTGGGCTACTTCGGTGCTGGTTTGGATCTGAACCCCGAGATCCTCAGCAAGGGCTGCTAATGCTCGGATCAACGCATACATCCCGCCACGGCACCGCCACGATCCGAAAGCGAGTTCGGCGTAAGCGATCACATTGAAGATCGCGGGGGTTTGGAAGGGGCTGGATCCGTTGTAGGTGGCAAAACGTGAAAAGAGCTGAATCAGTCTGGGATCGCGAAAGTAGCGCCTGAGTCGCGGCTCCATTCTCCCGGGAAGGAAGTCGGGCAGGGCGCGGAATGCCTTCGTCCATGGAATCGACTTGATGGCCTGCCAGCCTGGGGGATGAAACAGAAATGCCGGGCCGCTCACTTCCCAGAGGCGGGTTATGTAGCGGCGGAATCTGCGAAATCCGTTGATCTCACCCGGAAAGTGCTCAGCGATCGCCTGCTCAAAAGCTTCCATGGTTCCAGGGGTGTCGAAGCGGGAGCCGTCGCTGAAGAAGTAGCTGCATCCTGGCTCGACTGGCTCGATCTCGAGATAATCGCGACGGTCTTTTCCGACTGATTGGAAAAGTTCGTCGAGGACAAAGGGCAGAGTGAGAACGGAAGGGCCTAGGTCAAAGTGAAATCCATCTTTCTCGAGTCGGTCACATTTACCACCGAGGTGATCGTTTTTCTCGAGGAGTTTCACTGCGTAACCGGCAGCGGCAAGATGGATTGAAGCGGCCAGTCCTCCGATTCCGCCACCGATTACAAGGCATTCAGCTTTTCCGGCCATAGCATTAGCGAGAGGAAACGGTTCGCTGGATGGTCAACCAATGACAAACTGCGGTGGCGATTGCGTCTGACTCATCCAATGAAATCTTCTCGGTGGCACCGGAGACCATTTGGACCAAAGTCCTGCGGACTTGTTCTTTGCTGGCGCGCCCGTATCCGACCAACGCCTGTTTGATTCTCAGGGGGGGGTACTCGTGAATCTCGACCCCCCGCAACACCATGGCGGCGATGGCGGCACCCCGTGCCGCCCCGAGAGTCAGGGCAGTCCGATAGTTTTGGACGTAGATAGCCTCTTCAACGGCGGCAACGGCAACGGGATAAGTCTGGAGGATTTGGTCGATCCGGCGAGAAATCTCACCGATGCAGCTTTCGGTTCTCCAGGAAGGGGGGAAGCGGAAAACCTCCGAATGCAAGAGACTGGCTTTCTTGCCCTTGGCCTCCAGGACAGCAATACCGGTTCCCCGCAAGCTGGGGTCGACCCCGAGGAAGAGGCCTTCGGCCAGACTTCGGTCGACACGCTGGGGGAGGGACGGTATGGCTTGGGGTGAGGAAGCACCATTGCGGACGAATTCCGCCCAAAGTTTGCCGTTTGATTTTCTCGCCACGATGGAGAGTAAATCGCGAGAGAGGGTTAGTGCAAATCAGAAGCGATGGATTCGTCGGGTGGGTTCTTCTTCCGGTGTCCTATGGATTCGATAATGTAGAACATAGCGGGAATGACGAAGATCGCGATTGCCGAGGCGGCAAGCATTCCCCCGATGACGGTAGTGCCGAGAATCCGCCGTGAGACCATACCGGCCCCGAGTGAGAAGTAGAGCGGCATACACCCGAGAATGAAGGCGAAAGAGGTCATGAGGATCGGACGCAGGCGCAGCCGGGCTGCCTCAAGGGCCGCATCGCGGATGGATTTGCCTTCTTCCTCGTATTGGGCACGGGCGAACTCGACGATGAGGATGGCGTTCTTCGCGGCCAGCCCGATGAGCATGACGAGTCCGATCTGTGCGTAGATATTGTTGTCCATGCCGCGCATCATCAGGAACAGAAAGGCTCCGCCCACCGCGATTGGCAGGCTGAGAAGCACACTGAAGGGCAGGGACCAGCTTTCGTAAAGGGCGGCGAGGATGAGGAAGGTAAAGATCAACGAAAGTCCGAAGATGGCGGACGCCGGGACACCCTCGGCGGCTTTCTTTTCCTGATACGACATACCGCTGTAGTTGTATCCCATTGTTGAATCCATCACCCGGTCGAAAGTGTCCTCGAGGACGGTCATCACCGCGCCGGTGGAATAGCCCGGGGCGGCGGTGACGTTAATCTGGGCCGAGCGGAAGATATCGAAGTGCTGGATGAACTCGGGTCCCATGCGCCGCTCGGCATTGGCAAAGGTGCTGAGCGGAACGGCTTCTCCCTTGTTGTTGCGGACGTAGAAGAGGTCAAGATTCTGGACATCAGTGCGAAATTCCCCCTCTGACTGGAGGTAGACCTGCCACTGGCGACCGAAGCGATTGAAGTAGTTCACGAACGCCCCGCCCATGAAGGCCTGGAGTGTTTGGTAGACTGAAGAAAGGGGGACATCCTGTTTTAGAACCTTGTCGCGATCGACATCGACGTAGATCTGGGGGATATCGGTGGAGAACGTGGTCGAGGCCCGTTGGATTTCCGGACTTTTCGAGATCTCTTCGATGAACCGCTCTGTCTCCCCGGAGAGGAATTCCGGTGAGCGACCCCCTTTGTCCTGGAGCATAAAGGTAACCCCGCCCGAGGTGCCGATTCCGGGAATGGCGGGCGGGGGGAAAGCGAATCCCTGTGCCTCGACGAGGCCGGCCAGCTTTTTGTTCAGGTTGGCAAAAACCGCCTTGATATTTTGCTCGCGGAGATTCTCGCTTGAATAGCGTTCGGACCAGGGGTCGAGTGTGATGAAGAAGAAACCGCTATAGGAGTTCATGACTCCAGAGAGGAGGTTAAAGCCCGCGACCGAGGTGACGTCTTTGACTCCGGGGATGTCCTTCACAAGGTCGACGACGTTCATGGCCGACTCGGAGGTCCGCTGGAGGGAGGAGGCGGGCGGAAGGCTGATGGCGGCGAAAGCGTAGCCCTGGTCCTCGTCGGGGATGAATCCTGGGGCGAGGCGATCGGCACTGAAGCCTCCCATGCCGCCGATGATGATGATCACGCCGACGGCGAGGATGCTCTTGCGAATCAGTCCGCTGCAGACCTTCACGTAGCCCTCGGTCGCCCCGTCAAAGCCCTTGTTGAATTTGCCATAGAACCACCCGAGGGGGCCGCGTGTCTTTTTCCGTGGACGCAGGAGGAGGGCGGAAAGGGCGGGACTCAGTGTCAGGGCGTTGAAAGTTGAGATCAGGACGGAGATGGCGATGGTAATGGCGAACTGCTGATAGAGCTGTCCGGTAATGCCTGGGATGAAAATCGTGGGCACGAAAACTGCGACCAGGACGATACTCGTCGCGAAGATTGGACCGCTCACATCCTTCATGGCGCGCAAGGTGGCCTCCTTGGGCGCGAACCCTTTCTCGATGTACCGCTCAACCGCTTCGACGACCACAATGGCATCGTCCACGACCAGCCCGATCGCGAGGACGAGGCCGAAGAGCGATAGGGTATTGATCGAGAACCCGAGAATTGGGAAGAAAATGAAGGTGCCGATCAACGAGACCGGTACGGCAATGAGGGGGATGAGAGTCGCCCGCCAGCCTTGCAGGAAGATGAAGACCACGAGCACGACGAGAATGAGTGCTTCGAACAGGGTTTTCTGGATTTCCTCGATCCCGGCAGTGACTGCCTCCGTCGTGTCGAGTGCTACCGTGTACTCCAGCCCGTCGGGGAAACTCTGGGACATCTCCTCCATCAGATTCTTCGCGGCATCGGCAGCAGCGAGAGCGTTACTTCCGGGGGTCTGGTAGAGGGCCAGGATCGCCGCTGGCTTGCCGTTGTAGAGGCCGACTGCCGTATAATTCTGCGAGCCGAGTTCGACCCGGGCGACATCCTTGACCCGGACGACTGAGCCGTCTTCCTCGGCGCGGATTATGATGTCCTCGAACTCGGAGGGATCGGTCAATCGACCCTGGGCGCTCACGGAGTAGGTGAATTCCTGCCCTTCGGGAACCGGTTCGCCCCCGATTGTCCCGGCGGGGTTTACGGTATTCTGGTCCTGGATGGCTCGAACAATCTCGGAAACGGTTATGTTGCGGCTGGCGAGTACGTTCGGGTCGATCCAGATCCTCATCGCGTATTGGCCCGCCCCGAAAATGGTCACGCTGGCCACGCCGGGAATCCGGGTAAAGGCGTCGTTGAGGTTAATGACCGCGTAGTTGGTGAGGAAAAGGCTGTCGTATGTTTCGTCGGGGGAGGTAAGTGCGAAGAGAATGAGAGGAGAGGCGAGGGACTTGCGGACCGTGATCCCCATGTCGCGGACTTGTTGTGGTACCTGCGATTCCGCCTGACTGACCCGCATCTGCGTCAGAATTTGGTCGGTATTACTGTCCGTGCCGACATCGAAGGTTACCGTCAGGGACATCGAACCGTTATTTGAGCTGGTTGAGGACATGTATTCCATCCCGTCGACGCCGCTCATTTGTTGTTCGATCGGCAGGGCGGTGGATTCCTCTACGGTGATCGCGTCCGCCCCGATATAGGATGCGTTGACGCTGATTTGCGGGGGGACGATGTCCGGGTACTGCGAAACGGGCAGCATCGTCATGGATACGAGGCCGATGATAACCGTCAGGATGGAGAGGACCATCGCGACGATCGGGCGGTTGATGAAAAACTTATACATGGTGCCGGACGTTGACGCCGCTCATTCGGACTTTGACGGGGACCCGGTAGAATCGGCTGGGTCGGCAGGATCTTTTGTTTTTGATGGGCTGCCCGGACTCGTCGACGATCTCGCTCCTGACTTACCGGAATCGCTGCTAGCAGAAACCGGCTTCGGGTCGCTCGTATCGGTGAGGCCGGTCGGTGTGGTTTGGTCGGGACTCCACGGTTTGGCCTGAACCTTGAGGCCGTTTTTCAATCGCTGTATTCCCTCGACCACGACGGTCTGGCCTGGTTTTAGCCCCGAAGTAATGACGACCTGGCTCCCTTGGGTCAGGCCAAGCTCCACGGACACAGAACTCACCGTGTTGTCCGCGTTGACAATGAAGACGGAGAACATCCCCTGGGTTTCCTTGACGGCCCGTTGCGGGATGAGGATCGCATCGGGAAGAGTGTTTACCCGCCCGCGGACTTTGACGTATTGGCCGGGGCGGAGAACGCTTCCGGGATTGGGAAAGAGGGCATAGAGGCCGATCGTGCCCGTGCCCTCTTCGATCTGGCGATTGATAAACTGGAGGCGGCCCTTGTGGCCAAAGGTGGTTCCGTCGCTGAGGATGAGTTCGAGATTTTCAGGCCTCTTCTCGTAGGGGACGGAAAGAGCCTTTTGGAAATCGCCGCTTCGTTCCAGGTAGGCTTTTTCGGGAATGAAGAAGACGACCTGGACCGGGTCGAGGCTGGAAATCGTGGTGAGCGTCGATGTTGGGCCAACCAGATCGCCGATTTCCCCCTGTGCTTTTCCGGCGATGCCAGTGACGGGCGAGTATACCTGGCAGTAGCCCAAATTCAGCTTGGCGTTTGCCAGTCCTGCCTGAGCGGCTTTGACCTGGGCCTGTGCCGCTTGCTCTGCCTGGATGGTGTTGTCTAGCTGACGCTGGCTGATGGCGTCGGCCTTGATGAGTTCGCGGTCGCGGGCCACATCGAGCTCGGTCTTGACGAGCTGTGCCTCGGCTTGCGCGACGTCGGCGGCTGCCTTCTGCACCGCGATTTCGAAGGGTTCGGGATCGATGGTGAAAAGGAGATCTCCTGTTTGAACCAGTGATCCATCGTCGTATTCCTGGGTCAGTAGATACCCCTGGACCCTCGGGCGGATCTTCGTATTGACCGTCCCTTGCAGTGTTGCGACGATCTCCCGGTAGACAGGAAGCTTTTCCGCTTTCGTCGTAATCACCCCGACGGTGGGCGGCGGTGGTGGTGCGGGTGCTGCCTTATCCTGGCAACCTGCCACCAGGAAAGCCAGAGCGAGGAGGAGAAAGGAAATGAGGCGAAGGTTCATTTTTGCTTCGTGGATTCGTTCTTCTGTGAAGGGAGAAGAGGGGGTAACGGGGAGTCATTGATCGGCCCCTTCTCGAAATTGCCTCCGAGGGCAAGATACAGATCAACCCGATTAGTCAGGAGTGCGCCACGGGTGCGGATCAAAGTGGATTGCGCGTCGAGAGATTGCCGTTGCACCACCAAAAAGCTGGTCATGTCGGTCTCGCCCTCGCGATAGCGGACTTGCGCGACCTTGGCCGCATTTTCCAGGTTATCGGAGGCGATTTTCAATTGTTCGATCTGGTCCTTCAGGGACGACTCGAGGTTAAGGGTATCCTCGACTTCTTGGAAGGCGTTCAGGGCTGTTGCTTTGTATTGGGCTACGGAGGACATCTGTTCTGCCTCGGCCTGAAGGAAGCGGTTTTTCAGCAACCCGGCGTCAAAAAGAGGCTGGAAGAGGTTGATCCCCAGGTTCGCCAGCATCGACGAGGCATCGAAAAGGTCTCCAAAAGTCTCGGCACTTGAATTGTAATTGGCGGTCAGGGAGAACGTGGGCAGACGTGCGGCAGCAGCGGCTTTGGCCAGATAAAAGGATGCAGCGACCTCGCGGTCGGCGGCGATCAGGTCCGGGCGGCGTTCGAGCAGGGTCGACGGAAGGTCTGCTGGCACTGGGGGCAGGTCGGCGGCCAGCGAATCGGCGAGCGCAAGATCGGCAGCGGGGTAACGCCCGAGCAAAATCTCCAGGGCACGGATTGAGGAGCGGGTCGCGAAGAGGGCTTGCTGAGATGCCTGCCGGGCGGCGGCAACATCAGCGCGGGCCGAGAAAACGTCCTGTGCCGAAACGTCGCCAGCGTCGAAACGTGCCTGGGCGATGCGAAAAGCCTCCTCAAAATTTTGGACAAACCGGGTCGCCAGTTCAAATTGGAGTTTATTAGTCACGGCCTGAAACCAGCCCTTCGCGACCTGAGCGGCGAGGCTTTGCCGGGCGAAGGCATAATCGGCGGCGGTGGCCGAGGCCGCCATGGCCGCGCCCTTGGCCGAGTCGGAGACCCGCTGCCAGACATCCAGCTCCCACTGCAGGGCGAGGCCGATGCCGAGCGTGGTCTCATTTTGCTCGATTTGGAGAAGTTTGTCCCTCTCCGTCAGTTCGAAGCGATGGGTCTGCCGGGCACCCGCCTCCAGATCAAGGCTGGGATACAGAGCTGAGTCCACCTGGCGAGCCTGGGCAACCGCCGAAGCCAATGCCGCAGCAGTCGCAGCGAGATTCGGGTTTGCGATTTGCGCCTCCTCGACGAGGCCAATCAAAACGGGATCTTCGAATGCCCCCAGCCAATCGTCAGGTACCTCCCCTGGATCGCTCCGGGAATCCCACCCGTCTGCTGGAGCCATTTCCGACATTTCCTGGCGGGGATCGGGCTGTGAGACCGAGCACCCCGACCCCACGAGGAGGCAGAGAATCCCCCCCACAAGAAGGGAGGGCAGGCGGAGAGCAGTTTCGGAATCCATTAGAGAGACTAGAGAGAAAAATTAGAGAGGGCAGCAGCTTTCGTCGACCACACGCCAACCGCAAGCTTTTTCCTCGTCGATAGGCGGCCCTCGTTCTCGGAGGCATCTGGGGCCTCTGGCATCTGCCGGCCTTCGTCTTGAGCGGAACTCCGCAAAGCTCATGGAACTTCGGTGCCTTCTTCCTCGGAACGGTGGCACTGAGCGTCATCGTGACGACTCTCTTCAACCGATGCCGGGGCAGTCTCTGGGTTCCGGTGCTGTTCCATTTCCAGATGATCAATCCCCTCTGGCCCGACGGACAACCGTACGACACGGTGTTCTTTGCCCTGCTGGCAGTCGGAGTGACGGTGATGAACTGGAGATCCATGTGGCACGGAGAGGCGGCGGTGGTTGCGGTTGTTTCGAAGGAGAAGGGCACTTTCGTAGCATCCCGCCGTGAGGCGGATGACAAGGGGAGTCGATGACGGAAATGGAACTCCGCCTTCCTCTTTCGTTGCTTTCACCTAGCAATTCGAAAAGAAAACCCAATTATGAATAACCCCCCTCAATCAAAAAACAGCCCTCCCGAGGTGCAAACCATTCTCGGAGCGGGTGGCGTGATCGGCAACGAATTGATGCGCGAACTCGCAACCCGGGTAGACCGGGTCCGGCTGGTCCGTCGCCACCCCTCGCCGCCGGGTCCCCGCATGGAGGCTCTCGCCGCCGACTTGCTGGATGCCGGGCAAGTCGCCCAAGCGGTGGAGGGCTCCACGGTGGCCTATCTTGTCGCCGGACTTCCCTACCGCGCCGCTGCTTGGGAGTCCCAATGGCCGGTTGTCCTCGACAACGCGATCGAGGCCTGCAAACGGCATGGCGTGCGGCTCGTCTTTCTCGACAACCTGTACCTGCACGGGTCCGTGGAGGGACCCATTCGCGAAGACACCCCTCCGAATCCGTGCAGCCGCAAAGGCGAAGTCAGGGCGAAGCTGAACGAACGGCTGACGTCTGAAATGAGCGCCGGAACCCTCCAGGCACTCATCGCCCGGGGGGCGGATTTCTTCGGCCCCGGTGCCGTCAACAGTTACCTGCATCCACTGGTGTTCGAGATGCTGCGCGACGGAAAGAAGGCGGGATGGCTGGGCAGGGACGACGTTCCCCACTCCTTCTTGTTTACGCCCGATGCCGGTCGGGCGCTTGCCGTCCTGGGCAATGATCCCGAGGCCTATGGGGAAACCTGGCTATTGCCCTGCGATCCGCATCCTCCCAACGGACGCGAGTTCATTGCCTGCGCCGCCGAGACGTTCGGGACACGTGCGTCCCACCGCCAACTCGGTCGAAAGCTGCTACGCATCGCCGGCCTCTTGCATCCGCAGTCCCGTGAAACGATCGAACTCCTCTATCAGCACACCGAGCCCTACGTTGTGGACAGCGGAAAATTCCAGCGACGCTTCTTCGCCGCCACTCCATGGCAGGAGGGCGTGAGGCTCACCGCACGCGGAATGCGGATGCCGTAGCCCGGATCGAAAGGATGAATTGGCGGACCTTATCGATAGGGGGATTTTGTCCGTACGGTATCGGAAGGCGGCTAGGAGAAATGGCACTTAGTTAAGCAAAAGTAGAAGCGGCATCTTGCCGCTTGAAAGCGCCTGGAAGCCGCTTCTACCCTCATGCCACTATTGATTGAAAATTTTGCATGACGTTCCTTGACATGGTATCATCATAATACCATCCTGCGCTACTGCCGGAGAAGAGCGATGCCTACCTGAAACTTGTCGAATGGAATGAGGAAGAACAGTGCTACATCGGCAGTGCTCCCCCGATCATCGGGTCCTGCTGTCACGGCACCGACGAAGCAAAGGTATACCGTGAGCTTTGCCGAATCGTGGATGAATGGGTCGAGATTCACGAAAACGACGAGCGACCTTTGCCCAAGCCGATCGTCCCACCGGAGAAGGAATTTAGTGGCCGCTTTCTCGTGCGGATCGATCCCAGCCTCCATAAATCCCTGGCGATACGGTCCGTTCGCGAAGGAAAAAGCCTGAATGCTTACGTAGCCGATAAGCTGACCGAAGCCTCCTGACCCATGAAACCCGACACCGCCCTCCGCCTTGCCCGTTACTTCGGAAATCAGCGCAAACGGCAGGGCGCTAAAGCAACCCTGCTACGGATCGATGCGCAGCCATACGGGATACACGACACCAGGCGGCAGCGGATGGGGCGTGGTGTTGGGGAGGGGGAGGTTTTTGAACCGCTGATTTCGGGTATGCGGATGGGGGAAGGCAATAACGGTTTGGAAAACCCGTTCCCCCCTATAGGAGAACGGACATTCCTGTCCGTTTTGGGATGAAGCAAGGTTCTGGACACCCATCGAACTCGGACCGTGAGTCGAGCTAATATTCCCGCATATTCCGGCCCGTGTGACTTAGCAAAAGTGAACTCTTTCTTACTTTTGCTGCAAAAGGCAATGATTTTCCGAGATCTTATGGGTGTCTTGAAATTTGTGCTATTGAAATTTTCCTGCGGCCGTTGATCGCTCTTTGGACATTTACCTCAAGGCACTGTCTCAGGGGGAAGAACTCACTGAGCCGACGGGAAAGCCACTTCGCATCGGCCAACTCGGAAAGCTAACGGGCGAAGGCAATGCCACATTGCGTTTCTGGACCAAAGAGGGACTGCTCGAAGTTGCCGAAACCACCCAATCTGGCTATCAGCTCTACGATCCCTCCATGGTCGAACGAGTCCGGGAAATACGCCGCCTCCAAGGCGAGCGGTACACGCTGAGGGAAATCCGGGCGAAATTGCCCGGCGATTTCTTTCATAGCGATTGAAGAGTTCCGGTCTGCAAATGTCTCGACCTCAATCCCCTCGAACGGAGAGAAGTCGTTGGGATTGTTGGTTCGGATCCGCTCCAGGCCGTGCGCCTTCATCGTCGCTACGATGTTTGCGTCATGGATGCGCTTTCCGGCCAGGCTGTAGGCTTTCACAAGGCTGAGCAGTTGCTCAGTTACATCGCTATTCTCCTCGAGCCGTTGGACGCAGCTTTGAAACTCTCGAATGTGGCGACCGTATTCAAGCGCAATCCCCGGCGGGAATCTTCAGATGCGTCCGCAGGGACCATGCGCGCTGCGTCACTGAGCAAATCTTCCACCTCCTTTTGACGTAGTCGAGTGGCCTTGGCCTCCGACCCGAATGGCAGTTTAAGGGAGTTTCCGTTCAAGCTCATAATCGTGCTCTTAATCCTAATCCTAATCCAAACAACTGACGAGCAATGATTTATGATTTAAAGAATAGAGATTACGATTACGAGTATGATTAAGAGTAAGAGGTCGATCTCTACTTAAACTAGTGATGGTATGCGTTCGGTCGTAACCAAAAAAATCTTGTTAAGCATGGCGGCGACCGGAAATATAGCAGCTGACTCGTGGGTGATGTGCAAAACCCGCGGGTGGCTACTGGAGACGCTCGAGAATGGTATTGGAGTTATTCTCCGTCTTAG
>CAZWFJ010000126.1:0-12924 GCA_964633135.1 uncultured Puniceicoccaceae bacterium | reverse complement strand
CATACCATCTCCCACGAATTCTCGAGAGGTCCCCGCACTTCTGGTTACACCCCCGAAGATTGGGGCGACCGCTCATTTTTTCCTAGCCGATACTTGCTTTTCAGGACAATCTGCAAGCATGTCAGAACAAATGAATGAGAAGAAAACTGCTCTGGTGACCGGAGCCAGCCGGGGAATCGGACTCGCGATCGCCCAGGAACTGGGCACTCGCGGGTTCCGGGTAATCTGCGTAGCGCGCTCCGAGGAGTCGGCCTCGCGGGCCGTTCAGGCCGTCCGGGCCGAAGGCGGAGAGGCCGAGGCGATCGGTTGCGATGTCTCGGATGCCGAGGCCGTAGCCCGCACATCCGCAGCGATTCTGGAAAAACACGAGTGTGTCGACGTCTTGGTAAACAACGCCGGGATCACCCGGGACATGCTCTTTATCCGCATGAGCGAGGAGGATTGGGACGCCGTCTTGCAGACGAACCTCAACAGCTGCTTTTACTGGTCCAAAAATCTGATTCGACCCATGACCCGCCGCCGCTGGGGCCGCGTCATCAACATCTCCTCGGTCATCGGCTTAACGGGTAACGCAGGGCAGGCCAACTACGCAGCCGCCAAGGCCGGCATGATTGGATTCACCAAGAGTTTGGCCAAGGAGCTGGCAGCCCGCTCGATCACGGTCAACGCCGTGGCTCCGGGATTTATCGAGACCGACATGACCCGGGAGCTGGGCGAGGAAATTCAGGAAAATATTTTGAAGATGATCCCGCTCAAGAGAATGGGCCGACCGGCGGAAATCGCCTCGACCGTGGGCTTTCTGGCGAGTCCCGAAGCAGGTTATATCACCGGGCAGGTTTTTACGGTTGACGGTGGTATGGTCATGTGATTCTTCCTTCATTTCACACAAGCTTTAAAACATCAAAAATATGGCAGATAAATCCATCGAAGACCGCGTCAAGGAGATCATTGTCAATCAGCTCAACGTAAATGAAGAGCAGGTTACACCCGAAGCATCCTTTCTTGACGATTTAGGTGCAGACTCACTCGACACCGTCGAGTTGATCATGGCTTTTGAGGAAGAGTTCAAGGACCAGATCAACGGGGAGATCCCGGAATCTGACGCCGAAAAACTACTCACCGTCGGCAGCGTCGTCGAATATATTAAAAGCAAGTCATCCTGAATTTGCCGCAGAGCGGATTATCCTCTCTTGTCGGCGATATCCTCCATGTCTCACGAAATGGAAAAACGCAAGGTCGTCGTCACGGGACTCGGAGTCATCAGCTCCCTCGGTAATTCCATCGACGAGTTTTGGGCATCCCTCCTGGCCGGCAAGTCCGGTATCGGGAGTGTGACCCGGTTCGATGCGTCTGCGTACGCGTCGCAGGTCGCCTCCGAAGTCCACGACTTTGACCCCGCAGAGTTCATGGACCCGAAGGAAGCCCGCCGCAATGACCGATACACGCAGTTTGCGGTAGCGGGCACACGCCTCGCCCTGAAGGATGCTGATCTCGATCCCGCCACAGTTGACCCCTCCCGACTGGGAGTCTTGATTGGCTCCGGAATCGGTGGGATGGAGACGATCGAAAAGCAGTCCTTCACGCTGTTTGAGCGCGGCCCCCGAAAGGTTTCGCCGTTCATGATCCCGGCACTGATTGCCAATATGGCCTCTGGTGTCGTGGCGATTGAGGTCAACGCAAGAGGTCCGAACTTCGGAATCGTCAGTGCCTGCGCGACCGGATCCCACTCGATCGGGGAGTCGGCCCAGATGATCCGTGACGGACGGGCAGACATCATGATCGCCGGCGGCAGCGAGGCGGCCATCACACGCCTCGGGTATGCCGGCTTCTGCTCCATGAAGGCCATGAGCACTGGCTTCAATAACACCCCGGAGAAGTCGAGCCGCCCCTTTGACCTCAAGCGGGACGGCTTTGTCATGGGCGAAGGCGCAGGCATCCTGATCCTCGAATCCGAGGAATCCGCCAGGGCACGCGGTGCCAGAATCTACTGTGAACTTGCTGGCTACGCCGCCACGTGCGACGCCCATCACATCACCATGCCGGACCCGGAAGGAAAAGGACTGGCCGAGGCCCTCACCGGTGCCTTGCGGGATGCCGGCATCGAGAAAACGGAGGTTGACTACATCAACGCCCACGGCACCTCGACCAAGTACAACGACAAGTTCGAAACCCTCGCAGTCAAAAACGTCTTCGGACCGCACGCTTCGAAACTCCTCATGTCCTCGACCAAATCGATGACAGGACACCTCCTCGGAGCTGCCGGGGGGATCGAAGCGGCCTCTTGCTGCAAAGCAATCGTGTCCGGCAAGATCCCGCCGACCATCAATTACGAGGACCCCGACCCCGATTGCGACTTAAACTACGTGCCCAACCAAGCCGTGGATGCCGTCGTCAATGTCGCCCTGACGAACAATCTCGGCTTCGGCGGCCACAACACCTCCATCGCCTTCCGCCGATACACCTGAGTTCGATTCGAAATCGCGCTTGCCGAGGCCCCCCGTAACCTCGAAACTTCTCCGAATGCAACCTCCCCGCGAATCCCAAAACTCTGCATTCCGAAACCTCTTTCGGGTTGGTGCTCTAGTATTCCTTCCCACTGGAGCAATTTTTGCCGCGATTGGACTCGTCGACTTTTTCGGCGCATTTTCCGGACATGGCTTCCCGACAAAGTTCTGGTGCGTGTTTGTGGGGTTTCCCATGCTCGCTTTGGGAGCGTTCTGTTTCAAAGCCGGTTTCCTGCGTACAATAACCGGATATGTGGCCGGGGAGACTGCTCCCGTCATTAAAGATACAGTCGAATATGTCGCGGGCGGTTTCCTAAAACGACCCCGAAAACCTCAAGCACGAAGTGAGATCGCACCAGTGGCACGAATGCAGAGGTTGGATGAACTGAAGAAACGGGGGTTGATATCAGAATCTGAATACGCCTCAAAGAGAGAGGAAATCTTCAGGGAATTATGATCTGAATCGGGGAGAGGTGCGGATGAAATTATAGCACACCCCTGCACTGCCGGCATCCGGAGAGATAACCCTGGGTGGCTCGTACCTCGCTACCCTGTGAAGGCCGAAAAAAAAAGGGCCGTCTACTTCGAGACGGCCCTTGTTCCGATTTAATTATGGAAGGGATTCCGGGTGCGCGGGGGCATTACATCATGCCGCCCATGCCGCCCATGCCACCCATGCCGCCCATATCGGGAGCGGGGGCGGGCTTTTCCTTCTCAGGAATGTCGGTAATCATGCACTCGGTGGTCAAGAGGAGGCCAGCGACCGAGCCTGCGTTCTGCAGGGCGGTGCGGGTCACCTTGGCCGGATCCACGACCCCGGCCTTCACCAGGTCTTCGTATTCACCGGTGGCCACGTTGTAGCCCTTGGTGCTGGAACTCTTGAGTACCTGCTGGACCACGATCGAACCTTCGATACCCGCGTTGGCGCAAAGCTGGCGGAGCGGATACTCAATCGCCTTGCGGACGATGGTCGCACCAATCGCTTCGTCTCCTTCGAGTTCGAGGGATTCGATCGACTTCGCGGCATTGAGAAGGGCGACGCCTCCACCGGGGAGGATGCCTTCCTCGACTGCCGCGCGGGTTGCGTGAAGAGCATCCTCGACGCGAGCCTTCTTCTCCTTCATCTCCGGCTCGGTGGCGGCACCGACGTTGATCACAGCCACACCGCCGGCGAGCTTGGCCAGGCGTTCCTGGAGCTTCTCGCGATCGTAGTCCGAGGAGGTTTCCTCGATCTGACGGCGGATCTGCTTTACGCGGCCCTGGATGTCGGACGATTTGCCGGCACCCTCGACGATGGTGGTGTTTTCCTTGTCGACCGATACACGCTTGGCCCGTCCGAGGTCGCTGACCTGAACGTTCTCCAGCTTGATACCGAGATCTTCCGTGATGCAACGTCCGCCGGTGAGGACGGCGATGTCTTCGAGCATTGCCTTGCGGCGGTCGCCGAAGCCCGGAGCCTTGACGGCGCAGACATTCAGAGTGCCACGGAGCTTGTTCACCACCAGAGCGGCAAGGGCTTCGCCCTCAATGTCCTCAGCGATGATCAGGAACGGCTTGCCCTGCTTGGCAACGTTCTGCAGCAGCGGGAGAATGTCGTTCAGGTTCGAGATCTTCTTCTCGTGGATCAGGATGTAAGCATCCTCAAGGGCGCACTCCATGGTTTCCTGATCGGTCGTGAAGTATGGACTCAGGTAGCCCTTGTCGAACTGCATCCCCTCGACAACGTCGAGAGAGGTTTCGATCGACTTGGCTTCTTCGACAGTGATCGTTCCATCCTTGCCGACCTTGTCCATCGCATCGGCGATAATTTCGCCGACTTCGAGATCCCAGTTCGCCGAGACGGTGGCAACCTGGCGAACTTCGTCGCGGCTGCTGACCTTCTTGGAGGACTTGGCGAATTCGGCGACCGAGGCAGCGACCGCCTTGTCAATTCCACGCTTCAGGTAAACCGGGTTTGCCCCAGCCGCAACGTTCTTGAGGCCTTCACGATAAATCGCTTCGGCGAGAACAGTGGCGGTGGTCGTACCGTCACCAGCGGCGTCAGAGGTCTTGGAAGCAACTTCCTTCACCATCTGCGCACCCATGTTTTCGTAGGGATCTTCCAGTTCAATTTCTTTCGCCACCGTGACACCGTCCTTGGTGACCGTCGGCGATCCGAACTTCTTGTCGATGATTACGTTGCGTCCCTTGGGTCCGAGAGTCACCTTCACGGCTTTGGAGAGAGTCTCCACACCGCGGAGGATTTTCTTCCGGCCCGATTCGTCAAACAGTAGTTGTTTGGCCATAGTATTTCCTGTATTTCTTTTTGGATTACGATTGATTTATCCGATGACGCCGAGGATGTCATCCTCACGCATGATCGTATAGGAAGCGCCGTCAAGCTTGACTTCCGTTCCGCCATATTTGCTGACGAGAACACGGTCTCCGACCTTGACTTCGAAGGCGGATTTCGCCCCCGATTCGTCGGTCTTCCCGGTTCCGAGAGCGATGACTTCAGCTTCCTGCGGCTTTTCTTTAGCCGAGTCAGGAATGATGATGCCACCGCGGACTTGCTCATCTTCTTCGACGTGTTTTACGAGAACACGGTCTCCGAGTGGTTTGATTTTTACTTTACTCATGTAGGTGGTTTCTGTTTCGGGTTAGAGGGTTGGTTGGACTAGCCGGGAGCTTTGCTCAGCTTTTCTTCTTCTCGTCGTCTTCTTCATCGACGACCTCAAAGTCGGCATCGACGACATCGTCGTCCTTGCCGGAAGAGCCGGATTCCGCACCGGTCGTCGCTTCGCCAGTGGCTCCTTCGGCTCCAGCCTGGGCGGTCCCGGCATCGCCGGCTCCGGCCTGGCTATAGATTTCCTGACCGATTTGGGTGAGGATGCCAGTGATCTTTTCCTTGGCACCTTTCAATTCCTCGACGGAGGCGGCCTGGTTTTCGAGAACCTTTCGGCCCTCGGCAACCGCAAGCTCCACCGCACTTTTCTTATCGTCAGGAAGCTTGTCGCCAAGCTCGGAAATCTGTTTCTCCGCTTGATAGCAAAGGTTATCGAGTTCATTGCGGCTCTCGACGGCCTCCTTGCGCTGCTTGTCCTCTTCGGCGTGAAGCTCGGCCTCCTTTTTCAGACGATCGATCTCGTCCTTGTCGAGTCCGGAAGAGCCGGAGATGGTAATCTTCTGATCTTTGCCGGTTCCCTGGTCCTTCGCCGTGACGTGGAGAATCCCGTTGGCATCAATGTCAAAAGTAACCTCAATCTGCGGCACTCCCCTGGGTGCCGAGGGGATGCCCTCAAGGCGGAAGTTTCCGAGCATCTTGTTATCGGCCGCCATGGGGCGTTCTCCTTGCAGGACTTTAATATCGACGGCAGTCTGGTTGTCGGCATAGGTCGAGAATACCTGACTTTTCTTGGTCGGGATCGTGGTGTTCCGCTCGATCATCGGAGTCGAAACTCCGCCGGCTGTTTCAATGCCAAGGGTGAGCGGAGTGACATCCAGAAGCAGCACATCGCGCATATCCCCCTGCAGGACGGCTCCCTGAATCGCAGCACCAATGGCCACGACCTCGTCCGGGTTTACGCCTTTGTGGGGTTCCTTGCCGGCCAGCTCGCGGGCGATCTCAATCACACGGGGGTTGCGGGTCATTCCGCCGACCAGAACCAGGTCGTTTACCTCGGAGGAGGAAAGACCGGCATCCTTCAGGCAGGCTTCGAATGGTCCCTTGATCCGCTGAAAGAGTGGATCGGTAATCTGCTCAAGCTTGGAACGGCTGAGGGTCACGTTCAGGTGCTTCGGCCCCGAGGCGTCTGCAGTGATGAACGGGAGGTTGATGTCGGTCGACTGAGTCGAGGACAAAGCGATTTTGGCCTTTTCGGCTTCCTCCTTGAGGCGCTGTTTGGCCATTGGGTCGCTGAGGAGATCGATCCCGTTCTCCTTCTTGAATTCGTTGGCAAGCCACTCGATCAGGGCGGTATCCCAGTTATCCCCGCCCAGGTGGGTGTCCCCGTTGGTAGCCTTGACTTCAAAGACACCGTCACCGATTTCGAGGACTGATACGTCGAACGTGCCACCACCGAGGTCGAAGACCGAAATGGTGTGGTCGTTCTTTTTGTCAAGACCATAGGCGAGGGAGGCCGCCGTCGGCTCGTTAATGATGCGATCCACTTCGAGGCCGGCGATGGTTCCGGCATCCTTGGTGGCCTGGCGCTGCGCATCATTGAAGTAAGCGGGCACGGTAACCACGGCCTTGGTCACGGTTTCGCCGAGGTAGGCCTCCGCGTCCGCCTTGAGCTTGCCGAGAACCATGGCGGAGATCTGCTCCGGGGAAAAGTCTTCGGTCTTATCGCCGACCTTGCAGCGAATGTACGCGTCGCCATTCTTACCCTCGACCACTTCGTAGGGGAGACTGCGGGCCTCTTCCTGGACCTCGCTGAACTTGCGTCCGATGAGGCGCTTGGCGGAGAAAATGGTGTTCTGCGGGTTAGTGATGGCCTGGCGCTTGGCGGCTTGGCCGACCAGGCGCTCGCCCGATTTCGAGAAAGCCACCACCGATGGAGTCGTCCGAGCACCCTCGGAATTTTCAATTACCTTCGGCTCTCCACCTTCCATTATGGCAACGCAGGAGTTGGTCGTGCCCAAATCAATTCCAATTATTTTTCCCATGCCAGTCCCTTTTGCTGAAAAGATGCCAAAATCATCGAATAAATCGGAAGGACCTTTTGTACAGGTAATTACAGTATTTTTAGCCTGCTATTGGCAACGGGAGGCCTCGGAAAATTAATGACAATTTGTCACAGTAATGTCCCGTTCATGGAGGGGAGTCCCACCGATTGTCTCTGGGGGGGGTAGCACCATAAATTTCGCATCGAAGCGTAGTCGGGCGGCCATTTTTGGCTTGGTGAAGCAACCCATCCACTGACTTACCTGGCTTGCACTTTTCGATCGGGAAACGCCTTTGCTTTCCGCTGGTTATCCGTACAGCGAATAATTTGATCGCCGTCTTGACCTTCGCTGCTCGGTGGTCTTTCACTAGCTCCTTACCACTCGCATGAGGTACGCATGAAAGAATCCGAATCCAACTCCCCCTCGAAACCGTCACCGATGAATCCGCCCGGGCAGCATCACCCGGATGGTGCTCTCGAAGATCCGCTCCACGAATGGTGGCAGAAGAATGGAAAGTCCCTGATCGCCGGTGCCGTGATCGTGGTCCTCGGCACTGGATTGATCTTCGGCCTGCGTGCTTACCGGCAGTCGCAGGAAACGGCTCTGCAAGTGGCCTTCAACGAAGCGGTCGCGACCGACAGCCTGGGGAGCTACGCCCTGGAGAACGCAGGACACCCGCTCGGGGGAGTCGCAGCTCTCCAGACCGCCAATGCGGCGTTCGAGGCCGGGGAATGGGATCGCGCCCATGATTTCTACAGCCTGGCGGTCGACGCACTCAAGGGAAGTCCCCTGCAGGGGAAGGCCCGCCTGGGTGTCGCCATCTCCGAGAGCAAACAGGGCAATGATGCGGCGGCAGAGCAAGTGCTGGCCACCCTGGCCGACGATCAGAACGCCTTTCCGGCTGCCCGGGCCGAGGCCCTGTATTTCCTCAGCCTCCTCGCCCTCTCTGCGGACGACCGGGCTGCCTTCGACCGTTGGTCCGGGAAGTTGTCCGAGATCGATCAGGCCGGACGCTGGAGTTCCCGGCTCAACTACTACGAGGATCGGACCCCTCTGCCGGTACGCGAGCCGGCACCGGAGGACGGGACGGGACAGGAGGCCGAAACCACAGGAGAGGCTCCTGCGGACCAAACACCTGCCGAGGATTCCTCACCGATGCCACCCGAGGCTCCTGGGGACGCCGCCGAAAGCGATTCTGCAGAATGACTGCTGCGGGAGGAGAGAATCCCCTTTTTCTCCTCACGGACAATGGCTCCATCCGGGCCGCCTCCGCATTGGCTCTGCGGTCCGTGGCGGCGGATCTTTCCCGCCGGACCCGCCAGCAAGTCGAACCGGCCTCGCTCGCCCATGCCAACCGCATCCCCCCCGAGGATCTGGACGGCTCCCCTGCCCCTCTCCTCAAGGAGTGGCTGCTCTCGCCTGCACTCCCGGCCTCGCGCCCTATCGTCATTCTCCCCTTCTTCCTCGCCAACCGCGGTGCGATCGTGCGGCTCGTGGAAAAAGCCATCCGGGAAGTCCGGGCGGAGAGACCCCGGCTCTCCGTTCAGATTGCCCCCTTTCTCTTCGAGGAAGACGGACCGGAACAGGGCGTCCTGGCCCGGGCCGCCGCCGACCGGGTCCGCGAAAAGATCCATCCTGCGGACGGAACACCACCCAACGTCGTTTTCGTGGATCACGGCAGCCCACTTCCGGCGGCGGCGCAGGTGCGCAATTTTGTGGCCGGCCAGGTCCAGGCACTTCTCGGTCCCGAGGTCCGATCCGTCATCCCCGCCTCCATGGAGCGACGGGAGGGCCGCCCGTACGACTTTGCCGACCCGCTCCTGGCGGAGGTTCTCCGCCGCCCGGTGTTGCGCGACCGTCCCGTAATCCTCTCCCTGTTTTTCCTGCTCCCGGGCCGACACGCCGGCGAGAATGGTGATGTCGCCGGGATTTGCACCGCAGCGCACCGGGAGATTCCCTCCCTGGCGATTCGCCCCACCGGACTCCTCGGCGACCATCCCCTCCTCCTCGATGCCCTCGCAAAAAGAGTGAAGGATGCAATTTATTGTGCGGGGTAAGCAGAAGTGGCTTCCAGACGCTTTCGCTCCTTAGCGAGCGGCAAGATGCCGCTGCTACCTTGCAGAAACCCCACAGAAAAAATTGCACCCAAGAGTGAATCAGGCACTCGGTAATGTTTGACACGTCCGCTTTTTTCCGTCTTGGTCTAACGTTTTTCCACACGTCAACCTTTATATTGAAACGACAATGGCACAACCAAAGCGCAAACAGTCTAAACAAAGAAGCCGCAAGCGTCGCGGCGCAAATCGCTTTGAGGCTCCGATTCTCGCCAAGGATTCAACCGATGGCAGCACCTTCATGCCTCATCGCGTAAACCCCTCGAACGGGATGTATCGGGGTCGCCAGGTCATCGACCCTGAGGACTGAGCGATAACCCCGCGCGTTCCGGGTCGGACCGATCACTATGTTTGGGTCAGCGACATCCCGGACAATTGCCATCGACGCTATGGGGGGCGACCGTGGGCCGGAGGAGTTCGCCCATGCAGTTGCAATTGCTCTCCAGGACAGTGAATTCGCGGATCATTTCGACGAGCTGATCTTGGTCGGTGACGAGGCCATCCTGTTCCCGGCACTTCGTAATGCCGGAGTCTCTGGCGACAAAAGGATCGAGGTCCATCACGCATCGGAGGTGATCGGGATGGACGAAAAGCCACTCGCAGGCATTCGGCGCAAGCCGGACTCCTCCATGGTGCAGGCACTGCAGCTTGTCCGCGATGGTCGGGCCTCCGCTCTTTTAAGTTGCGGAAACACGGGCAGCCTCATGGCGGGCGGGACGTTGCGCATACGTCCGCTCCCCGGAGTCGAGCGCCCCGCCCTTGGCACGATCATCCCCACCCGCGAAAGTCGCTTCATCCTTCTCGACGCAGGAGCCAATCCCGAGCCGACCCCCCTGCAGATGTGCCAAAACGCCATATTGGGGTCGAACTATGCGAAGGTGGCGATCGGCAAGACCCGTCCCCGCGTCGGGCTTCTCACCATCGGCACCGAGGAGGGCAAAGGCAGCACCCGCATTCAAAACTCCCACGAACAGCTGAAGTGCCTCGACTCGGTCATCGACTACACCGGCCTGATCGAAGGGTTTCAGGTCTTTCAAAACCATGTGGACGTGGTCGTCTGCGACGGGTTCACCGGCAACATCGTCCTCAAGGTCTGCGAGTCACTCTTCAAGATGCTCACCGGCTACCTCAAAGACGAACTCTCGGCCAGCTGGACCCGCAAAGCGGGCGCATTCCTTTCCCAAGGGGCTTACAAGGAGATCAAGCAGCAGCTCAACCCGGCCCAGTACGGGGGAGCACCGCTTCTCGGACTCAGGGCACCCGTATTGAAAGCGCACGGATCGTCCGATCGGCACTCGATCGCCGGAGCACTCCGGATCGCCGCCAACACCCTTCGATACGACATGACCGAGCACATCCGCGAGGACGTGGAAAAGGCTTCCAGCATCTTCGAACAATCCGTTGACCCCGATTTGGCGGACGAACCGGAAAAAGAGATGGCCTCCCCGCAGAAAATCAAACATTGATACCACCTATGTCCCATCAAGGTCCTTCTATTTATGTGCGCGGCACCGGTTCCTACGCGCCGGAGAAAATTCTCACCAACGAAGACATTTCCAAAATTGTCGAGACCACGGACGAATGGATCGTAACGCGTACCGGGATTCGGGAGCGCCGGATTGCGGCCGCAAACGAGAGCACCAGCGACATGGCGGTCGAAGCCTGCAAACGGGCGATGGAGATGGCGGGAATCACCGCCGGGGAGGTTGATGCCCTGATAATCGCCACCCTGACCCCCGACACGCTCTTCCCCTCCACCGGTTGCATCGTGCAACACAAGCTCGGGCTGCGCACCATACCAGCCTTCGACGTCGACGCTGCCTGCTCGGGATTTGTCTACGGACTCGAAACAGCCCGGGGCATAATGGCGGCCAACCCCAAGTATCGCAATGTTGTCCTCGTCGGTGCCGAAAAGCTAAGCTCCATCATCGACTGGGAGGACCGGGGGACCTGCGTTCTGTTCGGCGACGGGGCGGGGGCGGTCGTCCTCAGCCGCGAGGAGAACTGCGGGGGCGGTGAATTGCTCGGAGTCAATATCGGAGCCGACGGCAGAAACGCCCCTCTGATCAACATGCCTGCGGGAGGATCGAGCATCCCTGCCTCGTTTGACTCGATCACCGCCCGCCAGCATTTTTTGAGGATGAACGGTCGCGAGGTGTTCAAGCTCGCCGTTCGGGCCATGGTCAAGGCCGCTCACGACATCCTCGAGGAATGTGAGGTCGATATCGCCGACGTCAGATGCGTGATTCCCCACCAGGCGAATATCCGCATCATCGAGAGCGTCGCCTCCCACCTGAAGCTGCCCCTGAACCTCTTCCCCAATAACGTTCAGAGCTACGGCAACACCTCCGCCGCCTCTGTCCCGCTCGCGCTCGACGAAGCGATCCGCGCGGGTCGGGTGGCCGATGGTGACTACATATTGATGATCGCCTTCGGTGCCGGGTTGACATGGGGCTCAACTCTCTTGAAATGGAATTCGCCCACATGATGAAAATTCTCCAGAGCATCCTCCCGTATCTCCTCTTGCCAAGCCTCTCTTTTGGCTTCTGGGACTGGTTTCGCAGTGATGCGGAGGTTGATTACTCGGTTCCGACCTCCGAGGAACTCCGACAAGCAGACCAGCTCTACGCGGCTGCACTGGATGCCCAGGACGAGAACAAGCCGAAGACTGCCCTGAAATCGCTTCGCCAGATCCTCCTCGACTACTCGAACACGCCCTTCGCCGCCGACGCCCTCTTCCTCTCCGGCGAGATCGAAATGGCCGAGGGTCAACTCTCTGAGGCCTTCGGTCATTTCCAGAAGATCGTCAATCGCTACCCCGGATACGAGCGCTTCGACGCCGTCATCGCGAATCAGTTTCAGATCGCCACCGCTTTTATGGGCAAGGACTCCGATGGACTCCTGGGAGTGTTCGGATCGGGCCACCCCGAGAAGGCTATGGAGTATTTTGAGGTCATCATCAAAAACTCCCCCTATAGCGACTACGCGCCACTCGCCCTGATGAACATCGCCCTCATCGCCCAGCAAAAAGGCGACGAGGAACTCGCCATTGACGCACTCGACCGCTTGATCACTCTCTATCCCCGCAGCCTGCTTACCCCGGACGCCTATTTTGCAATGGCCCAGGTCTTTGCCAGCCTCATCCAGGGACCGGAATACGACCAGGGTTCCACCCTCGAAGCCATCAATTACTACCAGGACTTTCTGATCCTTTTCCCGCGCAGCCAATACGTAAACGAGGCTGAAGAGGGCCTCCGTCGTGTCAGTGAGATTTACGCCCAGAGTAAATTGCTTATTGCGGAATTTTACTACGTGAATCGCCACAAGGAGGAGGCGGCCAGCGTCTTTTACAACGAAACCATCACCGTCGCCCCCGACACGGAAGCCGCCGACATCGCCCGCCAACGCCTGGAGCGGATCAAAGCCGGCCAATCTCCACCCCGATTCAAGGTGAAGCTCAAGAGCAACGACATTCCAAGCGCGGTGAATGACTTCTTTGTCGAACGCTGGCGCGCCATTGAAATGGAGGAAGCTCAAAACGAAGGGGTCCTTCAATAAGAGCTGCCTGCTCTTTTTCCCCACAGGGCAGCGCATTCCCCGGGACGAATGGCACTAGTTTAAGTAGAGATCGACCTCTTACTCTTAATCATACTCGTAAT
>CAZWFJ010000125.1:0-12990 GCA_964633135.1 uncultured Puniceicoccaceae bacterium | reverse complement strand
CTTATGAAACTGAATAAATGACTGAGAAATGAACTATTTGCTAAGGAATGCGGGTTTCTAGATCGAATGAGCTTTCTAGATCGATCTTTTGTCAAGAATCAAGACCTCTTATGGTCTGCCTTTACAGCTCAGGGTAGCGAGGCACGAGCCACCCTGGGTTATCCCGGCCAATGCAGTCAGAGTCCGACGGCGCGCCCGAGGATGATCATCGCGCCTATGCCGACGAGGAATGCGGTTGCGACGGCGGTGCCGCTGGCTTTTTCGAATGCATCGGGCAGGAGGTCGTCGATGACGAGGTAGACCATAGCACCTGCTGCCAGCCCCATGCCGGCGGGAAGGAGTGGCTGGAAGAGCCAGATGAACCAGGCGGCGAAGGGAGCGGCGAGCGGCTGGGGTATACTGGTGAGCAGTGCCCAGCCGATGCACGCCTTGGTCGAGACCCCTCCGGCACGCAGCGCGAGGGTGATGGCGATTGCCTCGGGGATGTTGTGGACCGCCAGCGCGGAGACGACGGCGATGCCAAGCGACTGCTCCTGCGAGCCGAAGGCGACGCCGATGGCGATCCCCTCGGGGAGCGAGTGAATGGTCATCGCAGCGACAACCAGTAGTGATCGGGCGCCGCCCTCCTTGCGCAGCGAACCGACATCGAATTTCTCGTGAGATTTGACCCATCGCGCCGCCATTTGATAGAGGAGTGCTCCGCAGGCCAGCCCGGCGACGACTTCCCAGCCCCATAGTCCCGGGCCGCGATCAAGGCCTTCGCCGATCAGTTGCACAAGACTGGCGGCGGCCATCATCCCCGCCGCAGCGGCGGCGAAGATCCCGGCAAGACGAGCGGGAATTTTGTCGACGAAAAAGAAGGGCAGAACGCCAAAGACCATCGAGACATCGGCGAGCACGGCCGCGCCGAAGGTGATGAGGAGTAAATGGATTAGTTCTTCACTCATCGGCTGACAGGAATTTGCTTTTTAGGCGACGGCAGCTCTCCTCGGCGAAAACTTTGGCGGGCAGGAGGAAGAGGGGACGACGGAAGGGGGAGAGGACAAATTTGGAGGATGCGCGAGAACGGGGTTGGGAAAATCTGCGGTGCGCGGCGGGAAATCTCCAGATTACAATGAACACGGGTGGCAGGATGGCAGCGACTCCGGGCTTTGGCCACAAGAAACAGAGGGCCGGAGCGAATGTTTGATTTCCCGCGAATGAGTGAGCATTTCGCATCACTGTCCGTTGCATTTTGCGAATCCCTGTTGGCGCGCTTGCGGGGGAGCGTCCGAAGAACCGCTGTGCAGGGGTGCCCGCTGCCGTCTTTCTTTCTTGATGAGAAGTGGCACGACTTCTGCGGACCTGATCCGGAAGACCGATTTTTGGGGGAGGGCTTTGATCTGTGACGCACAAAAAGACAGAAACCCATGGCGAAGAAACGCAGCGGCAAAGAGCAATGGATGATTGGCAAGTGGGCTGACGAGGCGGTCAACGCTCTAGCCCAACCCACCAAAACCGAACCCGAATTCGTACCGACAGGGCGAACCCTGACGGAAATGTCCGAAGAAAAACCGCCCACTTCATGCAATGAATAGAGTTTGGGATAAATTGCCGGAATCGGCACGGGATCAAGTGCGGGAAAAATCACAGCCGGATTTTGTGACGCCCATGAAAGCAACCCTCGTGCATGAGTATTTCTCGGATCCCGAATGGCTCTACGAGCGCAAACTCGACGGCGAACGCTCGTTGATTCACAAAGAGTCGGGATCCGTCAGCCTGCTTTCGCGAAACCGCAAAGAAAAGGGCCAAACGTATCCGGAAATAAGGGACGCCGCCGTGGGCCTGCCGGGAAATTTCATTCTCGACGCCGAACTGGTGACCTTCGAGGGGAAGGTAACCAGCTTCAAGCGTCTGCAAAAACGGATGCATGTGCGGGAGCCCGGGCCGAGGCGTCTGGAGGCAGTTCCAGTCTACGCCTACGTCTTCGATGTTGTTTACCTTGATGGCTATGACCTGACCAACCTTTCCCTGAACGAGCGCAAGCGCGTGCTAAAGGGGGCGTTTGATTGGAACGACCCGATACGCCTGTTGCCCTACCGCCGGAAAGAGGGAGAAGCCTTTCTCGCAGAGGCTTGCTCCAAGGGCTGGGAGGGCCTGATCGCAAAGGACGGTCGGAGTCGATACCTCTCCCGCCGTTCCAGGCGGTGGCTGAAATTCAAGTGCGGCCATCGGCAGGAGGTGGTCATCGGAGGATTCACCGAGCCGAAAGGGAGCCGTGTGGGTTTCGGGGCACTGCTTCTCGGTTATTTTGATCAAGACGGGGATTTCCTTTATGCTGGAAAGGTCGGCACCGGATTTGACGACGCGTTTCTCGAATCGTTTCGCCGGAGGCTCGACAGAATCGAACGAGAAACTTCGCCCTACAAAGACTTCGACTCGGACGACTCCGACACCCATTGGGTCCGCCCTGAGTTCGTGGGGGAGGTCGGATTCACCGAATGGACGCGTGAGGGCCGCTTGAGGCATCCTAGGTTTCTCGGCTTGCGCGATGACAAGAAGGCCGCAGAAGTCACCAGGGAGGGTTACTCATGAACGCAAAAATATCGCAATCATCCATCCCGACAGCGTTCTGCCGAGAGAATCGGGACCATCGCCTCCAGCATGGTTCTTCTGCGACTGACTTTCATTCACAAGTGTCCGTACCGGCTTATCTGCGCTTGCGGCAGCCGGGAATTGGGGACATGGTTACAGCGACAATAACCAATCGATACAACCAACAAACCCACAGAACTATGACAACATCCACCAAAGCTGACATCAAGACCTGCAGTGCCTGCCGGTATTGGAATGAACAATCAGACAACGAGGGCGAGTGCCGCGTGCGTCCGCCCCAAGCGATCAGCTTCCGCGTTGACGAAGAGACCCATTTCGAAACGGTCTTTCCGGTGACGAAAGCGGAGGACTGGTGCGGCGAGTTCGCCGAGGCCTGATTTCTATTCCGCCTTGCTTTTCATCCCGCACCAATAGGCTGCGGGATTTTTTTTGCAAAAATCGCACGATTTTTATTGCGATTAGGTCTCAACCGCAGACAATCGTTTTTTATGAGTGAGCCAGCGCTGAAAGTTGATTGTTCCCGAGCGGTTCCGATTGAGGTGATAGAACCCCTATGTGCGCCTTTTGCCCGCCAGGCAGACCGGGTATTGGATCTTTATGAGATGTCCAAGTCTCCCCTTCGTCATCCGGGGCGGTGCCTGCGTTGTTTCTACGAGTTATTTCAGGCGGCACCGCCGCGCAATCGCGAGGCTCTTTCGCCTTTGCGCCAGTGGATTGAGGAGAATATGGTAATTGCTTACGGACCGGATCGCACTGAGCGGGCGGGGGTCATGCCAATGGAGCTGGACGAGCCGGACCTGGAAAGTTTTTGTTTCGAGGCGATGCGTAAAGCCAGGCAGCTGGGTCCCCGGCTGGCGAGACAGCTTGAGTTGGAGATCCAGTTCAAGCCGATAGCGGCCTAGGAGTCGAACGACAGTGGACCGACCGGAAAGTGAGGCGGAGATTGAGGAGGTTTGGGCAAGCTTCCTCCGCTCAAAGGGCCAGCGGATGACGGAACCCAGGCGGGTAGTCCTCCAGGCCTGCCGCAAGATCGAGCCACCCTTCACCGCCGAGGAATTGCTGGCGGCCTCGCGTCAGATTGACCGTCTGGTTTCGTTGCCGACAATCTACCGGAACCTACCCTTGCTGGTGGAGGCGGGAATTCTTCGCGAGGCGAGAGTGTCGGGAGAAACCCGGCACTATGCGAACGATTTGGCCGGATCGGTAGAGATGAAGCTGGTTTGTCGGCAATCCGGAAGCGAGGAAAGTCTGGAAGACGATTGCTTGCGACTGCGAATGTTGCTTTTGGCGAAGCAGAAGGGGTTTCGGGTCGAACGCATTGATCTGCGGATTGATGGCTTTGCGGAAACAAGAGATTCTTTGTGAGAACTTGATTCGCGAATTGACTCTATAGGGAGAAAAGGTCGTCTGTAGAAAGTCGACCTGCTATGGAAACAGAATCCGGGAAAACCTATGCACTCAGTAAGAATGCGGAGTGGTTGGAGTCACTAAAATCCAGGCATCCGCACGATATTGCCGTGGAGATCAGGGATCTGCCGACGGATGAAATCCGTATGATTCTCCGGCGATTGTCGGACGCAAATACTTCCGAAATCATTGTGGAACTCCCCCCTCATGTTCAGGTGGCACTGCTGGAATCGATGCGGGTCTCCCGGCTTTCGGGTATTATCGGGGAGATGTTCAGCGATGACGCGGCGGATTTGCTCGGGCAGATTTCCGAGGAGCGGCTGGATGAGATCATGACGCACCTGCCTCCCAAAGAGGCACGCGAGATCTCCGGACTCTTGCAGTATGACGAGGATACGGCTGGGGGCATCATGCAGACAGAGGTTATTTCATTTTCAGAGCAGCTCACGATTGCTGAAACCATCGAGAAACTTCGCAGCATGGAGGATCTGACCTCGTCGGATGGTTTGTTCTATGTCTACGTAACCGATCCAAATGGACGTCTGGGAGGCGTTTTGCGGGTGCGTGATCTGCTCTTCGGAAAACCGGAAGTGAAAATTCAGGAGATCATGGTCCGGGAGGTGCGGGCCGTCTCGGTGCATGCGGACCAGGAGGAAATTGCCCGCATGTTCCGGCACTACGGCTTTGCGGTGATCCCGGTGGTCGACGATTTCCAGAAACTCAGAGGAGTGGTGACCAGCGACGATGTCATGGACATCCTGGAGGAGGAGGCGACCGAGGACATGCAGCGCATGATTGGTCTGTCCGGGGAAGAACGCACCAGCACCCCCTGGAAACAGGCCGTCCGCAAGCGATTGCCCTGGCTCTATGTGAATCTAATCACCGCGTTTCTTGCCGGGAGTGTCGTGGCACTGTTTGAAAGCACAATCGCCCAATACGCGGTGCTGGCAGTCTTCCTGCCCATCATCGCCGGCCAGGGCGGCAATGCAGGAACGCAGGTACTCACGATCGTCGTCCGCTCTTTGGCGCTGGATGATGTGCCGGAGAAGGGGCAACGGGACATTCTCGTCAAGGAGTTGATTGTGGGGGTGCTGAACGGACTCGCGATCGGGGTGGTCGTAGGTGGAATTGCTTGGGTGTGGCAACAAAACCTGGCACTCGGAATCGTCGTCTTTGCCGCCATGATGCTGAACATGATAGCCGCAGGTCTGTCCGGCGTGGTGATTCCCTTCGGACTCAAGGCCCTGCGCATTGATCCGGCATTGGCCTCCGCGATCATGCTCACCACCGTAACTGATGTGGTCGGCTTCTTCCTCTTCCTGGGCTTCGCAGCAGCAGCTCTCATGCTTTTCCCGTTTCCGCTTTGAATCCCCCGAACGGGGAAATGGATAGCCCGACCGTGGGAAAAGAATCTCGATTACCGGAAACCCGTAAATCGCTTTTTTTATAGGACAGTTCTATAATGAGGTAAACGAGTGGCGGAATTTTGGGCTGAAATCTGAGAATTGGATAAAAATGAAGAAAATGACCGGACAATCAGAGTTGCTACCACCTGATGTGACAGGGCGGTAGTCGTGAGGCTGCCTGAAAAAGGCAGGCATTGCAGTATACGGATAGAAGAATGGACATGGAACCGATCTGCGGTTCAAATTAGGATTGTGAGTGAAGAGGCGGTAGCGGTGCGGGTCCCCGAGTTGGATTCGTTTCTTTCCCACCTGGGTGGAGAGCGCAGGATGTCGTTGGCAACCGTGCGGAATTACCGCCACGCAGTGGCGAGCTATCTTGATTGGCTGGGCAGCGGACGATCGTGGCGCGAAGTTGATGCGCGTACTGCCCGCAGCTATGCCATTGAATTGCAGCGTTCTTTGGCGCGGCGAACCCTGCATAACCGGGTCGCGGGGATTCGCGCCTTTTACCGGTTTCAGCGGGAGCGGGGCCAGGTGGACAGAAATCCTTTCAGCACTCTTTCCTTGCCGAAGTTGGACAGGAATTTGCCGCAGTTTCTGACGGAATCGCAGATCCGATTGTTCTTGGAGGGGCCGATGAAGTTGTTGCAGCGGGGAGAGATCACTGATTTTGAGACATGGAGGGATCGGGCGGTTCTGGAGATGCTCTATGGGGCTGGCCTCCGCATCAGTGAACTTATCGGCGGGGATATCGCGAAACTGGATCTGGGCCGAGGGTTGATCCGTGTTCTGGGAAAAGGAAGAAAGGAACGCATTGTGCCGATTGGCAACGTTGCGGCACACTGCATGCGCCAGCACCTCCATCTGAGCGGGCGCGCGGGGAACCGTTCGGGGCCGGTGGTTGTCCACGCGACGGGAAAGGGGATCTCCACCCGATGGTTGCAGCTGCGGATGAAGAAATACCTGGCGCTTGCAGAGCTTCCGCAGGATCTCTCGCCCCATAAGTTGCGCCATTCGTTTGCGACCCACCTGCTGGATGAGGGGGCCGATATTCGAAGTGTTCAGGAACTCTTGGGGCACGCCAGCCTTTCGACGACCCAGATCTACACCCACACCAGTATCGGCAGGCTTCAGGAGGTATATCGCCAGGCCCATCCGCGGGCGTAATCAATTGATATCGAGGATGGAAGCGAAATCAGGATCAAACCATTTCTTGTAGTAGCGAACCGCCTGCCCATCGGTAAGTCCGGAGAGGAAATCGCAAACGAGTCGCGCCCGCTCGGCATCCCCCCCGGCAGAGCGGAAAAGGTTGTGTTCGGCATCGGGGACAATCTTGAGGCAGCGCCCGCTGGTCCTGGCCGAGTAGTTGTCCATGACAGCTTCGAACAGGTCACCGAGGAGTCGACTCCCCTTATACTCGATTTGCTGGATCGTGGTAGACTGAAAAATCAAGTCGTTTGCGAGACGCTTATAGAGGTTGGCTTCGCGGCGAGAACCCGGGTCAATGTCAAGGCGGAAGCGGTAGCGATTGGTGCGGTCGGAGAATGGCCCCTCGGATTCAACGATGCGGGTGGCTTGGATAAAGGTACCGACTTTGGAACCGAACTTACGTTCATAATAACCCTCGCGGATGGAGCGCTTGAGTTCGTCGAGGAGCTTTAGGTCGTTTTCCGAAAGGTCAGCGGCCTTGTCGGCCCATCGGTCCACGGAGTGCTGGGTGATATAGCGCGCTTCGATCCCGTCGACAATGTCATTGAGAGAGTAGGCCGCATCGTCTGCCCAATCCATTACCTGGCACTCGATGCTGCGAATTCCGTTCAGGTCGGGAAAAGAATCCAGCTCGCCGGGGACAAGCCCGGAACCCAGGGCGAAATCGCGAACCGCCTCTTGGTCGTCATAGATAAAATGGTTCTCCGGGTGGCCTTCTGCCTGGCGGAAACGCTCGCGGTAGAGCTGTTTGTATTTGAGCACTCCGTCGAGGAAGGCCCGGGTGGGATTCATTCCCTCGCTGCCTTTTTCGCGGGCGTAGATCAGGCGGGTGAGAATCCGCAGGGTTTGGCCGTTGCCCTCAAAGCCTCCATAGCCGGACATCAGCTCGTTCAGCTTGCGCTCGCCGATGTGGCCGAAAGGGGGATGTCCAAGATCGTGGGAGAGGCAGACACCCTCCGTCAGATCCTGATCGAGAAAAAAGTCCTTTTGGAGGACGGGCGAACTGTAGGTGAGATACTCGCAGATTGAGCGCCCGATTCTGGCGACCTCCATAGAGTGCGTCAGGCGGGTGCGATAGAAATCAAACTCCCCGGACTGGAAGACCTGCGTCTTCGATTGCAACCGACGAAAGGCGTAGGAAAAGACCACGCGGTCGCGGTCGATGGCGAACGGGGACCGGTGGTCTTCCGGGGGCCGCTTGCCCCCCGGAAGAGTCTCCCGGTCAAAGTCCCCGTAGAATCGGTTTTCCTGCCAGCTATGCATGTGGTTGGGGAATCATAGGCAGGAGCGAAGTCTCTCGTGTCTACAGGAGAGCGCGAACGAGTTCGTGCTCGGCCGCGAGTTCTTCGACGGATGCGTCAATCTTTTTCCGGCTGAATTCGTTGATCGGTACATTCTCGACCACGCTCCAGTTCGTGCCATCGCTGACAACGGGGAACGAGGTGATCAATCCTGATTTCGTGTTGTATTCACCCTTGGAGCACACTCCGACGCTGTTCCAGTTGCCGGATTCGGTCGGGGTGGTGAGGGAGCGAACGGTATCGACCACGGCGTTGGCGGCCGATGCGGCGGAAGAGGACCCGCGGGCCTTGATGATGGCCGCGCCCCGTTGTTGGACGACCGGGATAAAGGTATCTTTGAGCCAGCCCTCGTCGTTGATCACCTCGGTGGCGGGCTTGCCGTCGATTCTGGCGTTAAAGAAATCCGGGTACTGAGTTGCGGAGTGGTTGCCCCAGATGGTCATATTGCTGACTTGTGAGGAGTGGACACCGGCTTTGTTGGCGAGTTGGGTAATGGCCCGGTTTTCGTCGAGCCTTGTCATGGCGAACCATCGGTCCTGCGGGATGCCCTTTGCGTTGTTCATTGCGATCAGGCAGTTGGTGTTGCAGGGATTGCCGACCACGAGGATGCGGACATCCGATGCCGCGTTTTTCTCGATCGCCTGGCCTTGCCCGGTGAAAATCTTTCCGTTGATGTTGAGGAGATCGCCTCGCTCCATGCCGGCTTTCCGGGGGACGCTTCCGACGAGGAGCGCCCAGTTTACGTCCGTAAAGCCCTCATCCAGATTGGAAGTGCCGCGGATGTCGGCCAGGAGCGGGAATGCGCAGTCGTCGAGTTCCATCATAACGCCCTCCAGGGCACCCATGGCGGGTTCGATTTCGATCAGGCTCAGGGCAACTGGTTGGTCGGGACCGAACATGCTGCCGGATGCGATCCGGAATAGAAGGGAGTAGCCGATTTGGCCGGCGGCTCCCGTGACTGCGACGCGGATGGGTTTTTTACTCATGGTCTTATTTATCATTATTCGATGTTGCGAAATCCTAAAATTTGATCGTGGCGAGAATGCGTACCGGGACCAGACCGAGATTTCCTTCGGAGTTGATCCCGTCCAGCCCCAGAATGCTGAGTTGCGAATTATCGCCATCGGGTGCGGTTTGATACTGGAAGCCGCTATCGACACCGATTTCCAGAAAATCGAGCGGGGTGAAAATCACGGAAAGGAAGGCACCGGCATTGAAGACGGTTGTTGTTTTGTAGATGCCGAGTTCGTCGACATTGGGAAGGTTCGTAACTCTGGCGTCAATGCTGTCAATCCGTGCCCCCCCCAGCTGAAAGGAGAAAAGGGATTTCAGCCAGTTCGAGTGCCCTACACCCCAGCGAAATCCGGCATAGACTCCGGTATCCGAGTAGTCCCCGAAGGATGCATTGACGGTCCGCCCGTCGAATGTGCCCAGGGTGGTGGTTTTCCCGCTGGCCTGGGTGCGGGAAACTCCGAGGTAGAGGCTGCGGGTCTCACTTTCCCAGAAGTCGACCTCAACCGCCATGCTAAGAAAAGAGTCGAAGGCCTGATCCCAGTCGAGAGCATTGAGGCTCGCGTCGTTACCCGTAGTGGTCGTCTCGCCATCGTCGTCTTCGGTGGTGGTTCTGGCCTCGGCAGCACTGCCTGAGAATTCGCCGTAGACCGGAAACGCCGGGCCGCCCTTGACGGTGATCGACCATGCGGAGATGTCGGGACCCTCTGCACTGGCGAAAGGCAAAATGGCAAGCGAAAGCAAGAGAAGGGGCCAAATGGTTGTTGCTATTCTGGTCATAAGTTAGTCCTCGCCGTCGCCGATGCCCAGTTGGATGCGGACTTCTGGAAACTCGTCCAGCTCGGCGGAAAACTCATCCACATCAAAGTCCGCGACGATGAAGTCACCGTATTCGAAAGTGGGAGTCTTGGTCTGCCCACTGATTTCCACCATTCGGTTCATGGCGGCCTTGTCCCGGTTGACGTCGAGCACATCAATGTCGATCCCGTGCTGATCGAAGTACATCTGGGCCTCCTGACACCATGGACAACCGGGTTTAATATAGAGGATAGGTCTTTCCTTCATGCTCGCGTTGTAGACGGTTAGACAGCAATTGACCAGAACGAATTTTAGACTTTCGGGCCGCCTCACCATTCTTGGCTCAGGCAGAAGAAACCGGCCGCAAGAATTCGAGAACGGATCAACAGGCGTGCAATTTTTTGTGCGGGGTAAGTAGAAGTGGCTTCCAGCCGCTTTCGCTCCTTCGCAAGGGGCAAGATGCCGCTTCCACCTTGCAGAAACCCAGCCTAAAAAATTGCGCCCGATGAAGAGGAGGGCTTCTTGCTGGCTTGCGTTAGGGCGAGAGGCTTCCTACGGTTCTTCTCATGGGCGAGAAGACTTTATTTCAGAAGATTATGGATGGGGAGATTTCGGGAAAGTTTCTTCATCAGGATGATGACTGTGTCGTTCTTCGCGACATTGACCCTCAGGCACCGGTTCACTTACTGGTGATTCCCCGGAAGCCGATTCCCCGAATCGCTGCGGCTGGGGGCGAGGATGAGGGAGTCCTGGGGCACCTGCTTCTCGTGGCTGCGGAAATGGCGAAAAAGGAAAAGTTGGATGGCGGATTTCGGATTGTCATCAACAACGGGCAGGATGGTGGCGAGAGCGTTCCGCATCTGCACGTGCATGTTCTGGGGGGCCGACCGCTCCATTGGCCCCCCGGTTAACGGGGCAACAGCCTTCATCCTCGCTGGGGTGCTGATGAGTTCGAAAGAGCGGGATCTCGCTCTCTTACAGGAAGTCATTTCATTTCGAGGTAGGCGAATTTCAGGTAGACCCGCCAATCACCGTCTCGGCCCCAAAATCGTATATTGGTCTCGATAAAGTCGCGCTCGAATTCTTTTGGCATGGGCAGGTAATCCTGCGAGCGGACGGGTAACGTGGAATTGCGGAAGTTCGGTCGGGCGCGTGGATTGTCGCGAATTCTTTGCAGTGCTTTAACCTGAGCATTCCGCAGGGCCGCTTGCGGATCTGATCCAAACCCAACTGCCATTTCGCCGACCCGTTTCGTGTCCGGTGGCTCGTATACCTCGTGGTCAATCTTGAGAATACAGTAATCCTCGCCATCGACCGTCCCCAGGGATATATTTTTGATTTTATAGACCCCATCGTGGGCGATCTTCCAGGCGCGGATCATCGCCGCCCGCTCGGCGGCCTCTGGATAGTTTCCAAAAGCCAGAATCTCTTCGGTGATCGACTTGTTCGGGGCGAACGCGTCCACCTCGTCGGCAATTGCGCTATCGTTGGCCAGGGAAAGGGTCGGCGCAGCGAAAAGCGCAAGCCCCAAAGTCGCGTGAAAACAAAGGGTTCGGATGCGGAGACAAAGCATGGTGTAAAAGTGACAGATCGACGGCGAGAATGCCAGCGAAATCGGAGGTTTGGCCGTAATCGTAATCGTAATCATAATCGGAATCCGCTTCGATAGTTGTGCTTTCGGCAAAAGTATGCGAATTCACGGGGTATGTTTTTACAGGGTATTGCCTGCAGCGTTCCGCCTGCCAGTTATTCTCAGCAGGATTGCTGGCAGATCCTTTGCGGGAGTTCCCGTTTTGGAGGATTGAAGGGGCGATCCCAGCGGATTCTCGAGAAGGTCCTGAATGGTGAGAATGGGATTGAGAAGCGTCATTTTGCCATGCCTGGGGTGGAGGGGTTGTTTGATCTGGACGCTGAATCGTTGAACCGTGGATTTGAGAGGGAGGCACCGCAGTTGGGCGGGAAGGCTCTCTCGCTGGCCATGGAGGATGCCGGGGTGTTGCCTGCGGAAATCGACGCTCTGCTGGTCTGCACGTGTACAGGATATTTGTGTCCCGGAGTGTCCAGTTACGTGGCCGAGCAACTGGGGCTGCGCCAGGATGTCTTTCTCTCGGACCTGGTCGGGCTGGGATGTGGGGCCGCGCTGCCCATGTTGCGCCAGGCGGATGCTCTGGTGCGGGCGAATCCCTCAATGACGGTTGCTTGCGTAGCCGTGGAGATCTGCTCGGCCGCCTTTTATCTCGACGATGACCCGGGGGTTTTGATTAGCCTCTGCTTGTTCGGTGATGGAGCTGCGGCATCCGTGTGGCGGGGAGACAATCCGGGGGATGACGCAGCCATTCGGTGTTTTGGATTCGACACCGTTCATCTGCCGGAAGATCGCGATCTGCTGCGCTTTGAGAATGCGGGTGGTAAACTCAAAAACCGCCTCGACCGGGCCGTCCCCGAAAAGGCGGCGCAAGCGGTGAAAACTCTTTTCACGCGTTCGAACGCGCTGAACTCAGACATCATCTCTCACGCAGGCGGGCGTGATGTGCTGGAGGAAATTTCTGCGGCCCTCGAGTATCCGGATTTGACGCACTCGCAAACAATCCTGCGGGAGTGCGGGAATATGAGCAGCCCCTCGGTTCTCTTCGCGCTGGCCCGCTACCTGGAGGCTCGGCAGGGGGAGCCGTTTCAGGCATGGGCTACTTCGTTCGGCGCCGGGTTCTCCTGCCACTCGTGCCGACTCGGGACTGTGTAACCGGGGACTCTGGCCGAACGGCGCTCGCGGGCGGGTTGCGGTCCTCGTAAGAATCGTTCGAGTCTTCGGTGGCACCTTTTTTCATCAGTGATGGCCTCATCGGTTTTTAGCCGCAGCAAGAGTAGAAGAATCAGTCGTAGTCGATGTCCCCGCACTTGATTAGGGCCGAGTTGGACTTTTCGATCGTGATGTAGTAAACCCCGTTTGTTTGCCCTTAGGGCCTGGAAAAAAAATAAGTATAGCGATATGCCAACGGTATTTTGTTCGCTGACAAGGCGCGGCGATGGAGCATATTGCCATCTGTGACTAAGGAGCAACGCCGCCATTGAGCAAAAGAACAGCCAGAATTCTGTCCTCCTTTTCCCGTCGACCAGGTAAACACTAAGAGTGCTTTTCGGCCAGTTCCTGACCGCAGATCTAGATTTGAAAAATATGATGATAAAAACGGCAGACAATGTTTCCAATTTACACAGATCGAACCGGATTTTGTTTCTCTGGTTGATATGGCTTGACGAGGTGGGTC
>CAZWFJ010000124.1:0-13183 GCA_964633135.1 uncultured Puniceicoccaceae bacterium | reverse complement strand
AGCGTCTTCATAAACTCCGAGACATCGTGCATTCGCGACAGCAGCTCCTCCCGCAACTGCCGCCCCTCCCCGAGGTTCGCCTTCAAGTGCTGCTCCAGCACCTCCCACTTCATCGGCTGCCAGGGAGTGGGCTGTGGATACAGCAGCCGATACCGCCGCACCAGCTCCTCATCCGAGACCTCCTTCGCCTTCTCCGGCACCTCCACCAAAAGGTGGAAATGGTTATTCATCACCGCATAGGTGATCACCCGCACCCCGGAAAACTCGGCCACCTTCCAGATCATCTTCCGGAAAACCTCCTTCTCCACATCTCCAAACAAATCCTCCCCATTCACCGTCCGACTCATCAGGTGGTGGTAACTCAGGTTTTCCGGTAACTTTTTTCGTTTTCTAGCCATTCCCACATTCCATCCCAAAATCCCTCACCGCGTCAACCGTATAATAGGACGTTTCTATAAAAATTTGCTCTCTGGGCTGGATCCAGCTTTTTGGGGGGGGTTCTATGAGGGGAATAGTTGGCATGGCAGATGCTTTAGTTGACGAGTTCGAAGATAATCCGGACCGGTTCGGGGGTATTGTTCCTGAATTCGTTTCTCCAACAAAACAACTCAAACAGAACTATGAAAAACAAACTCAAAAAACTGGGACTCTCCTGGATGTCCGCCGTAATTTTTGCGGGGATCGTCGGGTTCGGCGGGATTGCATCCGCCCAAGAGGAGTCGGTCGAAGTTGAGGCAACTGTCGTGGATTTCGACGAGGCTTATGGTGCTTTCATGAGCGACCTGGGCGCATCCTCGTTCTTCACGGTCAGTAATCTCTGGCTCCTACTCGCTGCCGCACTGGTCTTTACCATGCACCTCGGCTTCGCAACCCTGGAGTCCGGTCTGACCCAGTCGAAAAACACGGTGAACGTTCTCTTCAAGAATGTGTTCATTATTACGATGGGGATTCTGACCTACGCCTTGTGGGGGTTCAACAGCATGTATCCGGGTGACTACGCGGATCTTGTTGCGGAAGGACTCAAGCCGGAATGGAACGGATTCTTCGCACCGGGTTCCTGGTTCGATGTGGATGCGAGTCTCGAGTATATGTCTGCGGAATACGCCGACTACACTTGGTACACAGACTTCATCTTCCAGGCGATGTTCGCTGCGACTGCTGCGACGATTGTCTCGGGTGCAGTTGCCGAGCGCATCAAGCTTTCGAGCTTCATGATCTTCGCTACTATTCTGGTAACCTTCGCCTATCCGGTGACCGGTTCCTGGCAGTGGGGGACAGGCTGGCTGGCTGAGAAGGGCTTCTACGACTTCGCCGGTTCCTCGCTTGTCCACGGCTTCGGTGGTTTTGCCGCTCTTGCCTGCGTGATTATCCTGGGAGCCCGTCGGGGCAAATATGTCGACGGCAAGATCCGTCCGATTGTGGGTCACAGCATGCCTTTGGCGACGATTGGGGTCTTCCTCCTCTTCCTGGGGTGGTTTGGATTCAACGGGGGTTCGGTCCTCAATGCTAATCCTTACCTGGTGTCTCTGGTCTTTGTAACCACAGGTCTGGCCGCTTCTGCGGGAGCCATGGGGGCGATCTTCCTCTCCTGGATTCTCCTTCGCAAGCCTGACCTGTCGATGGCACTCAACGGGGTTCTCGCCGGACTGGTAGGGATCACCGCTGGTGCCGATGCGATCTCGCCAGCGATGTCGATTATCGTCGGGTTTCTCGCCGGTTTGATCGTGGTCGGTTCGATCATCATGTTCGACAAGATCAAGGTGGACGATCCGGTGGGTGCTATCTCGGTTCACGGGGTCTGCGGGATCTTTGGAACCCTTGCAGTCGCTCTCTTCGGGGACGCAGCCACTTTCGGTGCTCAGCTCACGGGAACGCTCTCGATCTGTGCTTTCGCCTTCGTCTTTTCGGCGATCATCTTCAGCATCCTCAAGGTCACGATCGGTGTCCGGGTTTCTGAAGAAGAAGAGGCCGAAGGGCTTGACATTGGCGAACACGGACAGGAAGCGTACGCGATCAAGCCCAGCTGATCGTTCTTTCTTGAAATGTTCGATTCAAATCCAGTAACCTAAGATTCAGGTAAAAATTATGAAACTCATCAAAGCCATCATCAAGCCCTTCAAACTCGAAGAAGTTAAGGAGGCCCTTGCCGAAATCGGCATCGAAGGCATGACCGTCACGGAAGTGAAAGGTTTCGGACGCCAGAAAGGCCACACCGAGATCTATCGCGGCAGTGAATACACGGTGGACTTCCTTCCCAAGGTTAAGCTCGAGGTCGCGGTTTCCGCCGAGCTTGCCCAGAAGACAGTCGAGACCATCGTCAAGGCTGCCAAGACCGGTAAGATCGGGGACGGAAAAGTCTTCGTTCTCCCGATCGAAGAGTGCGTCCGTATTCGGACCGACGAGACCGGCGAAGCGGCACTCTAAGTCAATCCGAAAGGTTTTCGTCTCATCAGCGCCTCCCGGTCTCCGGGGGGCGCTTTTTTTTTGAGAAGAAGGGTGTTGGTTGACGGTAGAATCTTGCTTTTTGGGAAGTGCGGGCAAGCAGGCTACCCAGCTTGAATGGAAGGGGGTGAAGCAGAATCAGGCTGACTCGTTCGCCCTTTTTAGCTTAAAAAATACCGTGAATCTGGCTCGCCGGGATCGGGTCTCCGGTTGACGGGACTTGGATTCTGGGTTTTTCTTTTCCGATATGAATGATCAACCCACGATCATCACCGTCGTCTGCACGGCCAATATTTGCCGCAGCCCCATGGCTGCTGGTTTGTTGCGGCATGCGCTTGAAGGGGAGGAAAATCCGCCGCCGTTTCAGGTCGAGTCCGCTGGAATGGCGGCTCAAGACGGGGAGCGTGCCTCGGAGAACTCAGTCCTGGCGATGAAATGGGTGGGGATTGACATTGGTGATCATCGCAGCCGAATGCTCACCCCGGAGCGAATTTCCCGCTCCGCCGCGATCTTCTGCATGACCACGAACCACAAGCGCATGATTGAGGCAGTCTTTCCTCAAAAGCCCCCCCATCTGCGTCTTTTTCGCGAGTTCGCCGACTCTGGGAACAGCGAAGTCCCCGATCCTTACGGAGGCTCGATCGACGAATATGTCCAGTGTAGGGACAGTCTTCTCGATGCCATTCCAGGCCTGCTGCGATTTTTGTATCAAGAGGTCTTCCCGTCGAAAAAATGAGATTCTTCCATCGCCCGATTTCCGCTACCCTGTAATTTTTTTTACTGATCCAATTTATGAATACCACGACTGAAGCCTCCCGCCCGTCCCTTGAGGGAACTCCCTTATCCAAACTCGATCCCGAGATTTTCCACATTCTCGTCGAGGAGAAGGAGAGGCAGCAATGCCACATTGAGTTGATCGCCTCTGAGAATTTCACGCTCCCCGCGGTGATGGAGGCCGCTGGCAGCGTCCTGACGAACAAATACGCCGAGGGTTACCCTGGCAAGCGCTACTACGGGGGGTGCGCCATCGTCGACAAGGCGGAGACTTTCGCGATTGAGCGGGCGAAACAACTCTTCGGCGCGGACCACGCCAACGTGCAACCTCACTCTGGGAGTCAGGCCAACGCTGCGGTTTATCTGTCTGCGCTCGACGCTGGAGACCGCATCCTCACCATGAATCTCGCTGATGGAGGGCATCTCACTCATGGGCACCCGATGAACTTCAGTGGAAAGCTCTACGAAGTCGAAAACTACGGGGTCGATGCGTCCACGGGTCTGATTGATTACGACAAGATCGAGGTCAAAGCCAGGGAATTTAGGCCGAAGATGATCACGGTGGGAGCCTCTGCCTATTCCCGGATCATTGATTTTGAGCGAATGGCGAAAATCGCCCATGACAACGGTGCCCTTCTGCTGGCTGACATTGCTCACATTGCCGGTTTGGTGGCTACCGGTGAGCACCCCTCCCCAGTTCCTTTCGCCGATTTCGTGACCACGACGACCCACAAAACCCTGCGGGGTCCAAGGGGTGGTTTGATCCTCTGCAAAGAGGAATTTGCCAAGCAGATCGACTCCGCTGTTTTCCCGGGAACCCAGGGAGGTCCCCTGATGCATATTATCGCCGCGAAAGCGGTTTGCTTCGGTGAGGCTCGGAAGGATGATTTCAAGAAGTATCAAGCGCAAGTTCGCCGCAATGCGAAAGCCCTTGCCGAGGTGCTTCTGGAGAAGGGTCACAAACTCGTCAGTGGCGGTACCGACAATCACCTTTGCCTGCTAGACCTGAGGGGAACAGATCCGGACCTCACCGGGAAAACGGCGCAAATCCGTCTTGATGAGGCGAACATCACCACCAATCGGAACACGGTCCCCGGAGAGACCCGCAGCCCATTCCAAACCAGCGGCCTGCGTCTTGGCTCCCCCGCAGTCACCAGTCGAGGCATGGGCGAGGGAGAAATGGTGTTGATCGGGTCGGCCATTGATCGCGTTCTTCGCAACCCTGAGAGTGACGACGCCGTGCGCGAAGCCAGGGAAATCGCGCTCGACCTTTGCGTAAAATTCCCCCTGCCGTACTAAGCTTCCGGGAGGCCCACAGCGCATTTGAGTCTCAGTCGTCTGGGGACAAAGGAGTCCTGCCTACCGCAGAATCATCGGAAGAGCTGGTGAATTCGAAAGAGCTACGGCATTTGCATTCGCCTTGGCAACTCTCTCCGGTGGCCCTTACAAGAATCGGGCTAGCGCGTTGAGCAGGTAGCCCGTTATTGTAATCGCCGCAGCCGCGATTGCGAAATAGATCGCGATTAGCGGCAGTCTCATCGTGCGCCGAAGCATTACCGCCTCCGGGAGGCTTAAAGCAGCCATAGACATCATAAAGGAGAGCGCGGTGCCGAGAGGAATTCCCTTTTCAAAAAGGACCACCGCAACCGGAACGATCGCGGCACAACTGCCGTAGAGCGGCACACCGGCAGCGGTAGCGATCGGAACCGAGAATACCCCGGCAGCCGCCATCCAACCCTGGATCATTTCTCTGGGTACGTAGTTGTGCAAAAAGGCACCGATTCCCACCCCGACCAAAACCCAGATCCAGATGGCCCGGATCACTCCGGCAACCTCGACACCCGCGAAGCGGATTCGCTCTGCCCAGGTCTCCGGCACACGGCTTTCGTCTGCGGATAGATTCGCAAATTCCTTTTCGAGAAACCGTTCCAGATTCAGCTTGGAGACAATCAATCCGGTTATCACCCCGATCGACAGTCCGCTGCCCACATAGGCCATGGTCACGGGAATCCCAAACTCGGCCGCCATGAGGACGACTAGATACTCATTGATGATCGGCGAGGTGATCAGGAACGAGAAACAAATGCCTAAGGGCACGCCCGCGCGCAAAAAGCCGATGAAAATCGGGATGGAAGAACAGGAACAAAAAGGCGTCACTGCCCCGAAAAGCGCGGCCACCGCATTGCCCCACAAACCTCCCCGGCTCATCCAGTCCCGCAACTTCCGCTCCGGAAGATAAGTCCTCAGAAGACCGATGATAAAAATCATTCCCGCCAAAAGCAGGAATATCTTCATCGAGTCGTAAAGGAAAAACTGGACCGCTCCTCCAAAACGGGTTTCGGGATCCAGACCGAGAAGATGAAAGGTCACCCAATCCGCTGCGCTCAGCAACATTTGTCGCCCTTGCCTCCGTCTTTGTCCGAGCCGCAGCAGCTTCCGCCCTTCTCCGCTTTCTCCTTGAGGGAGGAATCCCACTTCGCAAACAGCCGGCGAAAGAAGCCCGTACGGGGCGAGCCGCAGCAGGTTGTTTTCGTGCTTTTGCTTTCTGTATTTGTTTTATTTTCCATTGTTTTGTCCTTGGTCATTAAAATCAACGCGCCCGGCAGCAGGCAGCCACTACACCGCTCTCGCTCCGCGCCAATACCTCTTTTCGCGCCCGGAGATCTTCTCTAAAACGCAAATCCTCAGAAGCGTAGTCTTGAAGGCAACGGAGGTTCTGCTCCAGCAATGGATTTCCCTGCGAGGCTATCCGATAGATACGCCACTGGGCCGCACGCTCCGCCTCCAGCATGCCGAGCTTCTTCATGTAACGAAGCTGCTTCGACATCTTTACCTGGTCCGCATCGAGTATTTCCATCAAATGACAGACGCAGAGAGGACCCTCGCGCAAAAGATTCAAAATCCGAAGCCGCTGCTTGTCGCAGAGGCATTTGTACAGGGAAATGATGTCCATGGAACTTGATATTCCAGGATAGGAATATTCTGTCAATGGTATGTTTGAATTGAAATCGCTATCGGGTTTTGCCCTGAAAGGGCGGACGATTAGAGCGATGGGCAACGCGCATCGGAACTTTCTCCTACCGAATACGATACTCGCTTGTCTTCCGATTTGAAATTGGCTCTACTTTCAAGCGGAAAGATGCAAAATATCTCCGGTATACTTGGTTTCCTCTTTGGCGGATGCGCATTATTGATCGTCCTTTTTCGAACTCCGGGTGGCTCTGCGAGCGAATCGGCTGCCGAACCGATGAGAGCGGCTGACCCCTCAACGGATAACTGGAACGAATCCCAGTCCATTTTGACGATCGAGGGGGGAGACATTCGAGACGCGGATCTGGGGACTGCTATCGACGAAGCTTTGGAGGCCAAATTTGCGGATACGGAATGGCTGAGCGAGAAGCTGGTCGCATTATCCCTCGACCCGAAAGGGAGTTCCACAGTTCGCGAAGCCATGGGCCGCCGTAATTCATTCCAGAAAATCGACCTCTCGAACTACCCGACAACCGAAGCCAAAATCGACGCTATCCCCCGCCTCTCCGATCAATATCAGCGCGCCCGCGTTGTTCCGATCGCGATGGAGCACGGAGCTGCCGGCAGTCTAGAACTCGCCGAGCGTGCTCTCCGGGAGAATGCAGACAGCGAACACCAGACCGACCAACTACTCAAAGCAATCCGCCTCCGCACCGGTGCCATAGGCGACCCTATCGACGTTGCCGACTGGATCGCCGCGAATCGGGATCGGTTTGTTTGGAATCCAGAGGCCCAGGCCTACGTTCTGCCGTAAAAAACCTCGTATTGGTGCATCGGTGTATGGGTGCTTTTTTTTGAAAACAGGAGTGCAAAAATTTTGCTCCAGCCTAACCGCGCAGCCCCCCGGCCACGGACGCCGCAATGCTTTCGCTTGGCGAGGTGTCTGGATCATACGGGATCTCTTTTCCCCCGGTGAGGGCGGTGTAGATGCCGAAATATCGCCGCGTGAGTTCGAGGCGGAGTTCATCGGGTGCTTCGGGAAGATCGGCCTGCCGGTAGGGATCGCAGCGATCGGTATACCAGAGCCGCAGAAATTCCTTGTCGGCGCTCTCGGGTTCCTCGCCGCGGGAAAGGCGCCCGGGCAGGGAGGAAGCCTTCCAGAAGCGGCTGGAGTCAGGGGTGTGGATCTCGTCGATCAGGATCAGCTCGCCGTCGTCGCTGAGTCCCATCTCGTATTTGGTGTCGGCGAGAATATAACCGGCCTCTTCAGCAATTTCGGAGCCAAACCGGAAGAGTGCGAGTGCGGTGGCCGAGGCCTTTTCCCACGTTTTTTCGTCGAGGAGTCCCCGGGCAATGGCATCCGCGCCCGAGATCGGCTCATCGTGCGTTTCGTCCTTGGTGGTAGGGGTCAGGATCGGCAAGGGCAGGCGATCGTTCTTGCGTAGGCCTTCAGGGATGGTGTTGCCACAGTATTCGCGGGCACCGGATTTGTAGTGGGTCCATAACGACGTCGAGGTCGATCCGGTCATGTGGCCGCGGACGACGAATTCGACGGGAATCGGTCGGCAGTTCCGGGCGATGAGTACGTTGGGGTGGGGGACGGCGAGCAGGTGGTTGTCAATGATATGCCGGGTCTCGGCAAACCACCAGGCACTGAGCAGGTTGAGGATGCGGCCCTTGAGAGGGATGGTGGTGATGGCGCGATCGAAGGCACTCAGCCGGTCGGTTGAAACGAGGGCGAGGCGATTGTTGCTGGCATAGATGTCGCGAACCTTGCCGACCTTTTTGGGGAAGGGGCAATGGGTCTCGCCGATGACGCCTTCCAATAGCTGGGGGATGTGGGAATCGAGTTCGGAAAAGCGCATAATCGTTTTCAGTCGGGCAGGTCGAAGCGTTCGCACACATGATCGGCGACCGGATTATGGAAAATGTGGGTCGACACAATGCGGGGGAGGAGCGTCTGTCGAGCCTCGGTCGAGTCGAACTTCAAGATCCAGAGCGCCGAGCAACCAAGGCGATCGGGGAAAGGAAGGTGGAAGCGGCGGTGCAAGGTTTCGAGAATCCGGCGCCCTTTCAGGTCATCACGCGGCGTCACGCGCAAAACCGCCGTGGTTGCCGGATCGCCGGCGGGAGCCCGATTGATGTATTCTTTGTTGCCGTTGAAGAGTTCTCCTGTGTCGATGATTTGCTGCTGCCAATCGGAAGGGAAGGTTTCGCTCTCCAGTTCCCAGAGTATCCGTCGCTCCACCGAGACGCGGAAGCCCGCGCGCCGTAGGGCCTGCTCGACCGACCGGGCTGTGGTATCGGTGATGATGAGAGATATGGGCAGGAGCTTTTTGTTTCCTGCGGGAATACAGCCCTCAATCTCTTCTTTGAGGGCTTTGTGAGTCAGCGGGGCAGCGTCAAAAATGGCGCCCGACTCCATCGCTTCCCGCATGGAGGTGAAGATGGCGTCGCCGGCCGGGGTGCGCTCCGGGTGGGGCATCATGGCCATGATGTTTCCGGCAGGGTTGGTGACCGCCGCGAGGTTGGCAGCGGAGCCGTTTGGATTGATGGGGAAGTGGGGATCAATCGTCCCATCGGAGCTACAATATTGGAAAGGACCCTGGCCATTGGCCAGGAGTTCTTCGAGAAGCTCGGGCGGCACGAGGAAGCGGCCTTCGGCATGGGCGAAGGGAATGTGAATCCGGTCGCCCGGATTGAGATGCCGGGTGAAGGCGGAGCGCTCCGGAGAAACCGAACTCCGCAGGGTACACCAGTCGTTGAAAAACCCGGAGCCGAGCAGGTGATCCCCCACCTGGCGGCGGTTGGGGGCCAGTGCCATTCCGGTGCGCCGGCCTTTGAGACCGGGCACGAGGCCGCTCTCCACGAGGATTTGGGCACCGTTGCAAATACCGAGAACGGGTTTTCCCAGATCCGCTTGGGCAGCAACGGATTCGAGAACGGGGTCCAGAGATGCGAGGACCCCAGCACGGGAACGGTCTTCGTAAGAGAACCCCCCCACGAGGAAGAATCCGTCGAAATCCTCGAGTTCAGAGGGGTCTCGATTCCAGAGAAATTCTTCCGGAATCATTCCGCCGCGCCGAATGGCGGCGGCCGATTCCGCCTCGCAGTTGCTCCCTGGAAATTGGACGATGGCGACTCGTTTCGTAGCTTCACTCATTTCAGCAGAACTTTCCGGTTACCTTCAACGACCAAACCAATCCGGTAGGCACTGGCCCCGCTGTCGTGGCAGGTTTTGATTGCCTTCGACGCATCGTCCTCCGGCACGATCGCGACGAGTCCGATTCCCATATTGAAGGTGCGGAACATTTCCAGCTCCTCGATTCCGCCAGCCTCAGCAAGGAAAGAGAACACAGGAAGACTCGGCCAAGTGCCTTTCTTGACCTCTACCGAAGTCCCCTCCGGCAGGATGCGGGGAATGTTTTCCAGGAAGCCGCCTCCCGTGATGTGGGAAAGGCCCTTTAGGGTAATGCCTGCTGCGATCCAGCGTTCGATCGGCTGGCGATAGTTCAGGTGTGGGCGCAGAAGGGCGTCTGCCACTGGCTCGCCCAGGTCGTCGACGTAATCGCTGGTGCCAAGCTTTGCGATCTCGAAGAACACCTTGCGCGCGAGCGAAAATCCATTGGTGTGCAGGCCGGAGGAGGGCAGAGCAATTACGGCATCGCCTGCGGTAATACCGGAACCGTTGATAATCTTGTCCTTTTCCACCAGGCCAGTCACGCAGCCGACGATGTCATGTTCACCGGGCAGGTAGGTTGAGGGCATCTCGGCCGTCTCGCCGCCGACCAGGGCGATCCCGTTCTCGCGACAATTTTCGACCATTCCCGCCACGATTTCCTCCACAACGGCCGGGTCGAGTTTCTCGTTGGCAATGTAATCGAGGAAGGTCAGCGGTGCGGCTCCGTGGACGAGGATGTCATTCGTGGTGGCACTCACAACGTCGATCCCGAGGTTGTAGTACTGAGCGGCCATCTTGGCTACCGAGACCTTGGTGCCCACACCGTCGATGCTCTGGATGAGGACCGGGTTGCGGTAGTTTTTGAGAGTCGGCCCAAGCTCGACCATCGATCCGAACGAACCGAGGCCGGTGAGGACCTCCGGCCCGAAGGTGCTTTTAACGAGCGGGCCAATGCGTTTGACGGCCTCATTGCCGGCGTCTATGTCGACCCCGGAGGATCTGTAATCAGTTTTAGCCATGAATTGTGAGAGGGTGAAGAGGGTTCAGGAATCGAGAATGTTGCGAAGGCCGTTTTCCCAGGTGTCGCAGATTTCCGCAAGGGTGAGGTCAACGGAATCACCGAGCTGGAATCGGTCGCCACCGGTCGAACCGAGGTGGTTGACGGAAACCCGCAGCTCCGTGCAAAAGCGTTCGAAGGCCTCGGACGATTCTTCCGGAACCTCGCCAACATAGCCTCCGAATTCGCCGAAGAGAACAGCCAGATCCTTCAGGTGGTCCCCGTCAGGAACACGCAGTCCGATGCGGTTCGGGATCGAGCACTCTGCCAGGGCGACGGCCAGACCTCCGTCGGAGACGTCGTGGCAGGCCGTGATCCAGCCCGACTCAATCGCCGTGACGACTGCCTGCGAAGTTTTCTCAATTTCGGACAGGTCCGGGGCGGGAATCGTCGGCGAAGTGATCCCTTTTTGCTCCAGGAAGAGCGACCCCGCCAAAGTGCGGCAGAATTCCCCGATATGGTAAACCCGCGAGCCGCTATGACGAAAGCCGAAGGGAACGGCCCGTGAGGCATCCGGCATCCGGCCCAGGCAGGCAATCATCGGACTCGGTGGGATCGGCTGCCCCTGTGATTCATTATAAAGCGAGACGTTTCCCCCAATGATCGGGATCGGCGATCCCGGGTGATCGATCAGATGCAGGCCTCCCGCAGTGCTAGCAACACCGCGCATCCCGGCGACAAATTGGCCCATCTGGTCCGGTTTTTCCGGATTGCCATAGCAAAGGCAGTCGGTGAAGGCCACCGGGCGTCCGCCTGTCGCGCACACGTTGCGATAGGCTTCGACTACGGCCCAGGCCGCACCGCGTTCGGCGTCGATCCGGTTGTGGCGGGGGTTCTGGTCGAGGCTCATGACCGCGCCCGTCCCACGGATCTCCTCCGGCCAGTCCGGGTCGATAAAGGGGCGGAAAACTCCGGCATCGCCGCAGCCAGCTTCGATCTCGGTCGCCCCCTGCACTTGCTTGTCGTAGCACTCGAAGATGGGACGACGGGAGGCAATGTTGGGATGGCCGAGAAGTTCGAGCAGTTCTCGACTGATTGAGTCCACGCTCACAGTCTGCTCATGCTCTTCAGTCTCGGGGCGGATCGGCAGAACAAATTCACGGTCGTAAACGATTCCCTTTGTGACCTCCGATGCCTTGGCCTCGACCAAGGTTTTCCCGTGCCAAGTCACACGATAAAGACCGTCTCCACGAATCCGGCCCACGACCGAGGCTTTGGCACCGGTAGAGACCTCGGGAAGGGCAAAGGTTTGATTGTAGTGCTCGAGAATCAGGTCGGTCAGGTCGGCGGGGGCTGCCCACAGGAAGCGCTCCTGAGTCTCAGAGCAGAGAATCACGTGCGGGGGAAGATCCTCCATGCCAACGTGGACTTTTTCCACCTCAACCTCGGCCCCGCACCCCGCTGCGTCCGCTATCTCCACGCTGGCACAGGCTATGCCTCCCGCTCCCAGGTCTTTGAAACCAACACGAGCGATGTCGCCCCGGTCAAACAGGATCTTGTGCAGGGCGTAGGTCGCCTTTAGCAAATGACGCTCAAGAAATGCGTTGGGCTCCTGCACGGCCCCCTTGTTCTTCTCCCTCTCCTTTTCATCCAGCTCGCCGGAGGCAAAACTGGCACCGCCGAATCCGCTGTTGTCGGTGGGTTTTCCCACCAGAATGAGAGAGTATCCCTCGGCGTCAGCCGGAGCGTGCGAGTGAAGGATCCCTTTTTCCGAAATCGCACCCAGGGTCAGCACGGTGACCAGGCAATTGTCATTGTAGCCCGGATCAAAGTATACGTCGCCACAGAGATTGGGGATCCCCAGCGGATTGCCGTACCCCGCGATGCCTGCAACCACGCCTTCTTGGATCCATTTACTCCTCGGAAGCCGAACATCGCCAAATCGAAGCGAATCGCCCACCGCGACCACCTTTGCCCCCATGCAGCATACGTCGCGTACGTTTCCCCCAACCCCTGTGGCCGCCCCCTCATACGGAACGACCTGCGAGGGGTGATTGTGTGATTCATGGCTCGCCGCCAGACCGTAGCGAGTGCCGCTCTTGTCCCGCGCAATCTCAACAATCCCCGCATCCTCGGAGGGCCCAAGAATCACGTTCGGACCCTCGGTGACAAACTGCTTCAAATGCGTCCGGCTGCTCTTGTAGGAACAGTGTTCCGATCCCTGGATCGACCAAAGAACGCATTCGGCCAGGGTAGGGGGCCGACCCAGAATGCGATTCTGGATCTGAAGTGCCTCATCCGCCGTCAGCGCAAGATGGTGCTCCTTGAGAAGGGCGCGAATCGCGTCCTTCTCAAGATTCGAAAAATCGAGGGTGATCGGCATGGACTGTACCCGGGTCATCCTTTTCAGATGAGGGCGTTGAGGACGAAGAGTCAATTCTCCAGTCGTGCAGTTTTCGAAGAAAAGGATACTCCCATGCAGTGCATCAATCCATCCACATCGCAATCCCACGGGATGGTGGTAATAAGTGGTTTTATCTTTCGTTTATCTCCGGCATTGTCTTTTTTGTGGCCATGCTGGGATTTTTAAAATTCGTCAAACCAGTCAATTAAAAGTTAACCTGGTTGAAACAAAAACAACTCGAAATAGTAGTATATGGTCACATCGTCGGAGATTTTTCTAACGCTATTTTTGTTTGTACCCAATGTTTACGAGATTTTTACTTGTGTCTCGCTCAAAAGAAACCAGGTGCATGCAAACGGTCGCAACGGTGTTGGAAATTCATTTGATATAATGGAGCATGAGAGGTCTTAGTTCG
>CAZWFJ010000123.1:0-13234 GCA_964633135.1 uncultured Puniceicoccaceae bacterium | reverse complement strand
CTCGGACAATAAATCACGCTTTCTTGATTACCAGGAGTCAGGATCTCTGAAACTACAACCTTCAATTGTTAGGGGGGCGTTCGGTCGTTCGGTCAGCCTGTCGGGCACCACCGGTCTTTTGGGTGACAGTGTCGAGACTTTCCTTTTCCGCAACTTGGATACTGCTAGTGGGACCGTGAATGAGAATGTCATGCTGGTGTCCTCTGACAAGGCACCGGGCGACGACTTTGGGCGTAAGGTAAGCCTGTCGGGTAGCGTGGGCTTGGTGGCGGCCCCTCGTGATGCCGACAACGGCACCGACAGCGGTTCGGCCTATCTTTTCCGCAACTTGGATACCGCCAGTGGAACCGTGAATGAAAATGCGAAACTCTTACCGTCTGACGGGAGCGCGGGAGATTGGTTCGGCGTATCGTTGAGCGCATCCGGTAGCTCGGGGCTAGTGGGGGCGCACTGGGACAATAACGTCAACGGCGTTGACAGCGGTTCGGCCTACCTTTTCCGCAATTTGGATACGGCCACAGGGACTGTGAATGAAGATGTGAAGCTTTTGGCTTCAGATGGGTCCAGTGGCGACTATTTTGGCTTTGGCGTTAGCTTGTCGGGTAGTGTTGGTTTGGTGGGCTCCTATGACAATGCCGTCAACGGCATCGACAGCGGTTCGGCCTACCTTTACCGCAATTTGGATACCGCCATTGGGACCGTGAATGAGGATGTCAAGCTTGTGCCTTCCGATGGTGCCGATAATGACTTGTTTGGCTTTAGCGTTAGCCTGTCGGGTAGCGTTGGCCTTGTGGGGGCCTATGGCGACAGCGACAAAGGCGGTGCTAGCGGCTCGGCCTATCTTTTCAGCAACTTGGATACAGCGAATGGGACCGTGAATGAAGATGTCAAGTTGTTGGCCTCTGATGGAGCGTCTTTAGATTTTTTCGGACGGTCAGTAAGCATCGACGGAGATCAATTTGTGATCGGGTCCGAGAATTCGGGAACGGCAGGACAAGCCTATTCCGGTTCAGTCAGCTCGGTGACGACTCTCGACGAGGGCAATGCCTCGCGGACGATTTCCGGGATCAGCTTTATCTCCCGCACGGACTGGATCATCGGCGAGACCACCGACAACAACGAGGTCACCCTCTCGGCCGGGGACTCTGCGGACGTGACCGAGCCGGGAATGGCGGTTTACATCGGGAAACAGGCTGGATCGGATAATAACACTCTCGTAGTCGGGGGGGAACTGACTGCTCATGAAATTTTTGTGGGTGCGACGGGTAACACTGGGAACGCCTTACAAATCGATTCTGGCGGAATGGTCATTGCAGATGTAATTGTTTTGGCACCAGGATCCTCGCTGATCGGAGATCTTTCGATCGGCGCCGGAGATTCGATTTCCAACACCGGTTTGATCGACGGTGACCTGACGCTGGCAGCAGGAGGAATGCTGGAATTTTCGCTCGGCAATACCCTCGAGGTAACCGGAGCGGTCAGCCTCGATCCCACCTTCGGGGTGGACGACCTCATCGGCGTCGACTCCAGTCTCCCCAGTGGGATCTACGCTCTGATCGACGGCACCGCCACCGATTTCAGTGCCATGGGAATCGAAAACTGGGGATCGGCCAACGCGTATGACCTCGGAGGAGGCAAGAGCGCCTACTTCTCCCAGGGAAGCCTCCAACTCAACGTCATCCCCGAACCTGAAACCTACGCAGCGATCCTCGGCCTGATGGGACTCGCCCTCGCGGTGGGCCGTCGCCGGAAGCGCTAGGGTTACGCCTGAGTTTCGCGATACCGATGAATCGAATGCCATGAACCGAAAGAATTTTATTTTCTCAGGCTTCCTGGCGATTGGCACCTTCTCGGCATCCCTGGCCAACATCTCCATCGACACGGTGCCGGTGGGGCCGCCGGGCAACGCGGACGACGCCACCGGCTTCGGCCGGGTGGATTACGGGTACGACATCGGCACCTACGAGGTGACCAACGCCCAATACGCGGCGTTCCTGAACGCGGTGGCTTCCGCCGATCCCCACGCGCTCTGGAATGGCAACATGCAAGGCGGTGATACCTTCGGAGGCGGTATCGACCGGACCGGAAGCAGCGGGAATTTCGCTTACTCGGTCACCGCCGGGGCGGGAAACGAACCGGTCCGATACGTTTCTTTCTGGGATGCCGCCCGCTTCGCCAATTGGCTCACCAACGGCCAGGGGAACGCAGACACGGAGTCCGGCGTGTACGACCTGACGAATCCGGCGGCTATCGCCAACAACACAGTCACGCGGGATACGACGTACGGATTCGGGACGCTGAACGCCCTCTGGGCGATCGCTTCCGAGGACGAGTGGTATAAGGCGGCCTACTACGATCCGTCCCTCAACGGCGGGACTGGCGGGTATTACGACTACCCGACGGGGAGCAACACCGCCCCGGCGAACGGAAGTCCTCCGGGAGGGAGCAACAGCGCGAATTACAATGCCAATCCGAATTCGATAACGGACGTTGGTTCCTACGCCAATTCCTCCGGCTTTTTCGGGACCTTCGACCAAGGCGGTAATCTTTGGGAATGGAACGATACGATGACCGGAAACAACCGCGTCCTGCGTGGCGGGTGGTTCTTCGGAGATCAGAGCTTTCTTGCTTCGAGCCACCGCCACAGCTTTAACCCGGCGAACAGCAACGACAACACGGTCGGCTTCCGGGTCTCCACCTTCGCGCCCGTCCCCGAGCCGGAAACCTACGCCGCCCTCCTCGGCCTCTGCGGCCTGGCCTCCGCCCTGGTCCGCCGCCGGGAACGACAAACCTAGTCCACTCTTCACAACCCAACTATCTCACCACTCAACCACTTCACCACTCAACATCTCCACAACGAAACCACGAATAACCAAACCATGAACATCATCCGCACCCTTCTCGATCATCGCCGTCCCGCCGGGGCGGGTCGCACGAAAACGGGCGCTTTTGCCGCCACCGGCCGCGTCCGAACCATTGCTCGTCGGGGAGCAGGCCTCGCAGCTCTGTTCCTAGCCGCCTCTCTTCCGCAGACCGCCTCGGCCGCTATCGTCATCCCCTCCGACGGGGCGGCGTTCGACTTCTTCGGCGATTCGGTGAGCCTGTCGGGTACGACGGGCCTGGTCGGGGCCTCGAGTGACGACGACAACGGTGGCAGTTCCGGCTCGGCCTACGTCTTCCGCAACCTGGACACGGCGAGCGGGACGGTGACCGAGCAAGTCAAGCTGACCGCCTCCGACGGGGCGAAGGACGATCTTTTCGGCTTTTCGGTGAGCCTGTCGGGCACGACGGGTCTGGTCGGGGCGCGGGGGGACGACGTCTACGGGCTTTTTTCCGGCTCGGCCTACGTCTTCCGAAATCTCGACACGGCGAGCGGAACGGTGACCGAGCAGGTCAAGCTGATCCCCTCCGACGGGGTGACGGTCGCCAATTTCGGCAGGTCGGTGAGCCTGTCGGGCACGACGGGTCTGGTCGGGGCTTGGGTGGACGACGTCAACGGGAATCGTTCCGGCTCGGCCTACGTCTTCCGCAATTTGGACACGGCGAGCGGAACGGTGACCGAGCAGGTCAAGCTGACCCCCTCCGACGGGGCGGCGGGTGACGAATTTGGCTGGTCGGTGAGCCTGTCGGGCACGACGGGCCTGGTCGGGGCCAATGGCGACGACGACAACGGTAGCAGTTCCGGCTCGGCCTACGTCTTCCGCAACCTGGACACGGCAAGCGGGACGGTGACCGAGAATGTAAAGCTGACCGCCTCCGACGGGGCGGCGAACGACGTTTTCGGCAGGTCGGTGAGCCTGTCGGGCATGACGGGTCTGGTCGGGGCCCCGGGGGGCGACGTCAACGGAATTAATTCCGGTTCGGCCTACGTCTTCCGCAATCTGGACACGGCGAGCGGGACGGTGACTGAGCAGGTCAAGCTGACCGCCTCCGACGGGGCGTCGGACGACGGTTTCGGCCACTCGGTGAGCTTGGATGGCGACTCGTTCCTGATCGGGGCTGATGATGCTGGCACCGCAGGAAAAGCCTACTCCGGCACGGTCAGCTCAGTGACGACCCTCGACGAGGGCGGGGCCTCCCGCGAGATCGACGGGATCAGCTTCGAGTCGCGGACGGACTGGATCATAGGCGAGAGCACGGACGGGAACGAAGTCACCCTTACTAGCGGAGACAGGGCCGATGTGACCGAGACAGGTATGGCGGTCTACATCGGCCAGAACGCCGGATCCGACAACAATCGACTCGTGATCGAAGGTGATCTCACTGCCAATGAAATTCTGGTCGGTGCGGCGGGGAACACCGGAAATGCCCTGGAGATCAATGCCGGCGGATCGGTTGTTGCGGACCTGGTGGTGATCGCGCCTGGGTCCACGATCTTCGGTTCCGGTTTGATCGACGGTGACCTGACGCTGGCAGCAGGAGGAATGCTGGAATTTTCGCTCGGCAATACCCTCGAGGTAACCGGAGCGGTCAGCCTCGATCCCACCTTCGGGGTGGACGACCTCATCGGCGTCGACTCCAGTCTCCCCAGTGGGATCTACGCTCTGATCGACGGCACCGCCACCGATTTCAGTGCCATGGGAATCGAAAACTGGGGATCGGCCAACGCGTATGACCTCGGAGGAGGCAAGAGCGCCTACTTCTCCCAGGGAAGCCTCCAACTCAACGTCGTCCCCGAACCCGAAACCTACGCGGCCATCTTCGGCCTGATGGGACTCGCCCTCGCGGTGGGCCGTCGCCGGAAGCGGTCGGTTTACTCCTGCAATCCACCAAACCGATGAATCGAATGCCATGAACCGAAATAGTCTCTTTCTCTCGGGGTTTCTGGCGATTGGCACCTTCTCGGCATCCCCGGCCAGCATCTCCATCGACACCGTGACCGTCGGGCCGCCGGGCAACGCGGACGACGCCACCGGATACGGCCGGGTGGATTACGGGTACGACATCGGTACCTACGAGGTGACGAACGCCCAATACGCGGCGTTCCTGAACGCGGTGGCTGCCGCCGATCCCCACGCCCTCTGGAATGGCAACATGCAAGGCGGTAATCTTTGGGAATGGAGCGATACGATTATCGGAAACAAAACCGTCATTTTCCCGAAAAAAGTGCGTTTTTTACACGATATAGGGGAGTTCCCCCGATAGGCGTTGTGCGGGGATTTTGCTATAGTGATGACTCGAATCAGTAATGTTATTGAGCAGCTACGCACTCCTAACTCTTCTAAAACATGAAAAACCTATTCTTTAGTTTTTGCCTCGTGCTTCTTCAGGCTTCGGTATCCGCAGCGATTTTCGTATGGGACGGGGAGGGTTCCGACGGAGATTGGTCGACGGATGCGAACTGGGACGGGGATATCGAGCCGACCAATGATGGAACCGCCGAGATTGAACTGGAGGGGAGTCTGCAGACCGTCCAAACGATCAGTTCGGCATTCAATATTTCGTCGCTAAAGGCTAACGTCAGCGATGCTGCCTTTCAGTTGAGCGGATCGACGCTTCAAATTGGTGCTGGGGGCATTTCCAAAACCGGAGGCAGCAATTCATTCCTTATTGGGAATGCTGTCCAATTGACGGCCAGTCAAAACTGGAGTGGAGGACCGACCGTTGTCGGAGGAGTGGAACTGGGGAGCAGCACCCTAACCATCGAAAACAATGTAACGATTACCGGGGATATCACCGGAACCGGGCCTCTGGTGAAAGAAAGATCGGGATTAAGCGTTTTGTCTGGAACGAATAGCTTTTCCGGTGGGAGTACGGTCAACGAGGGAACTTTGGTGTTTGGAAATTCGGGAGCCGTCCCAGGGGCAGGTTCTATTTTGATTTCGTCTGGAGCCTCCGCAGTCACAGACTACGCCATGGATCAATCGTTCATTGATTCAGTCGACGGCTCGTCGAGCGGCGGGGCCGTTCTCATCGCCGCTGACTCGGGAAACAATCTGGATCTTTCATCCTTTGTGAATGCGGGACTCAAGGTGGGTGCGTATTCGAGTGGAACGCTTTCAGGAGCGTTGACGCCCAATACGACGAACGGATTTCGTTTTGGAGGTGGGGAAGGCGTCTTGACAGTTTCTTCCGATCTGACGGGATCGCACGAACTCAACGTTTCGGATGGAACCCTCCGTCTCACGGGAGATAACTCCGGACTCGCCGGAGAGGTTTCGGCCTCGGGAGGGTCACTATTATTCTTCGAGGATGCGGTTGCGATCCCGACAGCGCCGGGTGCTCCAGGAAATAGTCGTAATTTGACTACCGATTCCGGTTCGGCGATGGGGATTGATTCGGGGTTGAACCAATCTTTCATTGATCGGTTCAATCAAGCGAGTACAGAGGGGTCCTTCATAGTGGATCCGAATCATTCGGGTCCTCTCTCGCTGGCCGGTTTCGGTTCCACCGTAGGTTTACGTGCCGTTGAGGATGTGACCGTCAGTTCTGCGATCACACCGAATAGCTCCGGCTACGTTTTCGTCGGGGGATCCGACCCGGCGCGTGACCCCGCCCGCGGCGTTACGATGACCGTGTCGTCCAATCTAGTCGATAATGGTGAGCTACGAGTGAGCGGAATTGGACTCGAGTTGACCGGAAACAATACTTTTACGGGACAAGTAACCGTAGGGGCAAACGGAGTATTGATGGTGAACTCTGACGGGGCTCTTGGAGATTCAAGCAACAGTATTGTTTTGAACTCCGGAAATTCGTTGAGTATCTCGAATTCGCTCTTGGTTGCCACCGATTCGTTTTCAACGAACCGCTCGATCACCCTACAAGGAGGTGCCAATAACTCAAACGTCATATCGGCAGTGGACGGGGAGACCTTGACTCTTGGAGGTCAAATTTCAGGAACAACTGGAATTATTTTCAATGGTGGGAATTTACAACAGAACTTTAGTGCGGAAGGGACTATCCTGCTAAACAATCAGAATAGCTATGGCGAGACAGCGGTCTTAGGTGGAACGGTGAGACTCGGAGTGGACAATGCGCTTCCTGCGGGGGAGAGACTCCAACTTAACGGAAATCTTGATTTGAACGGTATGGATCAAACCGTCTCCTATGTTTCGGGTGGTTCTACGGTCGGGTCCAATCCTCAAGCCGAGGTTTCTGTCACATCGGGAAGTGAGTTAACGCTTTCGGGTGGAGATTTCGAGACGGAACTTTACGGAACGAAAATCGACGGTAGCGGATCGATTCGGGTGACCGGGGGAACTACCGATTTTACACCTTTTCCAACCAGTACCTTTTCTGGAACGGTCGAGGTAACCGGGGGCAAATTGGTCGGATCCGGATTGATAGCCAATCCTCCTGTGGTATCCAACGATCTTGACGTCGTTATTTCGGGCAGCGGAACCATCAACCCCGGCGAGTCGCCTGGAACTTTTTCAGCTGACACGGTAACTTGGGGTCCGGGTGGTACTTACCAGTGGGAGATAGCCGATGCAACGGGTTCGGCTGGTTCCGAATGGGACTTGCTTGATATTGATACGCTGCTGGAGATCACGGCGAACAATTCCGATCCGTTTCAACTGGAATTGGTGACTTTGGCCGGATCAAGCGCCGGATCGATGGTAAATTTCGATGAGCTGACAGCCTACTCGTGGATCATTGCCGAAGCACCCTCTCTCTCCGGCAGTTTTGTACATGTTCAGATAGACACATCCGGGTTCCAAAACACCATCGACGGTTCGTTCAGCTTGAGTTCCGATTCACAGGGGGTCTACCTCGATTACACTCCGGTACCCGAACCCGCGGCGTTAGTCCTATTGACTTCGATTGCTTCTCTTTGGATTGTCGGCTTGCGACGCCGCCCCCGCTGCGATAACTCGAAGAAGAACGACTGTGCGTGATCAAGCTTGGGATCGAAACCGCTTCGCCGGTGCGGATTTCCGGTGGGAAAAGCAGGGACTCAGTCCAATTTATCATGTTTTTTGGAGAATCCAAACCAACGTTGGGTCCTGATTCTTGACGAATCCCGCATCCCTGTGGGAAGACCCTATCGCAGCAGACGCGCTTTTTTCGATGCGTCCACTCTCACGGGGCGGATTGAAATTCGCAGTCCTCTTTTGTGCCTCTTCGTGGGAATTCCGGATCTCCGGTGGGTTCGGTCCTTCGAGCGGGTACGCGGGCAAGCTGCACGATGCCGCAGGTTCCCGTTTCCCTGGATTCCCAACGAAATCGAGGGAGGTTTCTGTGAGTGTCCTCAGCTTCTTTCCTTGGACCAATCTTCCCATTCCAAGCCTTCGATCAATTTGAAAAAAGGAATTTTGAGACATCCAAGAATATCCGGTTGCGTCGAGTTGAATAAAAGCCTGCGTAGGAGAGCAATAGAGTCAGCCACCCCGCCGCCCTCGGATCAGCCCTTCCATCCAATTGTCCGGCAGAATCCATGGGTGTCCCGGTAATTCCCACCCTCATCGGGGATGAACTGGGAAAAGACTCACCTCAAACCATTGCTCTACTTGGAGTGCTCTCGGAGAGAAAACCATTCGACGAGAAATCCGCGCGAATCCGGCGAAAGCATGGATAGGCTCTACATCAGCGAGTCGTCGATTCGGCCCTTGCACGGCCGTTGCCGGACATGGAAGACGGGTTCCAGCTGGAGGCAGCCCTCTCCTGGAGAGCGAATGGCACTAGTTTAAGGGAGTTTTCGTTTAAGCTCATAATCGTGCTCTTAATCATAATCATAATCATAATCATAATCCAAGCAACTGAGGATCAATTATTTATGATTTTACGAATAGAGATTACGATTACGAGTATGATTAAGAGTAAGAGGTCGATCTCGACTTAAACTACCTGGACCATTCCGGTGCGTGAAAGTTTGGGTGATAAGCCTGCGGACAACGGCTTTCAATGTTTTCGGAACCTGTCGGTCGGGGGCCAAGGCCCGCCGACAACGGTTTTTTTTGTTTTTCGGAACAGGTGGAGTCATCTCCGTAGCCGATGCCTTTCGAAGTCTCGCCGAAGCGGGCGAAGGCGGAAGGCTTCGCGCTCCCTGCGGGTGCGAACCCCGCCGAACTCAGTTGCTCATTGTGACGAGTCAGCTTCAGCCGAGGCCCACGACAAAAGCCAGGGTTCGATTGAGCTGGACGAGCTGCTCGTCGCTCAGGCGACCGATGACCTGCGAAATTTTTTCACGGGGGACGGTCAGGATTTTCTCAACCATGATTTGGGAGGGTTTTTCCAATCCGTTGCTCTCGTTCGGTTCCAGCGGAATGCGGAACAAGGGTGAGTGGAACTCAGAGCCGCTGAGTAAACACAGAATGACGCTTTTGGAGCCGAGTTCGGTCAGCGCATCCGTCTGGATCAAGACGGCGGGACGCGGCTTTCCATAGGCACCGGGAGCGGCGACGACTACGATGTCGCCGCGTTTCATTTCTCGGGCCATTTCGCGACCCGGTCGATGAAGTCCATGGCATCGCGCTCGTCGCGAGGATCGAGCTTCTCAATCTGCCGCCTTAGTTCGTCGCGGAACCCCGGACTCTTCTGGTCGGGAACCCAGATTTGCACCGGCCTCAACCCCTGCTCGCGAAGCCGCGTGCGATAGTTTTCCATTCGATTTTTTGTCTTCACAGCTGTAACATGTTACGACTTGCCACTTGCGTCAAGATTTGGGTGCAATACCTTGACCGAGAAAACATAGAAAGTGTCAGTCCACTATTTCTAAATTTCGTGTACCATTCCGGGACGTGAAGGAGAAGGTGCTAGGCCTGCTGACAGCGGCTCTCAATGTTTTCAGAACGGTTTGCGGTCGGGGGCCAAGGCCCGCCGACAACGGTTTTTTTGTGTATTCCAAACAGGTGGAGTTATCTCCGTAGCCGATGGCTCTAGCCTTCGCGCTCCTGCGGGTGCAAACTCTGCCGGACTTCGGACGCTCTACCGCGTCTCTGGAACCTCCCGGCCGACCGGAGCCCAAGCTTGAAAGCATGGGCTACTTGCGACACTCAGACCGACCCACCTGAATTCACTGAACAACAATACCTTATAAAAATGGTCGGGCCGACTGGATTTGAACCAGCGACCCCTACACCCCCAGTGTAGTGCGCTACCAAACTGCGCCACGGCCCGAACCTGAAGAAGAATACAATGGGAGGATCGGGGGAAAGATCAATTGAAAAATGCTATTGATTACTTTGCTGCACCTGGGGGCATCTTTGGGGCGCGGAGAGCATCTTACTACAGGGAGTGGAGTTTGGGGGAGCGGGCTTTTGTTTGGGGTATTGCGGGAAGGCTCTTGCTATTGGGAAGGTGTTGTGCTTTGTTGGGAGTTGAGACATTCCTGGGGCGTTCGGCCTTTCAACCGTTTCTTTCCTTACTCGATCGTAAAGGGAACTCGAACCCGCGCGGGTGCTGTCAAGCCGCTCATCGGAAGACAAAGCCTGCGAGGAGAGCACCCACCTGGTTTTTGAAGGAAAGAACTTCCTATCGGCGCATCCGGGTCTGTCTCTTTTCTTTGGGGGAGGGTAGAATCCACGTTCTGGGAGCCGGGATGCCTTGGATTGGTTGATTAGACCGGTTTGGAGAGGCGATCCCATGCGGTTGAGAATTCTTTCTCGCGCGCGAGGAAGGCCTGGACAACGGTGGGATCGAAATGAGTGCCGCTGTCCTTTCGGATAATGTCCACCGCTTTTTTGTGGGCGAAGGGTTCTTTATAGGGGCGCCGTGCCCGGAGTGCGTCGTAGACATCCGCGAGTGCCATGATCCTCGCTGCCAGGGGGATTGATTCGCGGGCTAGTCCATCGGGATATCCCGATCCATCCCACTTCTCGTGATGGGAGCGGGCGATGGCGATTCCCATCTCTAGGGAAGCGTGGGAGGGATATTTTTTGTAGATTGCCCGGAGGGTTTCGGCACCGATAATGGAGTGGCGCTTCATGATGGCGAATTCCTCTACGGTGAGTTTGCCGGGTTTGAGGAGGATGGCATCCTCAATTCCGACCTTGCCAATGTCGTGCAAGGCACTGGTGCAAACGATGTCCTGGAGGAATTGGTCGTCGATTTGTTCGCCGAATCCAAAATTTTCGCGGAGAGCAAGGGAAAGGATTTTACAAAAGATTTGTATTCTCTCCATGTGTCTCCCGGTTTCGTAGTCGCGGGACTCCGAGAGTTTGGCCATGGCAAAGATGACGGCCATCTGCGACTCGGAAATTTCCAGCAGCTTTGATTCGACAAGAGATTCGAGGCTCTTGGCCTCGGCCCTCGCCAGACACCGGACCTGGCTCAGGCGCAGGTGGGTCCTGATCCGGGCGTTGAGTTCCTCGGCGTGGAAGGGCTTGGTCAAGTAATCAACGGCACCGAGCCGGAAGGCTTTCACTTTTTGGAACGGCTCGTCGACCCCGCTGACAAAGAGGATGGGAACGTCTTTGAGGGTACCAATCTCTCGGAGGTTTTTCAAGGATGCGTATCCATCCATCCCCGGCATGATGGCGTCGAGGAGAATGAGGTCTGGAATCGTCTCCTCGAGGGACGCGATGGCCTCGCTGGTCGTCTGAAAGCCCGCCGATTCGTAACCTTGTTCTGCGAGAATTTCGCAGGTCAACTCCAGCGCGTCCGGAGAATCGTCGATCACCATGACCTTCGGACGGTAGTGGAAGAGGGGATCAGTAAAAAGGGGCACGGAATAACGGTGGGAAAGGAATTTCGGGGACGCGAACTCTTTTTCATACTTTCCTGCTCCCCTGGAACAGCTTTCTGGCAACGATTGGAAAGGAATTTTTGTGAGAAGCCTTGCTTTCGGCAATTCATCCTACTTAACTACTCTTCTTGCTATAGGCGGGATGTAGCTCAGTCTGGCAGAGCGCTGCGTTCGGGACGCAGAGGTCGCTGGTTCGAATCCAGTCATCCCGACCATTTTTTTGGGGCCACAAATTCTTCTCGGCCTGGATTGGTGGTGGAGGCCAGAAGAAAGCGGTAGGGTTTTTCCGACCATTCTGGTCCGGCATAGCTCACTCCAATTCGGGCACTGTTTAGGATACGAGTTTCTGAAATTTCGGGAGCATCGGCCACATAAAATCCACAACTTGCGTCCGCTGCCAAGCGATTTGTTGCCCCGGTCATGCCCATCGCCCTCGTCAACTTGCCGGGGCCGTTGTGGCACCCGGCACCGCGAAGAAGTACGGCTGCAGGATAGCCTTCGGGTCCGGTCACAAGATTGGCCAGCCAATGAATCCCGTAGCAGAGGTAAACGTACCAGATCCCTGGATTGCGAAAAAGCACTTCATTTCGCGGGGTGCGGCCCCGATAGGCATGGCAGGCTTTATCGTGCGGCCCGTCGTAAGCTTCCACCTCGTTGATCTCCAGTTCCCGCCATTGGCCTTCTTTGTGATAGATCAACCTTTTTCCCAGTAATTCCCTTGCCACGGTCAAAGTAGGACGGTTGTAGAAATCGCACGGTAGGGGTTCCGGGGCAATGTCACTCATAAGTGTATTTCGATCTGTGCGAGCGCACGCTTGGCGTTTTGGGAGATCGCTTTCCAGTTTTTCTCAGCGATATCCTTCTGGGTCGCGATCCAGCTTCCCCCAACGGCAAAAACACTCGGTAAAGAGAGGTAATCCCCCATGTTTTCCAGGTTAACCCCCCCGGTAGGGCAAAAGCGGATGCCGAGATTTCCGTAGGGAGCCGAAAGGGCCTTCAGCATAGGAATCCCTCCGAGAGGTCCCGCCGGGAAAAACTTCACGAGTTGGCAACCCTCGCGGTAAGCAGCCTGGATGTCGGAAGGCGTCGCCACTCCGGGAATAAAAGGAACATCCGCTTCCCGGAAAATGCGGATCGTTTCCGGGTCCGTGCCTGGGGCCAGGCCAAACTGGCTTCCCGCGCGAATGGCATCCTTTGCCTGCTGTTTTGTGACAATCGTGCCCGCACCCACCGCCATCTCCGGAAAAGCAAGGGCAATTCGGGAGATCGCCTCCACTGCAGCCGCTGTGCGAAACGTAATTTCAACAATTTTCATCCCCCCTTCCAAAAGCGACTCAGCCAAAGGCTCGGCATCATTCGCATCGTCCAGGACAATGACAGGGATGATCGGATGGGAGTCTAGATTCAGCATGAGTTCTATCAGTAACGATCATCGGAGTAAGTGAAAAGCCCTGATTCGCGCCAAATAGTGGGTAGGGGATTTAACTAGAAAAGGATGTTCGATTTGGAGCGGGTCAGATCGGGGCGAGTGCGAGCCGCCATCCGGGTGCGGCGGCACTAGTTTAAGTAGAGATCGACCTCTTACTCTTAATCATACTCGTAATCGTA
>CAZWFJ010000122.1:0-13359 GCA_964633135.1 uncultured Puniceicoccaceae bacterium | reverse complement strand
AGTATCTTGTAACAAAATCAATTTCGTATCAAAGCGTAGTCGGGTGGCCTTGGCCGAATGTCACTAGCTTAAGCAATCAACCGCTCCTAATAGTAATCTTGCTCGTACTCGTAATCTGCTGTTCATCAGGGATTTCCGACTAGGATTACGATCACGATTAGGATTAAGATTCATTGTAAATCGTCTTAAACTAGTGCCATTCTGGCCTTGGCCCCCGGCACCCAAAGCGATGATTGAGCCGAAAGGGATCGGACGGCAACCGACTTCGCCAAGGCTACGAAGGTCCAGAGCCGGTCCGACTACGAAAGAAAATCTGTTACAAGCTACCAGCCTCAGCCAGAACCCTTGCCTTTTGCACCCAAAAGAAAGCGGAGCTTCACTTTTGCTGAGTCACACGGGCGGGAATAGCATGGAATCCTGGCTCGGCCCACAGTTCAAATTCGATGGGTGTCCAGAACCGCTCCAGAACCGCATTCGATAAGTCCTCGATCACTGGGTCCGGATTCGCCGGGAATCCGGAATTCCCTTATCGATGCTGAGGGAGGTCAGTTTGTGGGCTTTGGCGAGTTCACTCAATTTCCAAAGCTTACGCCCGCCTGCGACGGCGGGCGACTCCAAACCCCATCGCGAGAAGACCGGCGACTGCGGCGAACGCTCCGGGTTCCGGGACCACCTGGAAGTTGTCGAACTGAACCGACTCGACGGCCAGGATGCTCGAGGCGTTCACGTAAAGATGGATATCCTCGACGGACGAGTAGTCGACCCCGTTACTGGGAAGGGTGATCGAATTATAGCCTTCGGCGATGGTGAAGTCGGATGTGATTTCGAATGTGCCGACGGTATCCTCGACGCCGACCGCCCAGGAGATGTCTCCAATTCCGAATTGCGATGCCGACCGCACGAAGAGCTGGAAGGAATCGTTTGCCCCGCCACCGGTGAGATCGATGCCCCCGAGGCCCAGATAGGAAAATTCCAGGTCCGCCTCACTGAAAGCCTGGGCCGCACCGAAGGAGATGTAGCCGTTCGCTGTGTCAGGGTTGATCTGGTCGACGAGGGCTACATTCACGACTCCGACAAAATCATCCAATAATGCAAATCGGTCATTCGAAATTGATCCGTTCAAAGGGGATGTCTGCAGTTGTGTGTCGATCCCCGAACCAAGTGCCTCCAGAGTGATGGGACTCCCGTCGCCGCCGGTGTTGTTAAAATCATCGATCAGTATAACAGCTTGCGCAGACTGGATGAGGACGAAAGAGCCGATCAGCGGTAAACTGAAGACTCGGAAATTAGGTTTGAGAAAAGTGGTCATCCCGGTAGGAAGCACTATTGGGGCCATAAGGCAAGTGGATTGGAGCCAAATCGCATTTGGGTAAATCCGGGACACCCATAAGATCCCGCAAAACCCTTGCCTTTTGCACCCAAAAGAAAGCGGAGCTTCACTTTTGCTGAGTCACACGGGCGGGAATAGCATGGAATCCTGGCTCGGTCCACAGTCCGCATCCGATGGGTGTCCAGAACCTTACTTTTGCTTGAGCGTCTATTCTCGAAAGTCCCGGCTCTTCCCCTGGGCGATCGCGGTCGCTTGTTTGTACTGTTCTCGGAAGGAATCGGCCAAGGTTCGGGCGAGTCGGACCTCATCGATCTTATTTCCGCTGCGCAGGATGGGGGTGATCTCGGAGATGACGGTTTCGAATCGAATGGCATCGAGGTTGGAGAAGACCGCCTCGGCGCGGTCCGCAGCGAGTTGATCGCCCCGGGTTCTGGCATTCTGGATCGCGTGCCATGCCTTGGTCATTTCGTCATGCGGGTCAATAAAGGCGACCCGGATCAAAAAGCGCAGGGGGGTGAAGAGTCTGCCCGTCCATTCGGGGCGATAAGCGAAATCGCCGACCTCCCGGTAGGGATTGACTTCGGGTTCGGAGAGACTCAAGCGGCTTTCCCCGTCGTAGAGGTAGCGCAGCATCGGAGTTCGTCGGAGGGCATATTCGACTGGTCCGCCCTCGGCTCCGACCCGGTAGCCCCACAAGCGCTGACCGGGTTCTGAGAGGACAAATTCGAGGAACAAATCGGCCACCTCTCTGTTGGGTGCGCCGCGCAGAATCCCGATTGGATCCGCCGAGAGTGTCGATGCTCCCTCGGGCGTAACGTAGCGCATGCGATCTCCCCCTCCGCGGGAGGAGATCACCTCGGATTGGAATCGCCCGTAGAAATCGATGGACATCCCGACGGCGCAATCTCCGGTGGCGACATCGGCCGGGCCTTTGGTGGCCGAATCCGTAAAGTATCGGGCATTTGCACAGATCTTCTGTATCAATTTCATGGAGTCCATCCAACCCTCGGGGACGCCCTCGGCCTCGGCCTCTTCCGGTGGCACTCCTGCGGCGATCAATGAATCGACCCGGGCGTCCATTTTTTCCTGCACGATCATCTCAAAGGCTTTGGTAGTGGACCCGCTCTTCGTCGGATCGGCGAGGGCGACTTCCCCGATCAATCGGGGGTCGGCCATATCGCTCCATGCCGCAGGGGCGTCTTCGATTCCGAGTCTTTCGAGGGAGTTTACGTTATAGATGATGCCAAAGCTGGAGAGAACCGCGCCGATCCAGCGTCCCTCTGGATCCCAAAACACCTCACCAGCGAACGTCTGCGGAAAGACCTCTTCGGGGAACATCGTTTCCAACTCGTCGCGGGATCTCCAGGGGACTAAATTTCCCCGGGCGGCCTGCTGGATAAACTCATAGCTGCCGCCGCCGAAGAACACGTCTACGCCGATAGACACGTCGGACTTCAGGAAGGCGCGCTTGGCCGCTTCCTCCTCGTCATCGGCTGCCGGATCTGCGGGGAGAACCATTTTGCGATCGGCGAATCCGCGACTGACCTCGGCGGTCCAATCGCGGCCCAGCTCGCCGGTCCAGTAGTTCCGAAACGCATTTTCGTATTCGGAACCGATATACCGCACGATCTCGCTCGTGCCCCCGATCACCCGCCAATCGACATCGACCGTCCGGCCCGTGCGCTCGCGATACCACTGCCGGAAGGCGTTTTCGAACTCGAACCGGATGGCTTCGTTGTGAGGGGTGATCACCACCAGAACATCATCGGCGTTGCCGATCGTCTTTTCGGATCGCTGGGCCAAAAACGGAAGCCCGACGACGGCAACAATGGCGATGATGATGATAGCGGTTTTCATAACCCCGGTCCTCGGTTCCCTGCTAGTAAGCGGGGAGAATCACGACATCCTCAACCTCCGCGTAGAGGAAGAGGCCATCCCGGCGCGTCCCCGCGCGGTGTTTGGGGTTCAGCTCCGAGACCCGGAGACATTCGTCGGCGTGGAAAAAATCGTGATGAGCCACCTCACCGAAGTAGACGGACTCGCCGATATTACCGGGTATGCTGTTCTCCCCCGGGTCCATGTCGAAAATCCGCAGCACCTCGGGGCGTACGCAGAGGGTCACCCCCGCGCCTGCAGCAGGCTCCCCATCGAACCCGCAAAGGACTCCGGACAGTTCGCCGAAGGGGGTTTTCACCAAGGCCTCGCCGGCTCCGGTCCGCACCACAGTGCCGGGAATAAAATTGGTCTCTCCGATAAACGAGGCGACGGTCCGGCTTTGTGGACGCCGGTAGACCTCGTCGGGCGTGCCCACCTGGAGAATCCTGCCCCGCTCGAAGACGGCCATGCGGTCGGCGATGGAGAGAGCCTCCTTCTGGTCATGGGTCACGTAAACGGTGGTCAGCTCAAAATCCTTGCAGATCCGGCGGATTTCCAGGCGCATCTCATTGCGCAGGCGGGCATCAAGGTTCGAGAGGGGTTCGTCGAGGAGGAGACATCTGGGCCGCACCACGAGGGCACGGGCCAGGGCCACGCGCTGTTGCTGGCCGCCGGAGAGTTGGTTGGGCTTGCGCTCGCCGTACTCGGCCATCTGGACCGATTCGAGGGCCTCGCGCACCTTCTCCTCACGATCGGCCTTGCTCACCTTGAGTTGGCGAAGGCCGAAGGCGACATTCTCCCACACGGTCATGTGGGGCCAGAGGGCGTAACTCTGGAACATCATCCCGGTCCTCCGCTTGTGTGGTTCGAGCCGGGAGACGTCTTGATCGCCAAACCTCACCGAACCCTCTTCGGGAAAATAGAACCCTGCGAGCGTTCGCAGGAGGGTCGTCTTCCCACACCCGCTCGGGCCGAGGAGAAAAAAGAGTTCTCCCGGCTCGATCGTGAGATCGATCCCATCCAGGGCCACGGTTTGCCCGAAGCGCTTCACAACCCCCTTCACCTCGATTCCGATCATAACTAATCGTTTTTGCTGGGAATTCGGGTAAGTCAACGCCCAAAGCGATAATAGCGGTTGAGTTTATGGTGGAAAGTCCTCGTGCGATCGTCTAAGACCGGGGATTATTCTTTATGGTCTCCCTCGTACCCAGCATCAAAGCAATCGACCTCACGAAGCATTTCGGCCCGAACCGTGCCATCGACCGGATCTCATTTGAGGTTGGCGCTGGGGAAGTTGTGGGTTTTCTGGGTCCAAACGGGGCCGGAAAATCGACGACCATGCGTATTCTCACTGGTCTCCTGAGTGCTACCTCCGGGGAGGCATGGGTCGCGGGGCGATCCGTCGCGCGCGAGCCGATTGCCATTCGCCACCTGATCGGATTCATGCCCGAGAACAACCCGCTGCCCGAGGACATGCGGGTCACGGAGTATCTTCGCTTCCGCGCCCGGATCAAGGGGGTTCCGGCACGGGAGCGGAAGCGGAGGATTGGCGAGGTTTTGGAGCTTTGCGACCTGCGGCACGGCACCGAGCGCAAATTGATTGGGAACCTCAGCAAGGGCTACCGGCAACGGGTGGGGATCGCGGACGCGGTCTTGGCCGAGCCGCCCATCGTGATCTTGGACGAGCCGACAATCGGCCTCGACCCGCACCAGATTCTGGGCTTCCGCCAGATGATCCAAGAGCTGCGGGGCCGGATGACCCTGGTGATCTCCAGCCACATCCTGCCGGAGATCGAAAAAGTCTGCGACCGATCCGTGATCCTCAACCGCGGCCAAGTCGTGGCAGCCGGGACGCGGTCGGAACTCCGGGAAATCTTTTCGCCTGGGCAGACCTATGAGATCCGGGTCGAGGGTTCGCTCTCCGAAGTCGAAAAGCGGGTCAAAATGGCAGACGGCGGCCTGGTGCTGCGAGACTCTTACCGGGAACCGGGGGGGTCGATCCGGCGGATCACCTTCGCCTCTCCCTCGAACACGAACCTGGTCCCCCGGATCATCGAGAGCCTGCAAGGGTCCGGGTTGCCGGTGATTCAGGAAATCCGCCTCCGGCGGGCCACGCTGGAGGATATTTTTCTGGCGGCGACGAAGCGTAGCTGGAAAGAGAAGATCGACTCTGCGGAGGAGACAGACTACGAGGAGGGGGATCGGGAAACATGAGAAATTTTCTTCACTTCTTACGCCACGAGATTCGGGTAATTCTCCTCTCGCCCTCAAGCTACGTCGCCGGGGTGCTGTTCCTTCTTCTGATGGGGTTGATTTACTGGGCGATCCTGAAGAGTTTTACGCTCTCACCGCAGGGAGACACACCGGCCACGCAGTTCTTCCGAGTCTTTTGGATTCCGGCCTTTTTCGTCGTCCCGCTCTTGACGATGCGGAGTATTGCGGAGGAGCGCCGGCTCGGCACCCTGCAAACCCTGTTGACCACCCCCACCGGACCAGTCGCGGTGGTACTGGCCAAGTTTGTCGCGGTCTATCTTTTCTACCTCTCCCTGTGGGCTTGTACCATCGCCTTTCCGGTGCTCACCGTCGAGATGACCACGGTCGACCAGGCACGCGTCATCCTCTTTGACCCTCCCTCCCTGCTGGGCGGTTATCTTTTTGTGGCTCTCAGCGGAACGCTCTTCATCTCACTGGGCATCTTCTGTTCGAGTCTCACCCGCTCCCAGCTGGTGGCCGGCATGCTTTGCTTTACCGGGCTTTTTCTGCTCATTGCGGGGAGTCGGCTGCTGCTGGAGGTGCCCCTTCCCGAATCGGGTCCCCTCCAGGCGGTTGGGGGACTTTTTCAGTATTTGCAGACCTTCGAGCATCTCCTCGACTTCAGTGGCGGGATCATTGATACACGGCCCTTCGTTTACTACCTCTCTGGATCCCTCCTCTTCCTCGTCTTCGCTATCATCCTCGTGGAGAGAAAAGCATGACCACCCGAGACGATTTCCGGCGCACGAACCTCTGGCGCAGGCTGAACGCACTGCTTCAGGTACTGCTTTGCCTCTCTTTGATCGCGGCGGTCAATTTCCTGGGGTCCAACCATTTCGAGCGAAAAGACCTGACCCAGGACCGCAAGTTCTCCCTTTCCCCGGAAACCGAAGCCTATCTGGACACTGTGACCAAGCCGGTTGAGATCTTCATCATCATCCCGGACATTGAGAGCGACGAGACGAACCGCCGCGTACTCCGCGACCTGAGGAAGCTGCTCGCGAACATCGAACTCTACTCGGACCGGTACGGAGGCGGAAACATCACGGTCGAGTTCATCGACGTCTTCCGCCAGCGCAACCGGGCGCGCGAGATCCTGGGGCGGCACGACATCAGCACCCAGAACTCGATCCTCGTCACCTCCGGAAAGCGGCTCAAACAGATCTCGATCGATACCCTCTACACGTTTGAAGACGGAAAGATGCGGGCATTCCGGGGCGAGTCCGAGTTCCTCTCGGCGATATTGCAGGTCACCCGCCAGAACGACAGCGTGGTGTATTTCCTGCGCGGCCAGGGCGAATTCAGTCTCGACAGCGTTGATCCCCTGACCGGACTCTCGCGTCTCAACTCGTTCCTGCTCGAGCGTGGGTTCACGGTGCGGACGATTGAGTTGACCGATTACGCGAAGATCCCCGAGGACGCCGGAGCCGTCGTGATCGCGGCACCGGCGACCCGATTTCGGGAGAGGGAGGCGAGCCTGCTTCGCGATTACCTTGCCGAGGAGAACGGAAGTGTGCTCGCCCTGCTTGAACCCGGACCCGAAACGGGCCTGGAAGATCTCGCCCTCGAGTGGGGAATCGACATCGACGACCGCATCGTGGTGGACGTCGGCCCGGACTTTCAATCGGCGACCGGAGATCTGATCGTCCGGGATTTCACCGATCATCCCGTTGGTAATTTCATCAAGAACATGGGGGTTTCGGTCCTCTTCGGACTCCCGCGCCCAATCTTGCCCTCCCCCGAAAGTGCCCGCAACCCGGAGACCCTGAAACTGGAAACGCTCATGCTGAGTTCGCCGCAGAGCTGGGCGGAGAGCGAGCTGCGCCCGGGGTCTCCCATTTCCTTCGACGAGGGGGAGGACCTCAAGGGTCCGGTCCCCATCGCCGTGGCCTCTCAGAGGCAGGCGGATTCCTCCTTCGACTTCGCCCTAACCGCCGCGCAGGGAGGCCGGATGCTCATCATTGGAAACGCGGATTTCATCACCAACTCCCGCCTCGATGCGTTTGGAAACCGGCTCCTCTTTCTGAGTTCACTGAATTGGAGCCTGGACATAGATAGCGGCATCAATATCCCCCCCAAGGACATAAGGGGCTACATGATCGTACTCAGCCAGGCCGAGTTGCGAAATCTCCTTTTCCTGCTGGCCACCCCAGCTGCGGCCCTGGCCCTGATCGGCTTCCTCGTGGCCCTCATCCGACGTTGAATCATGAGACTTAAGCTTACAATCATCCTGGGTCTGCTCAACCTCCTCGCCTTTGGTACTATTTATTACTTCGAGCTGGGCCGGAGCAAAGCTCCCGAGCAGCACCGGGCAGATCCCATTCTCGCCTCGTCGATCACCGAGAGTGAGCGAATCGAGATCACTGGCAACGCCATCCCGGAGCGGCGGATCCTCGCGCGCACCGGCGATGAATGGATGCTGGAGGAGCCGATCGTGTGGCGGGCCAACTCCAACGCCATCGACCGAATTTTCCGCGCCTTGCTCTTCCTGCGCAAAGAGATCGGCTTTACCATGGGCGATGTCGAGCGAAACAATCAAACGCTGGCCGATTACGGACTGGACCGTCCCATCATCGAACTCTCGTTCATCCGCGGGGGCACCCCGACCACCATCAAGATCGGCGCGCCCACTGATGTCGGGGGCCGGTTTTACCTCCTTGGACCCTCCGGCGAGGAGATTTTCGTGGTCGACGAGGAAATTGTTCGGTCTGTGGGGCTGGACCTCCAGGATCTGCGCAGCCCCCAGGTTTTTGCCATGGATTTCTTCAGCATTAAGGAGATTCTGCTCCAGCCCGGTGGCGGACGGAGTGCACAGATCCGCTTGGTCTCGGTGGACGATGGATGGATGTTCGAAGCTCCGATCCAGACCCGAGCCAGCTCTCCCGCCGTAGACTCCCGGCTACAGGAAATCCTCCAAACACAGGTCGTATCCCTTCAGCCCGAAACCCAGATTCCACCCAGCGAATCCGGTCTGGTTTCGCCCCGTATGCGGATCTCCCTTGAGGATGGAAACTCGCGGCGCTCCTTCTTGCTGGGAGAACCCGCACCGGGTGCAGCCGGTATGGCCTACGGGAAAATCGAGGGCATCCCTACCCTCCTCACCGTTCCAGAGAAACCCTTTCTGGCCCTGAACGACGCGCTCGCCAGCCTGCGCGAGAAATCTTTCCTTCTCTTTCGGGTCCCACTGGTCACCAGCCTTAAAATCAGTTCGAACTCGCGGACCATTACCCTCCAGAAACTCGAGGATGAATCGTGGCAAGTCAGCGCATCCGGAGGGGAAGACGAATCGGTCCGCTACCCGGCTGATCCCGGCGTGCTGACCCGAACCTTCGAGTCCCTCATCACGCTGCGCGCGGTCCGCTTCGTCAGCGACGCCCCGTCGGACTCCGATCTCCGCGAATTCGGCCTCGACAATCCCCAACGCCGGGTGGAGATCGTCGGCGAGGAGATTCGCGAACTTCTCCTCGGAAGACTCGACCCTGAGACACGCTTGATCTACGCGAAGCTGAAAGACGAACCCTTCGTCTATTCGGTTCCGCTGGATATCATCCGCGATCTTCCCGTGTCCGCCCTCGCCTATCGTTCGCGGCTACTCGACCAAATTCCGGAGACCGGGACGGTCCAGACGGTCAAGGTGACCGATCTGGAGACTGACGAGATCCTCCTCGACCGCGAACTCGGCGAGGGCGGCAAATCGTGGGCAGCCGACGAATCCGACGACGCAGACCAGGCACCGGAGTTCTCTTTCGTCACCCTCGTCAAACAACTGCGCAACTTCAGGGTCCAATCCTATCTCTCGTCCACCTTCACCCCGGCAGGGCTTTCAATTGATGCCGACCGGACGATCCCCTGGAGATACCGCCTCGAGAGCGATGTTCTCCTTCCCGGCAGCGGCGATTCGACCGTCGTCACCAAGGAATATTACCTGACCGAACGGATTGAAGGGACCCTGCAGGGCGGCGGATCGAGGCAGGAACAAGTCACCTTTGTCCTCCCCCAGGACCTGATTGATGCCTGGTCCGACCTGTTCCCCCCGGAGCCCCCACCGGAAGAATACGATGAGGAAGCCGCCCGGGAAGCAGCCCGGGCAACCGGACCCACCCGCGAAGACGACGAGGATCCCGTCGTAGAAGAGGCCGTGGAAGCGGTGACCCCTCCCGTTGACCCCGAATCGCCCTCCGGCGACCCGACCTCGAAACCCGGTCCACGCGATCCCTCGTCCGCGCCCTCCCCGAATCCCACAGCGGACAACGCGGCTGATGCGGCCGATTGAGGAGACCTTTCCGCGTGTTCTGCCGCAAACACGAATGTCGATGGGTCGGCTGCCTCCTCTGGCTCGCCACAGCCTTACTAGGTATCCTCCTGCTCATCCAGATCCCCCTCGTACTGCTCCTCACTCTTGACCGCCAGTTGACCATCCCCGCCCAATGGGTGGAAAAGGCGATCAATCTCCGGCTCGACGATGGCTACTCGGTCACGCTCGACTCGGCCACCCTCGACCAATGGGGCACCGCCACACTGAAAGGGGTCTCTGTCCAGGGACCGACGGACCGCACCATGATGCGCGCAGCGTCCCTTCAGGTCGCCTTCCAACTCCACACCATCGTTGTCGGCATCCTCGCCCCCCGGCAAGTCCAGGCCAGTGAGGTGGAACTCCTCGACAGCAGCGGCCCCCTCGGCAGCGGCGAACCCATCCTGACCCTGAAAGCCCTGAACCTGATCCGCCAACCGGAATCCTGGGAAGTCGACGATGCCCGCATCCGATTCGGCGACCTCACCATGGCGATCTCGGGTCGGCTTCACCCCAAAGATTGGGCCGTCCCCACGCCCGAGGAGGGTGAGGATCCTCTACCTGGCATCCTCGAATCAATCCAGCGGGTGCGCGACCAAGTCCAGCGGCTCAAAGACCCTTTTCTGAAAATCCATCTCGCAGCAGGCCCAGGGAGCGGCACCCGGGCACGCCTCACGCTGATCGCTGACCGGGTCGATCTGCCCCTTGATCTGCGTATCGAGGATGACGTCCGGCTCACTTGCCAAAGTTCAATCGAGGGCGGTCGGCTCTTGCCCGGGCCGATTCGCCTGCGGGCGCGCCAGATTTTTTACGGGAACGAAATCCACGCCACAAACCCCTCTCTGGAAGTGGACCTGGGCAGTAACCCCTCTCCGGGAGCCATCCTTGCCCATTCCAATGTACGCTTGACTGCCCAAAGTCTGGTTTCGCCCACAGTCAACCTCCAGAACGTCAGCCTTATCGCGCGTGCCGGGCCGAACTTTTCGGCAATCCTCGACGCGCAGGCCGACTTATTCTCCAACCCATTCTCGCTGCACGGAGAGGTTCACCCTCTGCTCGGCTCCGCCCGCCTCGTCACCGAGGGAAATCTCTCCATCGACGAGGTGCAAAAGCATCCACTCGTTCCCGCCGAAGTCCGTGATTTTAGAATCCGGTTTCCCCAGGGGGTCTATCTCCGCACCACCACGTTCTTTCGCGATCGAAACCTGATTCCCGAGGAAATTCAGTTCCTCGCCAAGTCCGAATCCTTCGACGTCTCCGGATTCACCGGTCTTCATGCCCGGGGTCAGGGACGACTCTACCCCCAAACCCGAATCGCCGACGTCGAAGCTCTGTCCGTGCAGAAAAAGGACTACCACATGGCTGGCACCTATCGCCAGGACTTCCTCTCCAATCAGTTTCGCTTTCAGATTGAAGGGGGGCTAATGCCCATGGATCTCAGTGGATGGATGCGCAATTGGTGGGATGAAATGTGGGCCGATTTCGTCATCAACGAAGTGCCGCACATCAACCTCGATCTCCACGGGGATTGGGACCACCACGACGACCGCAGCCTGTTCGGAGGCGTACGCTTTCGCGATATCGCACTCAAAGGAACCGAAATCTCCCGTGGTTACACCCGAATCCGCTCGAGACCCTATCTTTTCGAGGTCATTGATCTGCACGCTTTCCGACCCGAGGGTCAGCTTGGCGGCTATTTTGGCATCCTCATCGACCCGAGATCCCGCGATACCCGCGCCCGGATTTACGACATCGAAAGCACCTTTGGCTTCGACCAAATCGCACCCCTTTTTGGGGAGGAACTCGCCGAACCCCTCTCGGCCTTCCAACTCACCGCACCCCCAAAACTAAGAATCCACGGTGCCCTTTACCCACCCATCGCGGGGAAAGACTCCCCCACCGACTCCCTTCGAGTCGATGCGGCCACCGATCAGCCCCTCACCTACCGCGATATCCAACTCGACCGCCTGCGCCTGTCCGCTCACTACTCCGAGGATACCCTGCGAATCGATCCCCTCTATTTCGGACTCGGGCGCGGAGTGGGCAAGGGCTGGATCGTTCAACGCCCCGAGGGAACCGACCAGGGCCGCACCTCCATGCGGCTCGACTTTACCGGCGGGATCCCCTCCGCCGTCGTCGCAGCCCTTCCCCCGCTGGCCGATGCCATGAAGAATCGGATTGAGGCAGAGGAGAATCCAGACCGCAAAGAGCACAACCTCGACTTCTCCATCGAATGCTCCGGAGATCCCGATCAGCCGGAAACCCTTCTCGGCGAGGGGAAACTCAGCCTGCTCAGCCCCAACCTCGCCAACGTGCGCCTGCTCGGGGTCCTCTCCCGGATCTCCGAGGAAATCCCCCTTCCGATCACCCTCGGCTCCTTCCAGTTCGAACGCGCTTCCACCTCCTTCCTCCTCAACCGGGGCCTCGTCGAGTTTTCCGACCTCACCCTCTACAGCCCCAGCTCCCGCGTCGTCGCCTCCGGTGCCTACGACATGAGCGACGAAACCATGGACTTCAACGCCCAAATGCAGATTCTCGGACAATCCAAGATCCCTATTCTCGCCCAGCTGGGCGCGCTCCTCAACCCAGTCGGCAAGATCTTCGAATTCCGCATCTGGGGCAAAGTCAACGACCCTCAATGGCGCCTCTACCTCGACCCGCGAAGCTGGTAGACTCCAAAGCGCGTTGTTCCGCCTGAAATCCAGGAAATGCCAAAAAGAATCCCTCGCAGAAATGCTCCCACTCGTTCTGCTGCAATCACTAGCCCATGCGTTCACACTTAGGCTTCGGCTGGCGGATCGAATCCTACAACCCGAAACGGTCCCGCTATCCTGCCGGACGGACTCCCGCAAGCGGTCGAAGTCTGCCTTCGACCCTTCCACTCGGCTCAGGATGGTGAGCCTGTCGAACCACAAAGCTCACGTCTTCGTCTTCTGGATAACGCCGATGCGCGGCAAAACAACCAAAGCTAAGACCGGAGAAAGGCAAAAAAAACCCTCCCACGTAGCGGAACGGGGAACCCGTTTCGACTCCCCCCCTCCCCAAAAAAAAATTCACCTCCTGTCGCGAAGCAATAGCAGGGAGGGGACCGGCGACAGCTGGTGGGGTGATCTCTCCCCTTCTGCGTAGCGGAAGCGGGAACCGCTTTCGACTCCCTTGCGATTCAACGTTGGACGTTCGATGTTCAATGTTCGCCATCTCGATCCCGATTACGATTACGATTACGATTACGATTACGAGAGTCCTTCCCCCGTAGCGGAACGGGGAACCCGTTTCGACTCCCCTCCCCCAAAAATTCCCCTCCTGTCGCGAAGCGATAGGAGGGGGGGACTACCACCAGCCGGTGGGGTGGTCTCTTCCCTTCTGCGTAGCGGAACGGGGAACCCGTTTCGACCTCCCCCTTCCCAAAAAATTCCTCTCCTGTCGCGAAGCGATAGGAGGGGGGGACCACCACCAGCCGGTGGGGTGGTCTCTTCCCTCCCCCGTAGCGGAAGCGGGAACCGCTTTCGACCTCCCCTCCCCAAAAAATCCCCCTCCTGTCGCGAAGCGATAGGAGGGGGGACCACCACCAGCCGGTGGGGTGGTCTCTTCCCTCCCCCGTAGCGGAAGC
>CAZWFJ010000121.1:0-13526 GCA_964633135.1 uncultured Puniceicoccaceae bacterium | reverse complement strand
TGAAAAACTTGACAAGGCTGTTTAATATTAATCTATTTTAGAGACACTACACTAGCAAATACTGGGGTGGGTCTTGAATTTGGGTGTCCCGTTGCGATAATCACCTCTTAATCATAATCGTACTCGTAATCATAATCGACGCGTTAGGGATCCGGGATTACACCCGAAATCATGAAAATCTATTTTGATCACGAAAAACTCAACGTTTACCAAGCTTCGATAGAATTTGTGTCATGGGCGGATGCTTTGATCGAATCACTCCCCAAGAGTCTTGCCGTCACAAATCAATTGGATAGGGCCTCCACCTCCATCTCCTTGAATATTGCGGAGGGTAACGGGAAGTTTACGCAAGCCGATCGTTGCAAGTTTTTCGATATCGCCCGGGGTTCCGCACTGGAGTGCGCCGCATGTCTCGATGTTCTAATGGCAAAAAACCGAATCGATTCAGCCGATGAGGGAAAAGACATACTTGTCCGCATTGTTTCCATGCTTGTCGGACTGATCCGGAGCACATCGGCGAGCCGAGTCCATGAAGAGCCAGAGGAATACCGATTAACTCATCAGAAATCCTGAAATCTTCCCATTTATCTTCTGAAGCACCGAGCGATTATGATTATGATTACGATTACGATTACGAATTTCGCTCAGGTGTCCCATTGTCGAACTCAGGAAGACCAGCTGGCCGCGGCGGAGGCCCGGCTTGCGGAGGCAGAGACCCGGGTGCTCGTCGCCCTGGCCGCACTGGGCAAAGCACTGGGCGGGAGCTGGGATCCGGTCAATCCCGATACACCCGATAATACAGCGTCGGCACCAGAAGAAGGGTGAAGGCGGTCGAGACGAAAAGACCGAAGATCAGGGACCATGCGAGTCCGGAGAAAACCGGATCGAAGGCGATGGGAACGACCGCCAGCATAGCGGTCCCGGCCGTGAGCAGGATCGGGCGCGTGCGCAGGGCACCAGCCCGCAACAATGCCTCGCGCACCGAGCGCCCCCGCCTCTCCTCCTGCTGGGTGAAATCGATGAGCAGGATCGCATTGCGCACCGCGATTCCGGCGAGGGCGACGATGCCGATCATTGCGGTCGCGGTGAAGGGAATGCCCACGGAGTAACCAGCCGTTTCGGTGGAGAGGAGAGCATTCAGGAGCCAGAATCCCGGCAGGATCCCGATCAAAGTGAGCGGAATGCTGGTCAGCAGGATCAGGGCGATGAGGTAGCTTCCGGTCTGGAAGACAAGCATGGCGTAGATGGCCAGGGTGGCTACGCCGAGGGCAATGCCCAGATCCCGGAAGACCCTGCGGGTGATGAACCACTCCCCCTCCCCGTCGAAGCGGACCTCAATGCCCTCTGGAATCTCGCCCTCCTCCCGGAGCTGTTTCACCTTGGCGGTCAGGGAAAAGACGGCATCCAGCGGGGTGCGCCCGCCCACCTCGGCGGTAACGTAAACGACACGGTCGAGATTCTTCCGCTCGATCGTCTGGTCGATGGCGGTCTCGCGAAAATGCCCGAGTGAGCCGACCGTGAGCACCCGGTCGTCGACACGGGCCAGCGGCAGGGTGGCAATCGTGGCGGGATCGGCGCGAGCCTCGGGAGGCAGGCGTAACCTCACCGGACGCGGACGGATCTCGCGCTCCTCACGGATGAGGGTGAGATCCGTCCCCCGCATTGCGCCAGCCACAAGGCGACCGACCTCCGCCGGAGAGATTCCGGCAAGAGCCGCCTTTTGCCGGTCCACCTCGAAAACGAGCTTCGGTGCCGGAGCTTCGATCGAGGAATCGACCCCGAGCAGTCCGGGTTCGTTTCGAAACAATTCCTCTACCCGTCGTGCCGCCTCGACCAGATCGGAATACGGAAGATCGGGCGGGCCGCTGACTTCGGCCACCACGGGGGAAAGCACCGGGGGACCGGGCGGGCGCTCCACAACCTTGACCGACGCGCCATACCTCTCCGCAATCGGCCGGGTCGCCTCCCAGAGACGCAGGGCAATCTGGTGGCTGCTGTGCTTGCGTACGGCATCCTCGATCAGATTGATGCGGACATCGCCGACGTGCGGTCCCTCCCGCAGGTAGTAGCCGCGAACCAGTCCGTTGAAATCCACTGGCCCGCCGGAACCGGCGTAGGCGGTCGCGTCGATCACCTCGTTTTGCCGGAGGGCGACGTCCGTAAGTTCGCGGGCGAGCGCGGCGGTGGACTCGACCGTGGTCCCCTCGTCGCAATCAATCACGAATTGAAGTTTCTCGGCGTCGTCGTAAGGGAGAAGCTTTAGTGGGATCTGCTGGAAGACCGGGAGCGCGAGTGCCCCAAGCAAAAGGACAAAGAGGCCGCCGACGAAAACAAAGGACAGCCATCGACGATCCAGCAGTGGGGTGACCAGGGTCGAGTAGGTTCGAAAACGGAGGGTTGACTCGAGTCCGTCTCCGTCGTCCTCCGAGTCATTCCTCTCGTCCGGCTCCCCCTCCCGGCCTCGCTGCGGACTATGATGGAGGAGTTTGGCGATCCACGGCACGACCAGGGCAGCTACCAGCGTGCTGGAAATCATGGCGATAGGCACGGTCAGTGCCATCGGTGCCATATACGGCCCCATCAGTCCTGTCACAAAGGCAAGCGGAACAAAGGCGGCCACCACCACGAGGCTGGTCAGGATCATTGGCGGCAGGACCTCCCGGACCGCCTCGACGATCGCCCCGAGTCCACTCTTACCCCTCCCGGCCGAGGTGTGCAGGTAGCGATGAATGTTCTCGATGCTAACAATGGAATCGTCGACGATCAGCCCCAGAGCAACGATCAGCGCGAAAAGGGTAACCCGGTTCAGTGAAAACCCCGAAAGGTAGTTCACCAGGAGAGCGACCGCAAAAGTGGTCGGCACGCTGATCGCCACGACCAGTGCCTCCCGCCAACCGAGGGCAGCGGCCAGAAGGATCATGATCACAAGCGAGGCACCGGCGAGAGAGAAGACGAGCCAATCGACCGCGTGGTCGGCGGAGGCACCGTAATCGCGGGTAATGCTCAGCCCGACATCCCTGGTACCGAAATACGGTTGTAGCTCCGCAAGGCGATCGCGCACCGCAGCCGCCACCGCGACGGCGTTGGCATCGGCCCGCTTGGCCAGGGCGAAAGTCACCGCCCCGCGCTCTCCGGAAGCCTCCAGCCCGCTCACTGCAGACTCGGCCCCCGGCCCGCGACCAAAGATAACCCTCCCCTCCGGTTCGACCGGCCCCTCCCCTATCCTCGCCACATCGGCCAACAGCACTGGTCCGCCCAGACTACGGGCTACGACGAGATCCCCCAGTTCCGCGACCGAAGTGATGGGCGCGCCCGTCTCCAGGCGGGTCCGGCGGTCCCTCGCCGTTAGTGCATCGGCACCGATTCGGATATTGGTTTCGTCGATCGCCCGACGGATTTCCCCGAGTGTCACCCCATGGGCGGCCATCCGTTGGGGATCAAGCTCAATCTCGGCGGCCTCGTTGCGACCGCCAACGATGAAGATCAGGCCGACACCTTCGATCCGGGTGAGTTCAAAAAGATACTCCTCCGCCAGAGAGAGAAGGCCAGCGTCATCAACTGTGGCACTGTGCAAGGTCACGGTCATGAAGGGCACGTCATCGACATAAACCGGACGGATCTGATAGTCCGCGAGTTCGGGCGAAAAGCGGTGCCGATTTCGCTCGAGACGATTGCGGACCCGCACGTCACCCTCGACGGGACTCTCGCCAACATAAAAGCGGGCCGTCAGGACAGCACCGCCTCGGAAGCTCGAGGAATAGACGTATTCGACCCCGCGCGTGGCAAAAAGGGTCTGTTCCATGGGCCACACGATCCGGCGCTCCACCTCCTCGGAAGAAAGCCCCGGAGCAGCGACAAAGACATCGATCAAAGGCACGTCGATCTGTGGTTCCTCCTCGCGCGGAGTCATGAGCAGTGCGATCGCCCCGCCCGCCAACGAGAGAAAAACCAGCAGTGCGGCCAGATCGGAACGGAGCCAACTGGCCAGAAAGCCTTCCTTCTCCGATCCGGGGTCACTCATGGCCGGATGATGCGCTCACCGATGGAACCACTGCAGAATTCTTCGGCGCCTCGTAATCGCGGAGGATACGCTCGCCCTCGGAAAGTCCGGAGAGCACCGTAACAAAATCCCCGCTTCGGCTCCCGAGCCGGACCCACCGGGGCACGGCCCTCCCATCCGAATCGACGGCCTGAACGAAATCGAGCTGGCGCACACGGCGGACCGCCGAGCGAGGAACCCGAAGGATTGTCTCGGACTCGCCGTTCAGATCAACCTTCACGAACATTCCCGGAACCGCCCCTGCGGGTGGATCCAGAGCCAGCTTTGCCAGAACCGTCCGCGATCCCGGATCGGCCCAGGGAACGACGGTGCGCACGGTCGCGGTCACAGAGGCATCGAGCGGTTCGATAAAGCAACGGACAGAAAGGCCCGGCTCGACGGAGTCGGCGAGTCCGTCAGGAATGCCGACCTCAATCTCCATCCGACCCGGATCGTAAAGACGCAAGAGCGGTTCTCCGGGCGGAACCCAGTCGCCCGGATTCTTAAAGGTATCGACAACGACCCCTTCCAACGAGCTGCGCAAACGGGTGTCGCCGAGCTGATCCTCGGCCGCGCGAAGGGCGGCACGGGTCTGGGCAACCCTCCGGGCCGCACTCTCCCAGGCGCGGCGGGCATCGATCGCTTCCGTTTCGGGAACCGCGCTGGCCTCGGCAGCCGCCTCGATCCGGCGAAGCAGGCGCGCCAAGCCCTCCTCCTCGGCCAGAGCCACCTCGACCGCAGCAGCAGCCTCGTCGCGCCGGGCTTGCAGCCGTTCGTCGTCGAGACGAACCAGGAGATCCCCCACGACGACCCGGTCCCCGGCCTCCACTGCGACCTCCCGCACCTCTCCCGCTACCCGGGCGAGAAGTACGACCGGCGAGCGGGCGACCAGACTCCCCATCAAATGACGCGTTTGGGAAACCTCGACCGACTCCACACGGATTACCGATTCCGAATCGACCGCAGTCCGCAGGTCTTCGGTTTCGCCCGGCGCTGTCTTGGACTTAAATACATCGGCCTGCCATGCCAGCACCAGAGCGATCGCAGCCAGGGCGAGCAGACTGCGGACCAGATTCCTGCGAAATGTCCCGTGCTTCGGTCTGGTTTGATCTTCGTTGGTCATTTTTCGGTGAGCTTCCCCGGCGAATGGCTGGTTCAATTAACCTTCCCGTGCCTCCGTGATCATTCACCGAAATCTACGAAGCCACTGGTGAATACAGCTCGATGGAGTCATCGGAAAGTAATGAAACCAATTTGCAAGACCTTAGCGCAAACCCTCTCCGGCACGCAATGCCAATAATATCAGACCTCACTAAACCCGGTCATATTCACAAAAACCCGGCGCAAGCAGAAATCCCTCAAGATCGGCTGAAAATCTTGGCCAAGTGCTGAATGGTTGGTCAGCTGCCGATCATTCCTCCCGTTCATGATAGCAATAGCCGTCCTACTCCACTCAAAAGGGCCTTGAGCGTGGCACGCCCGACCGTGTCGGGGTTACGGTTGGAAAACCCTTCTGACGTTCGGAAGGGGCAAGCTATTGCCGGGGGGAGTCTCCTCACGTCGCCCGCTACGGGAATGGACCAGAACGAAAGCGTTCTCGTAGTGGTCGACGTGAGGAGAACCTCTTCGCCGCTCGGAAGAAGTTCCGCTATTGCCGGGGAGAGTCTCCTCACGTCGCCCGCTACGGGAAAGGAACAGAACGAAAGCGTTCTCGTAGTGGTCGACGTGAGGAGAACCTCTTCGCCGCTCGGAAGAGGTTCCGCTATTGCCGTGAGAGTCTCCTCACGTCGCCTGCTACGGGAATGGACCAGAACGAAAGCGTTCTCGTAGTGGTCGACGTGAGGAGACCCTCTTCGGCGCTCGGAAGAGGTTCGGCTATTGCCGGGAGAGTCTCCTCACGTCGTCTGCTACGGGGACTCTTCCGCAGCCCAGGCGTAAACGCGTGGGCTGCTGGAAGGTGGACTCGCCTGTCGCACCATCCGCAACGATTACCCGTCGATCAGGGCGATGATGATCGCGTTGAGGATCAGGTTGGCAATGGCGAGCGGGAGGAGGACGGTCCAGCCGAGCTTCATGACCTGATCGTAGCGGAAGCGCGGGATCGTCCATCGGATCAGCACGAAGAAGACGATCAGGGCCAGGATCTTGACGAGGAACCAAAGGACGGAGAGCACCGAGCCGATCCAGCCCGCCGGCCAGGGATCGGCGACGCCGGGCAGGAAGTGCCAGCCGCCGAGGAAAAGAAGAGCAAAGAGGGCCGAACCGATGACGATGTGGGCATACTCCGCCACAAAAAAGATCCCGAACTTGAAACAGCCATACTCGGTGTGAAAGCCGCCCACCAGGTCGGTTTCGGACTCGGCCATGTCAAAGGGCAGGCGATTCGTCTCCGCAAAGAGGGCGACCATGAACAGGAGCGCACTCAAGGGCTGGGCGAAGATGAACCAGATGTTCTGCTGATAATAGACGATGGACGACAACCCGAGTCCGCCGTCCGAACCGGGAGCGTTGAGCCAGAGGAAAAGCGGGAAGATCGAAAGTCCGAGGGAGAGTTCGTAAGAGATCATCTGCGCCGAGCTGCGGATCCCCCCGAGGAAGGAGTATTTGCTGTTCGACGACCAGCCGGCCAGGACGATCCCATACACCCCGAGCGAGGAGACCGCCAAAATAAAGAGGATGCCGATGTCGAGTGGTGCCAGCATCAGGGGATTCGTAACGCCTGTCTCCGGATTCGTGTATTGCCCGAAGGGAATGACCACCATCGTCGTGAGGGCGGGGACGAGAGCGATGATCGGGGCGAGGTAATAATAGAGCTTGTTTACATGCCCCGGGGTGATTTCCTCCTTGAACAGAAATTTGAGACCGTCGGCCAGAGGCTGAAAGATGCCGAGGCGGGTCAGAAACGGCCCGATCACGGGGATTCCGCCGATTAGGGGAACGGAGGTGCGATTGGGACCGACGCGCCCCTGCACCCAGCCCGACACTTTGCGCTCAATGAGCACGGAGTATCCGGCCAGGGTCATGACGGCCACGATCATCAGGACCGCGAACAGGATTTTCAGAAGGATGGAGGTGATTTCCATGGAACCGGGTCTTGGATAAAAAAGGGATCAGGAGGCTTCGGAGATGCCCACCGCCTCGCGGGCAAACTCACGGGCGTCGAACTTTAGCGACTTCTTTTCGGGAAACGGGAGATTGCCAAAATTGCCGGGCCGCAGGGCCAGGCCCTCGTCGGGAATCGAACGGAACTGTATGCCCTGCAACTCCTCAACTTCCGCAGAGAGAGTCTCCCATGCGTCTTTGACCTGGACGGATGGGGGCGTCTCGCCCCGTGCCAGCGCGGTGAGCGAGGCGAATACCTGCAAATCGGAGAGAAGACCCGAGGGTCCCGGAACGACGGCGTGGAATTTCTGCAACCGGAACTGCTGGTTGATAAAGCTCCCGGAGCGCTCAAAGACGGTCAGGGACGGAATAAGTATAGCCGCCGCTTCCGTCGATCCATTTTGATGAGTGCCCACCTGGATCAGCTTTACCTTCGCGAGTTGATCCCGGGAGAGACCAGCGGCCACTAGATCCTCATGAATCGCGAGAACCGTGTCGACGTCCCCGCTTTCGATTTGTGCGCCGAGCGCGGCAAGATCCTGCAAGGGAAGATCGTCAATAAGGCCCGTGATCAACGCCCCCCTGGTGTTGGGCGTGCGGTCTGCCGAGAGGAGGAGTCCGTCTTCCTCGCCTAGATGCTGCACGGCGAAGACCTTCGCCTTCTTGCCCCGAGCCAGCTGGGCCAGGAGATGCTGCTCTTCAACCGAGGAATGAGTGGAGGCGACAATCGCCACCTTTTGCGAGCCTTTGAGCAGATCTCCTGCAGCGCGCACCGCCTCGGTCGCCGAAACATCCGCTCCGTTGGCTTTCGCCCGGGTCAGGCGGGTTTCCGCCTCAACCTGCTGGTAGAGCGCCCGGCCACTGTCGGTCATCCAGGTGTCATTGACCTCGTCATTGCGGCGTGGCGTGATCCGGTAGATCTTCCCTTCGCGCTGCCAGACCTCGGTGTTCGCTCCGACGCTGCTCTCGGTACAAATGCTTTTCACCGCCTTCAGGAACCAGACGCGCATCTTGAATCGAAAATCCCGGCTCGTGAGTGCCCCGACCGGGCAGATGTCCACGGTGTTGAGCGAGTAGTTGCTGTCGAGATTCTTGCCCGGGAAACAGGTCAGGGTCGAGTAGCTGCCGCGCTCGGTAAAGCCGAGAACCGGATCCCCGGCGACCTCATCCATAAAACGGATGCAGCGGGAACAGAGGATGCAGCGTTCGTCGTCGAGCATGACGCGCGGTCCGAGAACCGTCCGCTTCGGCTTGACATTTTTCTCCTCAACGAACCGTGAATATCCCCTCCCGTAATCCGTGGCGAATTCCTGCAAACGACACTCCCCCGCCTGATCACAGATCGGACAATCGAGGGGGTGGTTGACGAGCAGGAACTCCATAACTCCGTTGCGGCAGTCCTTCACGAGTTCGGTGTCGGTCTTGATGTGCAGCCCGGGAGAAACCTTTGAATTGCAGGCGATCGCCGGCTTCGGCATCCAGCCGATCTTTGGGTTCCCCGCCTCGTCCAGAATCGGCTCGCCCGTACCCCGGTCTTTCATCGGCATGCCCATTTCGACCAGGCACATCCGACAGTTGCCGGATATACTCAGCTTCGGGTGGTAGCAATAGTGGGGAACCTCCTTCCCGGCAATCTCCGCAGCCTCGATCATCGTGATCCCGGTGGGCACCTCGACGTCCTTGCCATCCACATTGACGGTGACCTTTTCTGTCTGATCTTTCTGGCTCATTTATTCCTCTCGATAATCGTCTCTCTCGCCGCGTTTCCACCCAAGGGGTCAGGCAACCGCCACCGTTTCCGGACTCGGGGCCTTTCTCTCGGCAGCCTGCTTGCGGGCATACTCGATGAACTCGTCACGAAACTTCAGAATGAAGCTCTGCACTGGCCAAGCCGTCGCCTCCCCATGGGCGCAAATCGTTCGGCCCTCAATCTGGTCGGCGATGGATTTGAGCAGATCCGCATCCTCCTCACGGGCCTGGCCGGCCACCATGCGGGCCGTTACTTTCTTCAGCCAGAGAGAACCCTCCCGGCAAGGCGTGCATTGCCCACAGCTTTCGTGCGCGTAAAAGGCGTTGATGTTGGCCAAAGCCGCGACGATGTCGGTCGAGTCGTCCATGACGATCACCGCCCCCGACCCCGACATGGTCCCGGCCGCCATCGGACCGTCAAAATCAAGGGGGATGTCCTCGACTCCCCAATCAAATTCCGTGCCGTCCTTGAGCTTGCCCTTGAAACGCTCGTCGGCGCGCAGGACCTTCGAAGAGGAACCGCCCGGGATGATCGCCTTGAGCTTGCGCCCGGGACGCAACCCCCCACATAGATCGTTGATCAACTCACCATAGGTCATGGCACCACACTCAATCTCGTAGTAACCGGGCTTTTGGACATGCCCCGAAACCGACCAGATCCGGGTGCCGGTGTTCCCGGGCTTTCCGATTTTCGCGTACTCCTTTCCACCCCGGTCGATGACGTGCTTGACGTGGCAGAGGGTTTCAACGTTGTTGACGATCGTGGGGCACATGTAGAGTCCGAGAACGGCCGGAAAATACGGCGGCTTAATGCGTGGATACGGACGCTTGCCCTCCAGCGATTCTATGAGTCCGGTCTCCTCCCCGCAAATGTACGCACCCGCTCCACGATGGACAATCATGTCGCAGGAATAGCCCGATCCCAGAATGTTCTCGCCGAGAAAGTTCTTCGCCCGAGCCTCCTCAATCGCCTCTTCCAGGATGCGGGCACCCTTATACATCTCGCCGCGAATGTAGATGAACGAGAGCGCGGTCTGGGTCCCGTAGGCCGCAATCATCATCCCCTCAATCAGCTGGTGGGGATCCTTGTAAATGATCTGCCGGTCTTTGAATGTGCCGGGTTCGGATTCGTCTGCATTACACACGAGGTAGATCGGCTTGCCCGACTTGCGGTCGAGAAACTTCCACTTCATCCCCGCCGGAAATCCCGCGCCGCCGCGACCGCGTATGCCCGAATCCATTACCTCCGAGCAAATCTCCTCAGGCTTCATGCCGACCGCCTTTTTCAGTGTCTCATAGCCACCTGCTCTAAGGTAGGAATCAATATCCCGCCCGTAGCCGGGGCGGTCGATGTTCTTGAATAAAATCCTGTTTTCGCCTGATGCCATATCGAATTCTCCTAAATTCAGGAGGAGACCTCCCGGGCGTTGGACCGGATCTCCGCAATCAATTCCTCGGCCCGTTCCCCTGTCACGTTTTCATGCAGAGTCTCGCCGATTTGCACAACCGGTGCCGTTCCGCAACTGGCGATACACTCGACGTATTCAACCGTTACCTCGCCGTCTGCCGAAACTTCATCCAGCTCCACGTCGAAGGCTTTCTTGAATTTTTCGCACACCTCCCCGCCCCCGTTCAAGGCACAAGACAGCGTCCGGCACACCTTGATATGATGACGTCCGATCGGCTCCTGCCGGAACATCGGGTAGAAGGTAACAAGCTCGAGAACCTGGATCGGTTCGATCTCCAAACGCTCCGCTACCCATTCCGAGGCCTCCCGGGAAATGTACCCCTTCTCGTCCTGGATGAGATGGAGAAGCGGCAGCGTCGCACTCCGGGCGGAAGGGTAGCGCGGGACAAGCTTGTCGATCTTCGCGATCGTCTCGGACGAGAGCGCGAAGGGTTCCGCAGTTTCATTCGTTTGGCTCATGAATCTTTAGAAAAAAGTTCCGGGTAAGAATTCGGGGCGACCAGCTAGCGGTCGCATTCCCCCATGACGAAATCCAGGCTTCCGAGGAGAACGGTGATGTCCGTCAAGTAAAGACCAGGGGCGATCTTCGGAAGAATGCTCAGGTTGCAAAAACTCGGGGAGCGAATCTTTAGACGGTACGGCACCCCGCCCCCTTTCGAAACGATGAAAAATCCGAGAATTCCCTTGGGGTTTTCCGCTTCGAAATAAACCTCGCCTGCGGGCATGCGCGGACCCTCGGTTACTATCATGAAGTTCTGAATCAACTCCTCCATGCTGGTGAGCACTTTCCCCTTCGGCGGCTTGTAAATTTTCTTCGCGTCTTCCGCATACCACGGTCCATCCGGAAAGCTCTTGATAACTTGGCGAATAATGCGGACGCTCTGCCGCATCTCCTCCGCACGCAGCAAATAACGGTCGTAACAATCGCCGGTGGTCCCGATCGGCACGTCGAACTCGTATTGGTCGTAGCCCAGATAGGGACGATCCTTGCGGAGATCAAAATCAATCCCGGTAGCCCGCAGATTCGGCCCCGTGATCCCATAGGCCAGCGCATCTTCCTGCGAGATGACCCCCACCCCCTCGGTGCGATCCATGAATATGCGGTTCCGCGTCAGAAGCTTGGTGGTCTCCTCCATGATCGGCAGGAATTGATCACAAAAATCCAGCACCCGCTGCAACCATCCCTCCGGGACATCCCGGGCCACCCCGCCAATCCGCGTGTACGAGGTTGTGAATCGCGCTCCCGTAAGTTCCTCAAAAAGAGTGTAGAGCTTCTCGCGCTCGGTGAACGCATACATGAAGGGAGTCCAGGCGCCAGCATCCATACCGTATACCCCTACCCCGAGAAGATGAGACGAGATCCGCGCCAACTCAGAGACCAAAACCCGAATCGCGGCGCAGCGGGGCGGCACCTCCAGCCCGGCCAGCTGCTCCACCGCCATCGCATAGGCCACGTTGTTGGCCAGCGGAGCAATGTAGTCGAGCCGATCCGTGTACGGCACGAACTGATTGTAGGTCATGTTTTCCGCAATCTTTTCGTCCCCGCGGTGAAGATAGCCGACAATCGGCTCACACTTGGTGATCAAGTCCCCGTCAAGCTCCATGAGGAGCCGAAGAACGCCATGCGTGGTCGGATGCGACGGCCCGACATTGATCGCCATGTCTTCGCCCTGCAATTCATCATAGTGGGCACTCGCCCTCGCTCCCACATCCCCGATCGAAATTTCTTTGGTCGTCGCCATAAATCCTTCTCAGTCCTCCATGCCCTCTTCCAGGGCCGCTTTCTTGTGCCACTCGGTCCAACTCTCGTCCTTGGCACGCGGCTCCGCCCGGCTCATCGGCGCGCCACTCTTCGAAACAAACGGCCCCCCCATCATCGGCGCAGCGAGCACCTTGGCTCTCGTCTCCTCGCCAATTTCCGCATCTGGCAAATCCGTCTCAATTCCCGCCAGCGGAAACTCCTTGCGGAGCGGGAAATAGGGATACTCATCCCACATTAAAATGCGGCGGAGATCCGGATGCCCCTCAAAACGAATGCCAAACATGTCGTAAGTTTCCCGCTCGTGCCAATTCGCACCCGGAAACAGTGCCACAATCGACGGTACGGATGGATTTTCATCATCAAGGCAATTCGCAACGACCCGAATGTAGCGGGCTTCCACGATCGAATAGAGGTGATAGACGACCGAGAATCGCGGAGAATCGTCCTCCCAGTCCACCGCAGTCACATCCGCCAAAAGTTTGTATCCGAACTCGTCCCGAAGGCACTCGACCAAAGGCAATATCAGGTCGACCGGACATTGGACAGAGGGATGATCGCTCGACGGTCGAGGCTCAAGTCCATCGAACCGGGGCTGCAAGGTGTCGACAATCTCGCTCATGCCCAGATCCTCTCTTCCTTGGTCTCTTTGCCGAGATTCTTGAAGGATGGCTCTTTTTCGATTTTCTTCTGCAGCTTGATCATCGCGTCCAGAAGAGCTTCCGGACGAGGCGGGCATCCACTCACATAAACATCCACTGGCACAATTCGGTCCACCCCCTGCATGGTCGCGTACGACCGATACATGCCGCCGGTCGAGGCGCAGGCACCCATGGCGACTACCCATTTCGGATCGGCCATTTGATCATAAATCCGCCGAACTACCGGTGCCATTTTATAAGTGACAGTGCCGGCCACGATCATGCAATCCGACTGTCGCGGCGAGAAACGCATGACCTCCATCCCGAAACGGCTGATGTCGAACCGGGAGGCGGCGACGCCCATCAACTCAATCGCGCAACAGGCAAGACCCATCGGCATGGGCCAGACCGAATTTTTCCGGACCCAGTTAATGACAGCGTCGACCTTGGTGACAATTACATCACCCTCGACCTTTGAGTTGTATCCTACTTGGCTGGTTTGCGTCTCCATGATTCGCTGCGTTGCATTCAAAAGGTAATTCCTTCAATGGAAAGGAAAATCCTGAAGGAATACCAAAACCAGAACCTTCAGAGTTCAGCGATAGACGCAAGCACCGACCGTAATTTCTTTCCTCTATTCCTGGGGATCGCTACCGGCCATTTGGTACTTTTCTCATCCGAACCGATCTTTCCGCAGCCCCTTCGCCACTGTTAGACCGCCCCAGTCCGCTCCCTCCATTTCATGCGGCTTGCCGGGATGCTTCCTCG
>CAZWFJ010000120.1:0-13547 GCA_964633135.1 uncultured Puniceicoccaceae bacterium | reverse complement strand
AACTAAGACCTCTCATGCTCCATTATATCAAATGAATTTCCAACACCGTTGTTTTCTACTATTCCTTGTTACTGATATTCTGGATACTCTTTCTATTCGACATTTGAAAGGTTTACATTTCGAAGTAGTCGCAGTCGATGGATCGGCGAGGGGCCGTATTGCAGCAGGCCTCGCTTTTGATCGGGGGAGCGATAGCCCTTGTTACTGTCGAAACAGTAGTGGGGGAATTGGTTATGCATTTCGACCATGAGTGTGTCGCGCCTCACCTTGGCTAGGATGGAGGCCATGGCGATGGCTAGCGATTTGGCGTCGCCGCCGGGGACTGCTTGATGGAGGTACGGCAGGTGCCGCATGGGGATGCCATCGAGGAGAATCTGGCTGGGAAGCGTTGGGTGCCGGTCCTGCGGCCAGCGGGATGCGTCGGTGCGGGCTAGGTAGAATCGTCCGTCACCGTCTTGTGAAAGCGCGTCGAGGGCACGATGCATGGCGAGGACAGTGGCACCGAACACATTAAACCGGTCCACTTCCTCGTGGCTGGCACTGCCAAAGGCGAAAAAGAGATGTCCGTAACTGGCCCAGCTGCGGATCAGTGCGTCCAGAGCGGTCCGAGCCGCCGGTTTGACGAGTTTGGAGTCGTTGATTTTTCCGCTGCCCCTGGGCATTGGTTGCAGCCCGTAAAAGGATCGGCTCACACAAACGGCGCAGGTCATCAGGGGTCCGGCAATGGCTCCGCGCCCTACTTCATCAATGCCGACAAGCCAATCCCGATCTCCGAGTGCTTTTCGGTCAAAAAGAAGTCTTGGGTTCAATGGCATGGTGAAATAAAGAAGGTATTTTTTTCAGTTTTGATTACGGGACAGGTCTTTATCAAGCCATCGCTCAAAGGCCTCGACTGTGGCCTCCACCGAATCGACAACCATGGCTCCGGACTGGGCAACAAGATCTCGCTCGGCCGGATCAAAGGTTCGGATAAGCACCAGGCTATTGCTCCCTTTTGTCTGTTCGAGAAGCTCCCGCAACCCGCGTGAGCGAGTCAGTCCGGCCAAAACGATTCTGGCCTCACGCAGATTGGCCTGGGCGAGTACGCTTGGGGAACCGCTGTATCCCTCGACAAAGGGAACCTTCTCCTCTGCCAATCTGCAGATCACGGCTGGATCCTCATCGACCACGACGACCGGGACTCCGGCCTGCCGGAACAATCGCACCATGGTCGGCCCGGTTTGGTCGTAGCCGATCAGGACGGCGTGCCCGCTCTCGGTCACGGATTCGGTATTGCGCCTGCGGGCGCGCGGGTGAAGTCTAAGCAGGCGGCGCACGACTCGTTCTCTTGCGAGGTAGGGGGTCAGTGCCATCGTCCCGACGGTGAGCAAGGCGAACATTGAGAATACCTCCTCTCCGATTTTGCCGGCTCCCAGACCAGCGAGGAGGACGAGCAGGGAAAACTCGCTAGTCTGTGAGAGCAAAACACCCGATTCGAGAGCATCCCGCGCGGATAGTCCATGACGCTCGGCTAACCAGGAGACCAAAATCACCGTGACCAGCACGAGCACGATCGCGAACAACAAGGCGTGTACCCACAGCAACGCGTTTGGAAACGTGCAAAAGAATCCGATACCGATAAAGAACAACGCGAGGAAGAAACTGGACAATGATCCAAGCATCCCGCGGATGAGTCCGTTCATGGGAAAGGCTGAGAGGGCAAACCCGGCGAGAAATCCTCCCACTACAAACGGCAAGCCCAACAGGATTGCGAGATAGATGAAGAGGAACAAGATTCCGAGCGCGAAAAGGAGCCTTTCCTCGTCGTCCAGGTGCAACCTCCGAGCGACGAAAGGGACCACAAACCGATGCAGCAGCAGGGCGAATCCACTCAGCAGCGCGGCGCGGCCTATGGCCATGAGAAGCGCTGGCCCACCGGCATCCAGATTTTCGAGGACAATCAGCAGGGCCACAATTAGAACGTCCTGGAGCAGCAGCACCCCGAGGACCAGCCGCCCGAAGGGTTCGAACATTCGCTGTCGGCGCTGCAAGTTGCGTACGACAACGAGTGTGGAACTGGCGGAAAGGGCACAGCCGAGATAGAGTGCGGCCTCCAGGGAGTATCCCAATGCCAGGGCGAGGCCTATGCCCACGAGTCCCAGCAGCGAGAATTGCCAGAGGCCGACCGAGAGGATCGGGCCGATTCTCCCCCGTAACCGACGGGGACTCAGATCAATCCCGGCGGAGAACACCAATACGGCGAGTCCCACCTCGACCGCACTGAAGAGCGTGTCGCCGGGAATGGCGATACCGACGCCGTCTGCCAGCATCCGCAGCCCGAATCCGACAGCCACGAGCAGCGGAATCTCGGGGATCCGGGTCCAACGAGCGATTCCGAAGGCCAGGGCGGCGACGAACAAAAGGATGGCGAGTCCATTCACGACGGCAGAACCCCTTTCGCCTGAAGAATCTCGCGCTGCCTGAGGGTAGCCTCGATACGCGGAGTCATCAGGTAGTCCACCCCCATATCGACCAGTTCCTGTACCACTGAATTCTCGAAGCCATGCACGGCACAGCGCACGCCGGCCTCGGTGCAGCGGTGCAGCAGCAGTAGATTAGCGTCCTCAATTTGCAACGCAGATACTACCATGTGGGCCTTGGACAGACCGATTTCGAGGAGTACGGATTCGTACTCCACGTTGCCGATCACCGTGTGACAAGGCAGACCTTCTAACTTGCGCTCATCGGTATCGATCGCGACGACGGTCTCTCCCCTCTCGTGCAGGCGGGAGGCGATGGCCCGCCCGAGCGGATTCATACCGACAACGATAAAGTGCCCCGAGTGCCCGACCCGTTCGTCGCCCTCCTCTTCTGGTCTTGCGTGGAACGGTCGCAAGAGGCCGGTCTTTCGAATGAACCGGTAAAGTGGTTCGCTATAAAGAATCATGTAGGCAGAGGTCGCAATGGTCACAATCCCAACCACGGCAACCAATGATAGGATACCGTCGCCGATCAATCCCGAGGTGACCCCCACAGCGGCAAAGATGAAGGAAAATTCGCTGATTTGCGCCACGGTCACGCTCGTGCGGAAAGAGGTTCGCTCGCCGTAGCCCATCTTGCTGATGATGAGGAAGAAGATGAACGGATTGCCGATGATCACGAAAAGGGACAGGACCAGTGCGGACCAACCCATCCCGACAGCCGCACCGAGATCCATCCTGGCACCGAGGGCCACGAAGAAAACGGCCACAAAGAAGTTCATCAGAGGCTTCAGCCGTCGACCGAGATCATCATTATAGGGAAGCTGGGCCAGAGCCAACCCGCCCAGAAAGGCACCGATCTCGAGGGAAAGGGCGAACCAATCGGCGAGTGCGACCAGCAGGAAGCACCAGAACAGGGCCCAGATAAAAATGGTATCTGGCGAGCGTGCCGCCCAGGAAAATGGTCGTGGGAGGAGATATTTCGAAGCCACCAGAACGATCACCAGCAGGATGGCCATCCCGCCAAAGGCCTTGCCCAAGCCGGTCGCGAGTCCTGTGAAGGTCAGAGACTCCCCCTCTCCCAAGCCTGCCAGAAAGGTAAGCGCCACGATCACCACCAAGTCCTGCACGAGAAAAATGCCGACAGCAATCCGCCCATAGAGTGCGTCGAGATCGCCCATCTGATCGAGCAGCTTGACCACCACCACGGTGCTGCTGAAGGTCAAAGCCACCGAGAGAAAGACCGACTCCATCACCGAGAAGCCGAGCAGGAGGCAGATGCCGAAGCCGCCCAAGGCCGTAAAAACCACCTGTCCGATGCCCGCAGCGACGGCCACGCGCCCGACATCGCGAATCTTGTCGAGACTCAACTCCAAGCCGACGAGAAAGAGGAGAAGCGCTATGCCCACGTGAGCGATGAGATCGAGCGAGCCGTCGACTTCGAGCAATCCACCGAACGGCCCGAGGAACAGCCCGGCGAGGATATAAACGATGATAGAGGGCAGGCGGATCATTCGGCCCACCAAGGCAAACAGGGCCGCTGTCATGACAATCAGCCCAAGGTTATCGAGAAGTACTAAATCGAAGCTTGCCATTTGAAACCGGTCGACCGGTGGGTTCTGGACGGGAATTGTTTCGACGAGCCAGAAGATTGAGCCTGCCCAGGCGTGATTGCCATCATTATTTTTTGTAGCCGCCCACAATAACGGGCGAGCCGAAAAGTGAGGTCAGGCCGATTCGGGAAAAGCCTGCCTCCAGCGAAGCCGCCAGGCGACCCGACCCGGCCAATCGGTAGAAGGCCATGGGCAGGAAGAACTGCGGTTTCCAATGCAAGTTGACAAGTCCGGCCTCCTGCATGGCAGCTGCGATCTTGCGGCGGGTGAAAACCGCATACTCCCGCGTATCTTTTTCAATGGCTTTCTTGACGAGGAAGAGAACCCGCGAACAAACGTTAAAACTGCGCAGGTCTGGATAATCGAGGATCACCGCCTTGCGGGCGACGCGGGCCGCCTCGGCAATGAGGGTCTCCCAATCCGTCTCATGGGTTACGAGGCGGAAGACCGTCACGACATCGAAGGAATCATCGGGATATGGCAGGTGGAGGAGGTCTCCGGTCGCGAAGCGATAGTTATCTGAACCGAGAAGTCGATCCGGTCGTCTGCGGCAAGATTCGTCGCTGGCAAAGATACTAACCGACCAGCCTTGCGCCAGAAAATGGGGAGCGAGCTGGGCATGGCCGCCACCGATATCGAGGACCTCCCCGGGCGGATGGTTTTCCAGGTCGGCGAGTTCCAGGGTGAGCTGCGCCTGGCGCGCCAGAAAGTAACTGCCGACGCTGCCGCCAAACCGGCGGGCATAGCGATCGGTGGCCGATTCGATGTCTCCGGCATCAGATACGCCCGGTATCGCTGGCCTTGGTGGCGGGCGCAGAGGAAAACCATTTGCGCGCAACCGCCACTGTCTTCTCAGCGAGTCCATCGTGGGTCGAGGGCTATCAAATGGCTCCAGCGTGTGACCGATCGAGCGGATCATTTTGGCCAAAGCGATCGAATCGGGGGGAAGATCATCTATATCCGGGCCTTTTCGCCCCAGCGAGAAAGCCATGACTTCGTCCCCCTCCATCGGAAGCGGATCACTGCCGTCGAGTGAATGACCCGGCTGCAGATTTCGGAAAGCTCCCTTGAGCAGTGGCTCGCCGATCCCTCGGTTGGGTCGGTTGCCCGAGTCTGCGGCGAAGAGACCGGGCCGTGGCACCTCCAGTTCCCGGAGAATTATTTTTCCGCGATGCCCGCGCCATTTACCGAATCCCCAGGGCAGGATGACAACCGAGTCCTTCGCCAAAGCCTCGCTGACCACTGACGACAGCGGTCCGGTCTCCGGCACATCGCCCAGGACGAGCAGCTCAATGTTTTCCTCGGAAATCGCCTGCACTCCACGGTAAAGGGCAACCCGGGCACCAGTCTCTTCAAGTTCTCCGTAGAGACGTGAGTCGGTCTGCTCAGTGTTCTCGAGGGGCAAGAACTGCCAGGCGACACTCAGTTCGCTCCAGCAATCCACCAGCTCGGTGTCGTAAACCACCCCGACCAGAGTGGAATAATTTCCTGCCACTTGCTGGAGCCGTTCGGCGAATCGATTGATCTGGTAGCCCGGATACCAATGAAGGTGAAAGTCGTAAAGGGTCATGGATGATTGGAAACGTCCACGAAGAGAGTCTCCGCCCCCTCGTTCAAGTCGGAAACGACCCTTTGGCCCTGAAATTTCGGATTTCCGTCGTAGATTTCGAGGACCAACGGATAAGATTCTCCGATCTCCCGGCGAAAATCGCGGAGCACTTCGAGGTCGCGGATTACCCAGTGGGCGACCAGCACCTCGCCCGGCATGCCGGTTTCCGGCATTGCCTCCACCCGATAGCGATAAACGGCACGAGCGGAGCGATAGTTGCCGATCTCGTTGGGGCGTGGAGTGCGGGTCTTTTCGATGAGGACGCCCTCCGTTTCGAATCGCTCGAATGATCGGGCGAGTGCCCTTTCGCCCGACCGGTCTGTCGATTGCCCCCTGGCATTTGCTGGCTCGCCCCCGGGCACCACGCGGACGTCCGGGAACATATCCAGACGATCATTATTGGTCAGGCGACTCCACGCCTCCACCTTTTTATAATCTTTCGAAAAACGCCCCACGTAAATCTCGGCCCGCCCGTAGTTCCCATGTGGCATCGGTCCGGCGACGGCAAAAAACCGCGAATGATTCGACCATCGGGGATAGTAGGTGCGGACCCCGTCAATTCCCGGAGCGCCGCTACTGTTCACGATCCATCGCTCGGAATCTGCAAGAGGTTGAAATTCGCTGCTTGTGGCAAAGAATTGCAAATTGCGATGGCGTCCATCGAACACCCAGACCAGTCGCCTCGTCCCTGGCGAAATTGATGCCCAACAGCCCGGAGAATACACATCAAACTCGAGAGTCTCCAGATTAAGCAGCCCCCCGGCGGGAGCTGCGGGGAAGAGACCGCCCGCATACGTTCCGGTGGAGTCGAGTTGAAAATTGTCGCGTGCGACCTTGTGGTCCCAGACCAGTTCGCGGGCCGAGGGATCTTCGAGAGGAAAGCGCTCCACCTTGGACACGTTGCCGCGACCATCCATGGGACCCTCCCCTACATAGACCCAGACCGTTCCGCCGGGTTCCTTCCACACATCAAGGGCCAATCCGGACCCCAGGGGAACTAGCTGGCGCGAAGCCCAATCCATCTTCACCACTGTGCCCCGACGATCGGACAGGTCGGTAAAGATCACCGCTTGGCCATCTGGCGAGAGTAGCGGCTTATTATAATTCGGATAGCCCTCGTGCAGGATCCTCACCCCCTCCCCGTCCTCACTGTCGAAGCCCATAAGGATCACGTTCCCGGTGGCGGCATGCCAGTCCGTGCCATCCCCGATCTCCCGAATCCAAACCGCCCGCAGGGAACCTCCGGCCAGTTCGTGTGGTGGCAAAAGGCCGTCCGCATCCCCGGTTGGCGCGGGCGGTTCGGAGTAGTCTGTCGCCGGAGAGCATGCCGCGATCAGCAAAACCGCAAACACTGAGACCGAATTCCTGACCAACGTAAAAGAGCGCATCGCTTTGAAGCCAATGCGAAGACGGGCAGAGATCAACTCGACAATCGAAGTCTTCATAAGCAAATCTTCTGCAAAACAGGTGTTCTAAAAACTTGCCGCCATAGCCGATTCCTGCCATAGTCCTCATAATCATGTCCGCAGAAACCAGCAAACGCCCCTACTCTTCCAAAGTCGTCGACGGTAGCGACCGCGCCCCGAACCGCTCCATGCTCCGAGCGGTTGGATTCGAGAACGAGGATTTTCAGAAACCGCAAGTCGGTATTGCCTCCACCTGGAGTATGCTCACCCCCTGCAACATGCACATCGACGAACTCGCCCGCGAGAGCGGAGCCGGAGTCGATGCCGCTGCGGGAAAGTCCGTGATCTTTGGGACCATCACGGTCTCCGACGGGATCTCCATGGGGACCAAGGGCATGCGGTATTCGCTGGTATCGCGGGAGGTCATCGCCGACTCGATTGAGACGGTGATGGGAGCCGAGGGCTTCGACGGCCTGGTGGCCATCGGCGGGTGCGACAAGAACATGCCCGGCTGCATGATCGCGATCGCCCGCCTGAATCGCCCGGCGGTCTTTGTCTATGGAGGCACCATTCTCCCCGGTATTTATAAGGAGAAGCCGGTCGACATCGTCTCTGTCTTCGAGGCGGTGGGCCAGCACTCAGCCAAGAAGATTTCGGACCAGGAGCTGAAGGAGATCGAATCGTGCGCCATCCCCGGCCCCGGCTCGTGCGGGGGGATGTACACCGCCAACACGATGGCCTCTGCGATTGAGGCGATGGGGATGAGTCTTCCGAATAGCTCCGCGCAGCTCGCGGTCGGGCAGGATAAACGGGAAGATTGCCGCAAGGCGGGCGAGGCCGTCATGTCGATGATTGAGGCGGGCATTCGGCCCCTCGATATCATGACCCGCAAAGCCTTCGAGAACGCGATCACGGTAACCATCGCCCTGGGCGGCTCGACCAACGCAGTCCTGCACCTGCTCGCGATCGCCAACACAGCAGGCGTACCTCTCAGCATCGACGATTTCGCGGAGATCGGCAAACGGGTCCCGGTGATCTGCGACCTGAAGCCGAGCGGCAAATACAACATGGCCCATTTCTCGCGCATCGGCGGACTCACCCCCCTGCTCAAGATGCTGCTCGACGCCGGACTCTTACACGGCGATTGCCTGACCGTAACCGGAAAGACACTTGCAGAGAACCTGAAAGACGTCGCCCACTACGGCGATGACCAGGATGTAGTCTTCCCGGTCGACAAGCCGGTTAAGAAAGACAGCCATCTGCGCATCCTCCACGGAAACCTCGCCGAAGAGGGGGCCGTCGCCAAAATCTCTGGCAAGGAGGGCCTTCAGTTCTCCGGCCATGCCATTGTGTATGAGTCGGAAGAAGACGCCCTCAAGGGCATTCTCTCCGGGGAGGTCAAGGCGGGCCACGTGGTCGTCGTCCGGTACGAGGGTCCACGCGGGGGGCCTGGTATGCGGGAAATGCTCGCCCCCACCTCGGCCGTTATGGGCAAGGGCCTTGGAAACGAGGTCGCCTTGATCACCGACGGGCGTTTTTCCGGCGGCAGCCATGGCTTCGTCGTCGGGCACATCACCCCGGAAGCCGCCACCGGGGGGCTCATTGCGCTGGTCGAGGACGGCGACCCCATCACCATCGACGCCGAGACCAACGAGATACGCCTCGAGATCTCCGACGAGAAGATTGCCGCCCGCCGGGAGAACTGGAAGCAGCCCCCGCCGGCTGCCACCCGCGGCACACTGGCCAAATACGCCAAGCTCGTCTCCTCCGCCTCCGAGGGTGCCGTGACCGACTCCGACCTATATCCCGGAGCCGCCCCGGTCAAAATCTAACCTCCTCACAAACCTGGAAACACTATGGACTGGAACCGCCTGAACCAATACTTCCTTCGCCTCCCGGAGCTGGATTTCTCCCTGGATATTAGCCGCATCCCGTTTGCGGACTCGTTTCTCTCCGACCATGAGGGTTCGATCCAAAATGCCTTTGACGAGATGGAAGCACTCGAAGCAGGTGCGATCGCCAACCCCGACGAGAATCGCCAGGTCGGGCACTACTGGCTCCGCAATGCCGAACTCGCCCCCGATCCCGCCACGACGGAATCGATCCGCCAGACCCTGGCCGCGATTCACGACTTTGCCGGCAGAATTCACGACGGCACCCTGGCTGGTCAGGGTGGTGCATTTCAGAACTTGCTCGTCATCGGCATCGGCGGTTCGGCCCTGGGACCCCAGTTCGTCGCAGCAGCATTGGGCCACCCCAAGACCAATCGGCTGGAACCCTACTTTTTCGACAACACCGACCCCGAGGGAATCGACCTGACCCTCTCCAGTCTTGAGGGCAAGCTCGACCGCACTCTGGCTGTGGTGATCTCGAAGTCCGGCGGCACACCCGAGACACGCAACGGCATGCTCGAGGCCGAAAACGCCTGGAAAAACGCAGGCCTTGATTTTTCCCGGCACGCCGTGGCTGTAACCGGAAAGGGCAGCAAGCTCGACCAATACGCCATCGCTAACGGCTGGCTCGCCCGGTTCCCGATGTGGGACTGGGTCGGCGGGCGCACCAGCGAGACCGGCCCGGTTGGCCTCCTGCCCGCTGCACTGCAGGGGATCGACATCGAGGGCATCCTGGAGGGTGCTGCCGCTATGGACGAAGCCACGCGGGTCCGGGAGACGCTTCGCAATCCGGCAGCTCTTCTCGCCTTGATGTGGCTCCATGAAACCGGAGGCAAAGGGGAAAAAGACATGGTTGTCCTGCCCTACAAGGATCGGCTCAGCCTTTTCTCGAAGTACCTGCAACAGCTCGTGATGGAGTCGCTCGGCAAAGAAAAGGATCTGGAGGGCAATGTCGTCCATCAGGGCATCGCCGTGTACGGAAACAAGGGATCGACCGACCAGCACGCCTATGTCCAACAGCTGCGAGACGGCGTTCCCAACTTTTTTGCCGTCTTCATTCAGGTCCTGCGCGCCCGCAAAGGGGAAGCCTCGATCGAGGTGGATGAGAAGGTGACTTCCGGCGACTTCCTACACGGGTTCTACCTGGGCACCCGCGAGGCTCTTTCCGAGAACGGGAGGGCTTCGATTTCAATCAGCATCGGCGAGGTAAACCCGCTCGCAGTCGGGTTGCTGATCGCGCTCTTCGAACGCGCCGTTGGCTACTACGCCTCGCTGGTAGGGATCAATGCCTACCATCAACCCGGGGTCGAGGCCGGAAAGAAGGCCGCCGCCTCTGTTCTCGACCTGCAGCGCCGGGTCACCGATCGGCTTGCCAATCAGGCTGGCACCTGGAAGACTGTCGCCGGTCTGGCCGATGAACTCGATCTGGCCGGCAAGGAAGAATGGATCTACAAGATCCTCGAACAACTGGCGGTCAACCGCCCGGAGATCGAACAAGATCCCTCCGCCCTCTCTCCCGCTGAAATCAGTTTCCGTCAGCTCAAATAGTTGACATTCCTATAAGAAGAACCCATCCTCCTGCGCTTTAACATATCGTACATCTGCTAATGAAAGCCCTGTCCCTCATCCTCCGAATCATAACTCTTGCGGTCATCATCGCTCTCGGAACCATTTGGTTCCTGAACAAGGACGAACTGTCCGCGATTAATGAAGCCTACGAAAAGGCTGGCTCCCAATTGAATATTCCCGACGAACCCCTCTCCCGGGTCCTGTCCAAGGGAATGAACGATCTTTCCCAAACCCAGAGCCAACTGCGCGAATCCGAGGCCCTCGCCTCGAATCTGGAACAACAGCTGGCCTCTGAACAGCAAAACCTGCGTTCAACCGAGGATCAACTCCGGGCCACGAATCAAAAACTGCGTAGCACCCAACGCGAACTCGAGGAAGCAAACACCCTCCAGGCCGAAGCGAAGGAAACCGCAGAGCGATTGACTGCCGAGCTCGACACCGTTCGCAGCGATTTGATCCGCGTCAATCGCGAGAAATTTGAACTGAGCCAGCGAATTGAATCCGTCGAAGAAGAAAGGCGTGCCCTCGCTCGCCGGGTCGAGCAACTCAGCGACGGTGGACCGACCACCACGGCAGGGACCGAGGAATCTCCCGCACAGTCGGCCGAAGCCCAAGCCGAAGTTGCACGGCTGCGCGACGAGCTTGCGGCAGCCCAGGACGAAATCGCCCGCCTTTCCAATAATCCCATTCGCGCCGCTCTCGCTAGTGACTCGGGAGGAGAGGAGCGCCTGTCGGCTAATCAGGTCCGCGTACGCTCCATCAATCTCGACCGTGGATTAGTGGTGCTAAGCCCGAGCGCTGACGATGAATTTGTCGGCGTTTCGACCCTGTCAGTCAATCGGGATGGAGCACCAATCGCCGAGTTGCGGCTGCGCGGGGTATACCCCGACTACCTCGTGGCGGAAATCCTTCCCGATTCCATCTTTGCCGAGGCCTTGAAGTCCGGTGCCGTCTACACTATCCGCAAATGAGTAAATTCTCTTTGGTCCGTCACTCTATCCTTGTTTGCTTGCTTACCGTGGGCGGCGTTTCCCTCCTGACGGGTTGCGCCGCGAAAAGCGAAGATGATTCCACGATCCCGTGGTCTCGCCCAGCCTCCTGGGAGGGCCAAATGCCCGGATTCGGAGGTTGATCGCCCCCCTCCGCAGTGGGAGGCAAAAAAAATACCGTCATCCCCGAAGGCCACACGTCGACGGATCGGAAGCATTCTATGGTGGGACAGGAATCATCGAGCCGAGGCACCCTCCATATCGTTTCCACTCCGATCGGCAATCTCGGTGATCTGAGTCCCCGCGCGAAAGAAGTCCTCGGATCGGTGCCCGTTATCGCCTGCGAGGATACCAGGGTCACCGGAGCACTTTTCGCCCATGCGGAGATTCCAAAACCGCGCCTGATTTCGTATCGAGATGAGAATGAAGCGGCCAGGGCCGCTGAGCTGGTCGAATTCCTCCAATCCGGCAGCGATGTCGCCCTCGTCTGCGATGCAGGAACCCCCACCCTCAGCGATCCTGGGTTCCGCCTGATTCGCGCCTGCCAAAAATCCCACCTTCCCGTGCGGGTCGTACCCGGACCCTGCGCACTGATCGCCGCAATCACCGCGAGCGGACTCCCCTCCGATCGCTTTTTCTTCTGCGGATTTCTCCCCCCTAAATCGGCGGCGCGAAAGCGTTTCCTCGAGGAACATCAAGACTTCCCCTCTACCATCATACTCTACGAATCCGTTCATCGAATCGAGAAACTCCTCGCAGAGATAATCGAAGTGCTTGGAGAAGAAAGAATTCTCTCAGTTTCCCGCGAATTGACCAAAAGATTCGAGACTACGGCCACCGGTCCCGCAGCTTCTGTTCGCCAGAAGGTCCTTGCCCAGGCCAGAAAAGGCGAATTTGTCATCCTCATCGCCTCAAGATCTTTCGTTCTATGACCCCTCCACCTCGCTACAGCCCCCGTGCAGCCGTCATCGACGTGGGCAGCAACACCATCAAAATCCTCTTGGGGGAGATCACCCCCCATGGAGTTCGCACCCTACTCGACCGGACGATCGAATGTCGAATCAGCGAGGGTATGTACGCCGACCCGCCCCAATTCACCGATCAGGCGATGGAAGCAGCGGTCCAAGCGATTCAGGAACTCCTCGAACTGGCCCGGACGCACTCCCCGCAAAGCCTTGAGATTGTTTCCACCAGTGCAGTGCGGGATGCCGGGAATCGGGACGAGTTTTCAAAACGGGTCCTGGACGGAACCGGACATCCACTAAAGGTCCTGACCGGACTGGAGGAAGCCGAGGGAATCGCTCACGGCATCGCGCAGGAACCCTCCCTGGATCCGCATTTCCCTTACTCCGTAAGCGACCTGGGAGGAGGTAGCCTCGAATGGATTTTTCAACGGGATGGCGGGGTCGAACACCTTTGCAGCATGGATCTCGGCGCGGTCCGGCTTCTACATCGCTTTTTGCCCGACCCGCAAGCCCCTATACCTGCCGCAGCAAAGTCCCAGATCCGCACCCATTGCCTGGACACCTTCCAAAGTGCTCTCCCGGTAGCTCCTTTTCCCCTTGGGACTACCCACTGGGGGACCGGTGGTGCCTTCACCATCACCCGATTAATTCTGGCAACCGCCCACGAAATATCCCTCAGCGAACAATCCCCGGTAATTCACGTCGAGGATATCCGGCGAATCGAATCCGAACTCTCCTCCCTACCCCTCGCCGAAAGACAAACCTACCCCGGCCTTCCCGCCAGCCGTGCCGACATCCTCCCCGTAGCCCTCCTCGTTCTCCAGGCATTAGCCGAGTTCACCGAAGCTGCGTCCTTCCACCACTCCTTCTGCAACCTGCGAGCTGGTCGGTTGGCCCACCAACTTCTGCCCCGTTGAGCCTGCTTTCCAGAACTACAGATTGAACCGAACGGGAAGTTTCTACTGAATCACCTCCTTCCGCAGACCCGCCCCCACGGCCAGCCCGCCCCAATCGGCTCCCTCCATGGGGTGCGCCTTGCCCGGAC
>CAZWFJ010000119.1:0-13558 GCA_964633135.1 uncultured Puniceicoccaceae bacterium | reverse complement strand
AAAACGAGCCAAATTAATTAACTGAAAACAAAAAATCCAGCTTAGGAATGTGTGTAGAAAGCTCATTATTACGTAGGAATGCACGTGCCATCCATACCGTTCCGCCGTCTTGCTTGCAGGCGCTTGCGGAAGGCGGCGGGGCTTTGCCCGTGCTCGCGTCGAAAGGCTTTGCTGAGGTGGAATCGGTCGGAGAATCCCGTGCGCATCGCCACCGTCTCAATGCTGTCGTCGGTTTCCATCAAGAGGTCGGCGGCGCGGCCCAGCCGGTCGTGCAACTGGTATTGCCAGGGCGAGAACCCTGTCCAGAGCCGGAAGTGCTCGGAGAAGGCCCGCCGACTCATGCCGCAGAGCCGAGCTAGTTCGTCGAGGTTGGCGGGGCGGCTTGAATCGCCTTGGATGCGCAGCAAAGCCGGGCTGATGGGATTTTCCCCGCGCAGAGCTTGGAGGAGTCGGCCCGCCGCATCGGAGGAAAGCTCCTTCACCGCCGCCGCGAAGGCCAGTGATGCCACAGCCTGCGCCTGATAAGGCACATCTCCTTCGGGCCGTTGCCGGGATTCGGCCCGCCCGACCAGATCGGCCATCAGCTCCGTAATCGCGGCTGCGGGAGGAAAAGCAAGTGGTGCGGTAAACAGTTCTCCGAGCAACCCAGAGGGAAGATCCGGCAGCTCGAAGTGGAGGTAGCCGTGCGCCGTCCCGGAATCGACCGTCGGCCTGAAGTCGCCAAGGGGCGGAATCAGGCCGACGGTTGCTTCGGGCAGGATACGGAAACCGCCGTCATAGTTCAGGCACATCGGCCCCCGGTTCCAGTAAACGCGCCACAGCGCGGGATCTCGCGAGTCGCCCCACGCCTCGCTCCACCCCGGTTCGACCCGCATCGCGGCCAGACCCACCACACGAACTCCCGCATTGCGCAGCAGCCCTTTGAGGCTGATTTCGAAGGGCGATCGCAAAAGTCGATCAGAAGGTTTCATTGCCCGAATTTACACAAATCCAGCCTGACTGTCCATGGTATTCTCTGATGCGTTTTGCTATATTGCGAAGATGCAAAGTTTTTATCACATCGGCAAAGAATCCACCGTATTCCCGGAAGGCAGTCTGGACGTCGTCGAGGTGGAGATTCTGGACATTTCCCACAATCAAATTTCACGAATTCCAGAGGCCATCGGTGAACTGCGGCGGTTGCGGATCCTCAATGTGGTGGGCAATGACATCACCGAACTGCCCGACACACTGGGCGGCCTGCTCTCTCTTGAGGAGCTTCGCTGTCTCTGGACGCCGTTGCAGACGTTCCCGCGAGGCTTTTCCGGCCACCCGTCGCTCCGAGAGCTGAACCTGCGGGGCACGGCACTTTCCGAAATTCCAGCAGACCTGGAACCGCTGCCTGAACTTCGTATCTTGGACCTGCGCAATGTTCCAGAGATTCACGAGTTGCCGACCTGGGTGGCCCGGTGCCCACAACTGCGGGAACTCCGCTTGTCTCACAACAAACTCTCGAGCCTCCCCGCAGCAACTGAAGGGGGTTGGGATCGACTGGAAGTTCTCGACCTGGCGAATCTCCCTCTGAATCGGCTGCCTGAAGGCGTCGCTGCACTGAAAAAGTTGAAGTGCCTGACGCTGACCTCCTGCGCATTGGCAGCGCTTCCCGGTGCGTCGGACGGGTTTCCGGGACTGACGGAGCTTACCTTGGACGGATCGTTACTTCACCGACTGCCCGAATGGCTCCGCGATCACGGATATATCGAATGGCTCAGCGCAAAGGACACGCCGGGCATTGATTGGCAGCAGAAATGTTGCCTGCCCCGAGCCAAGGTCATCCGGCTTTCCGGTTGTGCCCTCGGACTCGTGCCGGAATGGATCCGGGACTGCCGGGCTTTGAGGACGCTGGTCCTGGAGCGAAACCGCTTGCGTGAACTGCCAGCATGGCTCGTCGAGTTGCCGGAGCTGACGAATGTTTACGTTTACGGCAACGAAATTCATCGTCTGCCTCCAGCACTCGCAGAAAAATCCGGGTTGTGCGTCAAGGGTTTGATCCAGGCCACGGGCACAGTCGCGTCCACGACGAAAACCCCTCAACAAGAGTGGGTGAAAAACCTGCGGGAACCGGCTCTGCCGAATATCCCCGAACGCCGTGAGATCCTGAGACTGGATTCCGCTCAGGATAATGGGCCAGCTATCAACGCGGCCATCCGGAAGCTGGCCGGGGAAGGTGGTGGAATTGTGGAAATACCGCCCGGAACCTGGCCCACCGGCCCCATTCAATTGCGGGACCGCATCAACCTGCATCTGAGCGAAGGCTGTCGACTCCTTTTCAGCAACAAACCAGAGGATTACCTTCCCGCCCGCCCGGTTTGGTGGGACAGTCTGCCGTGCTGGAATTACAGTCCGCTGATCTACGCCCATCAGGCACGGGATATCGCGATCACCGGCAAGGGCATCCTCGATGGCAATCACGAAGCATGGCTCGACTGGAAATACCGCGAAGAGCGTGCTTCCCAGCTCCTCTATCGGGCTCATGCCATGGGCGTCCCTGCTGAGGAGCGTGTTTTTGCCTCTCGCGAGGCCGCATTACGTCCGCAACTGGTTCATTTGCTCGACTGCGAGCGCGTGCTTCTTTCGGATTATACTGCACAGCGGTCGCCCTTTTGGAATCATCACCTGGCGTTGTGCCGCGAGGTAACGGCTCGCCATGTTGTTCTCCGAAATCCGCCCCGCACCCCGAACACCGACGGCTTCAATCTCGACGCGTGCCGGAATTGTCTGATCGAAGATCTCGATATTGATGTTGGTGACGACGCGCTGTGCCTGAAAGCGGGAATGAATGAGGACTCCTGGGATTTACCACATGGCTGTGAGCGCATCCACATCCGCAATTGCAGCATTCGCCATGGGCACGGCGGAATCGTCTTCGGCAGCGCGACCGGTGCAGGTATTCGTGAGGTGCTGGCAGAGAACTGCGAAATGATTGGCACGGAACGCGGCATCCGCATGAAGAGTATGCGCGGTCGAGGTGGCGAAGTGTCTGATATTCTGATCCGCAATTGCCGGATGCAAGCGATCACGGGTGAGGCCATTGAGATCTCAAGTTTCTACGGCTCAAGTACCGCCGGAAATGTCACAGAAGCACCGCCCCGCTTTGAGCGGATCAATCTGGAGAACATAAGCTGCGAAGCTTCAAAGATCCCCATTTCTGTCTGCGGTCTCCCGGAAGCACCGATCAACGGGCTGCGGCTTCGCAACCTGTCGCTTCACGGCCAACGCCCGCCTCGCTTCGAAAACGTGGGTTCAATGACCTTCGAAAAAGCCTTTATCCTTCATGAACAAGACCCCCGAGCACCATCATACAATGAATAACATCACAAAAAAAACTCCGCATCGCCTGCATTGGCTTTGGCAACATGGGTTGGCAACATTTCTGCGCTTTGAACCGTCACCCGGATTGGGAAGTCGCAGCATTGTGCGATCTCGACCCGGCAAAGCTTGAAAAACCCGGTGCAGCCTGTCCGGGCGCCCGCCGCACCGACGACTTTCAGAGCATTCTCGACGACCCAACCATTGACGCGGTCAGCATCAACACACTCTCCAACGTACGCCCCGGCCTCGTCCTGCAGGCCCTTGAAGCGGGCAAGCACGTGCAGGCAGAAAAGCCCATCGCTGAGACGCCGGAAAAAGCCTTTGAACTGGCAGAGAAAGTGCGTGCTTACCCGGATTTGCTGTGCATGACGAACCTCTTCTCCCGCAACGCAAGCACCCACCGCGACGCCTTTCGCCGTCTGCAAGCCGGGGAGATCGGCACCCTCACGGTCATCCGCATCAGCCATTGCACACCGGGGGTAGACTTGCCTGGGCGTGAGAATGTTTCGGTCACCCAAGTCGCCGGCGGGCACACTTTGCATGAATGCGGCATTCATTATGTCGATCTGGTGCAATGGTTCGCCGGGGGTGAGATCGAGGAGTTCGACACCCGCGCATTCGGGTTCTGGGAGGGCGAATACGACAAGCACTTCATGACCCACGGCAGTTGCGCAAACGGGGTCGGTTTTGAGATCAACAACAGTTTTTGTTACGCCACCCTCGCCGACACCCAGCGTAACCACAGTTTCGTCGAGTTGATCGGCAGCAAAGGTGTGATCACCATCCGACACGATTTCAACAACTCCTATGTCGAAATCAACACACCGGAAGAAACCATCAAGCGCACCCAACCTTACGGCGGCAAAAACCTGGCGGTGCTGTATGCAGAGCTTGCCGCAGCGATCTGCGGTGAGGAAATGCCCTCACTGCGGCGATTCGAGAACGCTGCCCGCGCCTCCCGCACCGCCCAGGCCATGGTCGACCAAGCCCTCGCCCGCCGCGTGCCCTCCCGCAGCCCGGCGGCCGAGTTCACGGACGCCGTCGCCTCTGGTCAACGCCACTACATTCCATTCGCCCACAAAGACCAGCGGCCCGACGGTCGTCCCGTCCGCCCAATGGTGGTGGAGGACACCTCTATATAAAAGTTGTGTAACACCATGTGAGTCTCCTCCACACACTGCCGATACCCGATTCTGCGTGATATGTTAAAATCAATGCGCTGATCGTACACTATATAGCCGAGTGGTGTGCTAGAGTTCTCTCCGCACCCCTGTGAACACATTCCACCCCCTCCTTTATGAGTTCCATCTTTCCCCCATCCTTCTTTTGCGTTCCGGTACTGCTGGCCGGTTCCGTCGATGCGCCGGGCGCGACGGCGACTTATCTTGAGGGGCATCATCGGGGTATTGATTCCGAGAGTCCGGGCTACGAGGCGTTCGAGGTCGCTTCACAGGAAGAGGGTAGCATCTCCACGGAGCCGCATCCCGGATCTCCCAACAATCAGCAAGCAAACGCATCACGCGACCCGGTGATCCTGTTCCAGCTGCCACCAGGGGAGAGCGTTCAGCTCCGGGACATCCTGGTCGGGCTCAACGGGAACATCACCACGAATTATACCTTCACGGTGCGGATTTATTCGCAGGCAGATGTCACTGTCAGCACCTGGAGCGCTGGCACGGAACTCCGCAGTGAGACCGTAACGGTCGCGCCGAGCGATTTCCCCCAAAGCGGCACCCTGAAAATCACGCTGGATACACCGCTGGAGCTGCCAGCCACCACCGGTAGCTCAGGTTATGCTATCCAGTTCGTGATGCCTGCTAACCACACGTTTTCGTGGTCATACGCGGGCGGGACGGGCGAGTTTCCGGTCTTTCGCTATTTCCGAAAGGATGACGGCTACGCCGCCCGCAACGGGGTGCTAATGTTGGCACTGGTCAAAGAAGCTGAACCGTCGCCCGGCGCGGTGATTCTGTTGAGCCAGATGTCGTTGACCCGCCCGGAACTGCAATACGACGCCGGGGAGGAGCTTTTGCCATGAGGACCGCCGTGATTCGATTTCTACTGACGTTGCTGGTGTCTGCCGCCTGCCCGCTTTGGGCCGCGCCGCCGGCGGATGAGCCGTTCCATTACAGCCGCGGGTTCACCCAGACGCGGGGCGGGTTGGATGGCGTCATCATCGTCGTCGACACGCTTAATCCATCCGGACCCGGCTCAATTCGTGAGGCCTTGGATGCGACGGGACCCCGCACGATTGTCTTCGAGGTGGGGGGCGTGATTGATCTGGACGGGCAGACACTGGCGATTACCAATCCCCATGTCAGCATCGCCGGGCAGACCGCGCCCGCGCCGGGTATCACGTTCATCCGCGGTGACCTCCTCGTCGATACCCATGACGTGATCATCCAGCACATCCGGACACGACCGGGCGATGTGGAAAAGACGCGGCAGCCTTGGGAGCCAGACGGAATTGCCACTGCCCGTTCGGTGAATGACATCGTGTTCGACCACGTCACCGCCACCTGGGCGGTCGACGAAAACATGAGCGTCAATTCACCGCGCGTCTCCAATAATCAACCTGCCACCGGGCGGGTGACTTTCAGTAACAATCTTATCGCGGAGGCTCTCAGCAACTCCACCCATGCGAGAGGCGAGCATTCCAAGGGCAGCCTTATCATGGACACGGCCTATAACATTGCGTTGTTCGGCAATTTTTTCCTCCATAACATGGCGCGAAACCCGATGATGAAAGTCGGCTCAAGCGTCGTCGTGGCCAACAATCTCATTTATAACCCGGGCAACCAGATCATTGGTGTGGAAGGTGGGGCATCTCATTCGGCGATTGTCGGGAACACCGCTATCGACGGACCGGACACCACGACCAACTCGATGTTCTCATGGCGTCCAGAGCTGTTTATCCAGGACAACTGGCGGCAGCAAACCGGCGACCTTGCGGAGGTTCCACCAGGAGCCAGCCAGACGCTCACGGAACCGCCGCTCTGGCCCGCAAATTTTACGGCAGTTCCTGCTGAGCAAGCGCATCTTTCGATTCCGTTTCGTGCAGGAGCACGTCCGGCGGAGCGGGACCCCATCGACCGGCGCATCGTTCGCACTTATCGGGAGGGAAACGGGCGGATCATCGACAGCCAGGAGGACGTGGGCGGCTACCCGGTGGTGGAGCCCACCTACCGTGCGCTCACACTGCCGACAGCTGGAGAAAGCATCCAGCAATGGCTGGCACCGTTCACGCATGAGGTGGTCTACGGCACAGAGGGCGCGCCACCAGAGGGCACCCCGGATATTTTTGCAGTGCTCGATGGTGAGTCGGCTCTGCTTGATGTGCTTGAGAATGACATTAAGCGCGATTTTTCCTCGCTCACCCATCTGGAATTGCATGGCATAACCCAACCCTCCAAAGGTGCAGCGGTGATTGTCGACGGCAAAATCCACTACACCCCAGCCAATGGATTTGTCGATCAAACTGACTCGATGACCTATATCGTACGCGATGGAGAGCTGTTATCAGAGCCGGCTACCGTCACCCTCCACATCGTCAATGAACACAGCCTCTATGATGGCAACAGCAATGGCCTGCCGGATGGGTGGGAGTTGACTCATTACGGCGAGCTTCAGCCGGACGGCACGGGTGATTTTGACGGAGACGGCGTGAGCGATGGCGTCGAGACACTGCTCGGGCGCAATGCCGCCGGAGCCGACCGTGTGCGACTTTCCTGGGAGGACGATTTCGCCGGACGCGGACCTGGCCCGTTGGCGGCCAGCCCGGAGATGTGGAGCATTCCCACCGCCGGGGGGCCTACCGGCGGAGTCATGATCGAGCCGAGTGGCAGCGGGCGGATTTTGAAGATCGCGACCGGAGCCTTTCACACTGGGGAGATTGCGCAACTTTATGAGGAGGATTTTGAGCGGGTGATCTGGACAGATTTCACTGCGACCCTTGCCACGCATGGGCAGGGAGTGCCGCCGCCGGAGTTTGGCTCCGAGGTCACCGCTGCTTTTTACCTGACCCACGCCGGGAATATCGCCGCATTCAATGGAAGCACCGGGCAATGGAGCACGATCACACTCAACCCGACGCTGGATGTCGATGAGCCAGTGCGTTACACCGTGCGGCAGGATTATCAGGAGCAACACTGGAGTCTTTGGATCGATGGAACGCGGATTCTGCAACAGTATGGGTTTGCCAATCCCCGAGCATCCGCAGGCGGGTTTCGACTCCGTCAAGAGCGTCGGCGCACGAGTGAACTGGAAAACATCCGTGTCACCCGCTCCGCACCAGCCGGCCTCGAGACCGGGACCGTGGGCACTTATGACGACTGGCAATCCGGGATCGACTGGAACGGCGAGGACGCGTCTCCCTTGGCTGATCCGAATGCAAACGAGCTGAGCAACCTGCAGGAATATGCCTTTGCACTGCCTGATCCCGTTGGGGGAGGCTACGCTTATTCGCCGCTGCTCGAAGCCGACGACAAAGCCGACAGTGTTCTGTTTACCTACCATCGCAACCGGCGGGCTGAGGATGTTGAGTTCACCCTGTCTATCTCGGAAAATCTTCGGGATTGGACACCCTATTCTCCGCTGTCCGGTCAGGTCACTCGTTTACCGCTTGACCTCACCGGCAACGGAATCACCGATGCCGATGAAGTTACCATTCACATCCCAATCAACAATAGTCCGCGCCTCTTTCTCCGCGTGGAAACGCGCAAACCCTAAGCACCAGCAAAAAGAATGATACAGAAAACCATAATCAAGATCACATTCGCCCTTTTCGCCCCTTTTCACCCTATTCGCCGCACCGTGCGTGCTCACAGCTGAAGTGGCACCGCTGCATTACAGCCGGGGCTTCACCGACACCCGTGGCGGGTTGGATGGCCGGGTCATTGTGGTGAATACCCTCGACCACCAGGGGCCTGGCTCGATTCGGGAGGCCATTGATGCCGAGGGGCCGCGCACGATTGTTTTTGAAGTGGGCGGCGTGATCGATCTGGAGGGTGAGACCCTGGCAATCACACAACCACACCTGAGCATCGCCGGGCAAACGGCGCCTTCCCCCGGTATCACCTTTATCCGTGGCGAAGTCTATGTGGATACGCATGACGTGATCATCCAGCACATCCGCATCCGTGTGGGAGATGCCAACAAAGCGATCAAAAAGTGGGAGCCGGACAACATCGCCACCAGCCGCACCGCGCGTGACATTGTTTTCGACCACATCTCCGCCACCTGGAGCATCGACGAGAATATGAGCGTGAGTGGCATGTTTGACCGGATGATGGAGAGGAGCGCGGAGAAGCCGAGCCATCGCGGCACGCTCAGCAATAATCTGCTGGCTGAAGGGCTCAAGCACTCAACCCATCCCAAAGGCGAGCACTCCTGCGGCACGCTCATCATGAATAACACCGAAGACATCGCCGTTTTCGGCAACTTCTATGCGCACAATTTCCGCCGTAACCCCCTGCTTAAAGGCAACACCAAAGCGGTGGTCGTGAACAATCTCATCTACAATCCCGGGAGGCAGATTATTGGTGTGGAAGGGAGCAATTCCCACTCGGCCATTGTCGGTAATTACATCGTTGATGGGGTCGATACCACTGCCAGGAAAGCGATCCCGTGGAAGCCGGAGCTTTTTATTCGCGACAACTGGCGCAAGAAAGAGGGCGAACTCAAAGAAGTGCAGCCCCCCCTGGCCAGACGCTGGAAGCGCCGACAGTCTGGCCGGAGCAGCTCACGGCCATGCCCGCTAGTGCCGCACGCGATTATGTGATCGCCAACGTCGGCGCCCGCCCGGCCGACCGAGATGCCATCGATAAGCGGATCCTCCAGAGCTTTTTCGATGGCACGGGAAAAATCATCAACAGCCAAGATGAAGTCGGGGGCTACCCTGAGGTGAAAGAACCGGTGCGCCGCACCCTTACCCTGCCGGACGACGGCCAAAGCATTGAGCAATGGCTGGCACCCTTCACCCGCGAAGTCGAGGGACCGCAGGCGGAAGGTTGAGGTTTAATCCAGGAAGACAAGATTCTCTGCCAATGAAACAACGTATTTCACTGATAATCGTGTTGGCGGCTCTGATGGTTCCGGTCGCCAATGCACAGGCGCAGGAAACCGCACGTCCGAACATCGTGCTGCTGATCGCCGATGACCTCGGTCCGGGCGATATCGGAGCCGTCGGTCATCCAACGATCCAGACGCCTAATCTGGATCGCCTGATAGCGGATGGGGTGTATTTCCAGCGCGCCTTTGCGACGAGTAGCTCGTGCAGTCCCAGCCGTGCGTCTATCTTTACCGGACGCTGGCCTCACGCCACCGGAGCTGAAGACCTGCATGTTCCGCTGCCAACCGCGCAGCGCATTCTGCCCGAGATGCTGCGTGATGCTGGCTACTACACGATGCATGCTGGCAAGTTGCACCTGGGCGACAAGCAGGCCGCGAGATTTGATGCTTCGCACGCTGAGGGCGACGCGCATTATTCGAGCGGCATCGTCGACACCAGCGCCGAACCCTGGCTCAGTCTGCTGGCCGAACGACCTAAGGATCGCCCTTTCTTATTGAGCATCGGCTACAGCGATCCGCACCGCCCTTACCACCAGGGCGTCATCGAACCGCCAACGGATCCGGTCGATGTCATCGTGCCCCCTTATTTGGCCGACACCGCACTCACCCGCTCTGAGCTGGCACTCTACTATGATTACGTCCGGCGGATGGACGGGAACGTCGGCATCGTGCTCGATTGGCTGGAGCAGGAAGGCTTTGCCGACCAAACCATTGTGCTCTTCATGAGCGATAACGGCATTCCCTTCCCGCGGGCCAAAACCACCTGCTACGACAGCGGCCTACAGGTTCCGTTAGTGATCAGTTGGCCCGGCACCTTGCCCGCCAACCAGACGACTGATGGCCTGGCGAGCCTGGCCGACGTCGTGCCGACTGTGCTGGCGCTTGCCCGTCTCGAAATACCCGATTCCGTTCAGGGTGTCGACCAGAGCGGCCTCCTGCGCAACCCTTCTGGCTCTGCGGTGCGCGAGTATGTGTATGCCGAGCGCAACTGGCATAACTGGGATGACCATCAACGAGCGGTGCGCGATACGCGCTACAAATACATCAAAAACGCGTTCCCAAACGAGCCTGCGGTGCCCGCCTCAGACCTGCTGAACAGCGTGGCCTTTGCCGACGTGCAAGAGCGCATGCGCGGCGCTCTTGAGGACTGGACTATCGACGATGTCTCTCCTGAAAAACGCTACCATCATAACGTAAACTTTTACACCGGCGAAAAGCACGGCAAGCAAAGTGGCCCGCCGGAGCAGTGGAATCCTTGATGGAAGAAGCGACCCATTTTGGTTGATCGTCGATTTATTATTGTCATCGTCTGGATGCCTTTTAACAAATTTTTTCCTCAGGTGCATTTTCTTCGCTTCGGTCATGGAGACTCCTCACCCCCTTCGTTCCCAACTATGCTTAAGCCCCGCACGTCCAATCTGATCGTCGGCTTCCTTCTTGGGCTTGCCGTCGCCTCGCTCGTTTTTGCCCTGCTGGACCGCAGAGAGGGAGAGGGTAGCTCGGGCAAGCGTCTGAAGATCGGCCATTCCCTGCCGACCACCCACCCGGTGCATGGCGGGATTGAAAATATGGCTGAGCGGGTGGCGGAACTCTCCGGCGGCGAACTCGTCCTTGATATTTTCCCGAATAGTCAGCTCGGCAATGAGACCCAAATGCTCGAACAGGTGCAGACCGGCACTTTGGCGATGATCAAAGTCGGCGGCGGCAGCCTGGGCGATTTCATCCCGGAATTCAAAGTCTTCAGCCTGCCCTATGTCTTGCAGAGTCGTGACCACCACTGGGACGTTCTCGATAGCGACATCGGCGCAGAAATGCTGACAGCGCTCGCGACCAATGCGTCCGGTGCTCCCAGCGGCTTTCGCGGACTATGCTACTACGATGCCGGAAGCCGTAATTTCTATGCCGTGCGTCCCCTGCCCGATCTCGAAGCCCTTCAAAACCTCAAGATCCGGGTGCAGAACAACCCTGTCGCAATGGACATGGTGAGCGCCCTCGGAGCGTCACCGACGCCGATCTCATGGGGGGAACTCTACACCTCCTTGCAACAGGGCGTGGTCGACGGGGCGGAAAACAATCCGCCGAGCTTTGTCTCGAACCGCCACTTTGAGGTCTGCAAGCATTTCACGTTCAATCATCACTCGATGGTGCCGGATGTGGTCGTCATCAGCACCGAGATTTGGGAGCGCCTTTCGCCGCAAGAACAGAATTGGCTGACCCAGGCGGCCGAGGAATCGAGTCTCTACCAACGTCAAGCCTGGGAAACCGCCACCGCCGAGGCTGTGGAGCAAATGAAGGCCGAAGGGGTGACCGTTTACGAACCCGACCTCGCCCCATTCATTGCTGAGACCGCGCCGGTTCGCGAAAAATACGCCCGCGGCAAAATGAAAACCATCCTCGAACGAATCGCCGCCTTGGCGGACTGAGGAAGCAGAGCGGCTATGTTGAAACACTTCAATAACCTGACCGCACGCCTTTTGCAGGGCGTGCTGCTGGTGGTTTTCACTTTGCTGGTTTTGGATGTTCTCTGGGGGGTGCTCTCGCGTTACCTCTTGGGCGGGCAAGCCGCGTGGTCGGAGGAACTGGCCCGGCTCTTAATGGTCTGGCTGGCGCTTCTCGGCGCGGCGCTGGTCGCCCGCGAGGGCAAACACCTCGGCATGGATACTTTGACCTCGGCACTGAGTCCCGGGGCGGCTCGCATCGCGGCGGGCGCGGGTCAGGTGGTCATCCTTCTGTTCGCCGGGGTCATCATGGGCTGGGGTGGCGGCCAGCTGGTTGCCGACCGTCTTGCGAGCGGGCAGTTAATGCCTTCCCTCGGCGTCTCGAAGGCCTGGTTTTACCTGGCGCTGCCCTTTAGCGGCTTCCTGATTTGCCTTTACTCGATTGAAACCCTACTGAGGATCATCCGGGGCGACGGCCCACCGGCGAGTGCTTCCGAGAGCGGCCAGCCAGTCGGCACCAGCAAACCACCGGAGTCCCACGCATGACCCAGGAACTCGCCATTCTCCTCGTGCTTTTCGGAGCGCTCCTGATGTTGCATGTGCCGATAGCCTTCGTCCTCGGTGCGGCCACCGCCGTGACGACCCTCGCGCTGGGCTACCCGCAGATCCCGCTCTCCATGGCTAGCGACCTGGGCAATGGCATCGACAGCTTCGCGCTGCTGGCGATCCCGTTTTTCATTCTAGCCGGCGAACTCATGGGCCGCGGCGGTCTCGCCCGGCGGCTGATCGATTTTGCTGCCGCCATCGTCGGCCGCATCCCTGGCGGGCTGGCCGTGGTCAACACGTTTTCCTGCATGCTTTTCGGCGCGATTTCGGGTTCGGCTGTCGCGGCTGTTTCCAGTATCGGCGGAACCCTGATCCCCGAGATGAACCGGCAGGGATACAACCGGGATTTCAACATCGCCGTTACTTCCTCTGCTGCGACGACGGGTCTGCTCATCCCGCCCAGTAACATCATGATCGTTTACGCGATGGTCGCGGGCAATGTCTCCGTCGGCGCCCTGTTTCTCGCCGGGATTGTCCCCGGCGTGGTGATCGGGCTGGGCCTGATGGTTGTTGCGCTAGTGATTTGCGCCCGCTGCGGCTACGGGCGGGTCGATGGTGAAGGCGTCCCGGCGACGCCCCCCTTGCTCCCATCCGCCTGGCGCGCCGTGCCCAGCCTATTGCTGGTGGTGATGGTTTTGGGCGGCATTCTGGGCGGCGTGTTCACCGCCACCGAGGCCTCCGCCGTCGCGGTTCTCTGGGCCTTCCTGCTCACCGTGGTTTTTTACCGCGAGATTCCTTTTGGCGAGCTGGCCGGGGTGGTCCTGCGTGCGGCGCGCACCACGGCCATCGTCCTTTTCCTCGTCGCCACCAGCTACGCTATGAGCCGTCTGCTCACCCAGGAGCAGGTGCCGCAAAACGTTAGTGCTGCTCTCCTCGCACTGACCGAGAACCCGATCCTCCTCCTGATCATCATCAACTGCGTATTGCTGGCGGTCGGGGTGTTCATGGACATGACGCCCGCCGTCCTGATCTTCACCCCGATTTTTCTGCCGGTGGCCGTTTCCCTGGGAATCGATCCCATTCACTTCGGCATTATTTTGATGCCTCTTCAGAAAAATTCGTGGGTGGATTCCGGTTCGGGAAGATCTCCCATG
>CAZWFJ010000118.1:0-13618 GCA_964633135.1 uncultured Puniceicoccaceae bacterium | reverse complement strand
CGAGGAAGAACCCTCAAACTACGGAATCGATCCCGATTTCGATAGCGATTTCGATCCCGATGAAACAAAATCCCAACCAGACGGCGTAGGCAACCCAGGTTTACTCTCCGTGAAATCGACAACCCACAGCACTCCGCCCCCCCACAGGCTGGGCCGCCTAGCCTCCACGATGGAGGAGCCAGGCGAATAAACGAAGCACCCCGGAGAAACCATGAGCAAGACAGACACAGAAACCGGAATGGATGCGAGCGCCCTCCGGCAGGAAGGCTACGAGCGCGCCGTGGATCTGCTCCGCGAGTGCAGCCGCTCCAGCGGCTTTGTGGCCTCCCCCGCCAAGTGTCACAACTACAACCGTGTCTGGGGTCGGGACACCGGCGTCATTGGTCTGGCGGCCCTGCTGGACGGGGACGAGGAGCTGGTCGAGGGATGCGAACGGAGCCTCGACACCCTCGCCAGACACCGGGGACCGCACGGCGAGATCCCCAGTAACGTCGACCCGGAAACCAACCGAGTGAGTCTCGGCGGCACCACCGGACGGGTCGACGCCGACCTATGGTTCGTCATCCTCGTCGGGGAATACTGGCGACACACCGGAGACGACGAATTCCTCGACCGGATGCTCGAACCCCTTGAGGAAATCCGTTTTCTCCTCGGAGCATGGGAGTTCAACGACCGTGGCCTGCTCTACATACCACCGACCGGCGACTGGGCCGATGAGTATTTGCAGAGCGGATACGTATTATACGACCAGATCCTCTATTTACAGGTGCTCCGCGTTTTTTGCAAAATCCACGAGCATCGACACAATGGCCCCGACCACAGGCTCGAGGACAAAACCGTTCGCCTGAAGCACCTGATCCAGGCAAACTACTGGTTTGAAGATGGCGAGGAAGCATGCGACGACATCTATCACGATGTGCTCTACGCCAAGGGAAAAAAGGCCGCCCCCCACCGGGGAGGATCCTTCTGGATGCCGTTCTTCTCGCCCGCTGGTTACGGCTATCGCTTCGACACCCTCGCAAACGCGATGACGGTCCTCACCGGGGTTTCGGATTCGCAGCGGAGCGAGGCCGTTTGCTCTTACGTAATGGAGAAGGTGGTGGGCGAAAGGCCGTCGATGGTCCCGGCCTTTCATCCGGTCATCACTCCGAGGGACGAAGAGTGGGAGGGCCTGCAGGTGACCTTCTCCCACAAGTTCAAGAACGAACCCCACGAATACCACAACGGAGGTCTCTGGCCCATGGTCACCGGCTTCTATGCGGCGGCATTGGCCAAGCTGGGCAACCGCGAGGCGGCCGAAACCTTCGCGGGAGGAATCCACCAGGCGAATCATACCCCGGTCGAGGAACGCGACTGGAGTTTTCCGGAGTTTCTCCACGGCCAAAAGAAAACGCCCGGAGGAACTTCCCCGCTGGCCTGGAGTGCGGCCGGAGCCATCATCGCCGAGAAGGCCATCGAGGGAAAACCGGTGTTCGGAATCGGCGAACCCGAGAGAAAAAAACCATGAAGCCAATCTGCACCGTTACCCTCAGCCCGGCGATCGATGTGTCGACGGCGGTCGACCGCATCGTTCCCGAAGATAAATTGCGCTGTGACGAGCTTCGCATCGAACCGGGCGGCGGCGGCGTCAATGTGGCCCGCGCATTGAGAGAGCTGGGTGTTGTGGCAACAGCCATTTTTCCCACCAGCGGCTTTCTCGGAGGTTTCTATCAGTCGCTGCTCGAGGATCTTGGAATCCCGTGCCGGACGTTCGAGACGAAGGTGCCCCTGCGACGGCTTTCGACCAACGTCTACGAGCGGGATCGGGATCGGCAGTTCCGCTTCGTTCCTCCGGGAGCGGAGATTCGCGAGGAGGAATGGCAGCAAGCCCTCGACCTGGTCCGAAGCTCTTCCGGGCGGGACGGGATCATCGTCATGAGCGGAACCCTGCCCCCCGGTACCCCCGGTGACCTGCCCCACCGCTTCGCCGAAGTCGCGGCTGAAACCGGCTCCATCCTCGTTCTCGACTCCCCCGGGTCCGCCCTCGAAACGGGAACGGAGGCACCCCTCGATTGGATCGTCCCCAACGAAAGGGAATTTGAGGAACTTCTCGGCAGCCCCATCGGTGACCAGTCGCTCCCTGAGCTTCTCCGCTCATTCGTGCAGGAGAACAGGATTCAAAACGCCCTGTTGACCATGGGATCCGAAGGAGCACTCTACGCCGGGCAGGAGAAAACCATCCGCATTCCCGCACCCGCAGTCGAGAAGCGGAGCGCGGTCGGTGCCGGTGACAGTTTGAGTGCCGGCTTGGTCTACGGGCTGGCCGGAGAGGCTGAACTCGAGGAGACCCTGCGCTTCGCGGTCGCAGCCGGCTCCGCCGCCGCCATGACACCAGGGTCCAGCCTCCTGCGCCGAGAGGATTTCGACGCCCTCCTCAAGGAGATCCGCCTGAGTCCGACCCAGGGTAGCTGAGAAGCAGACTCCGGTGGACCCTTAGGTAAGCAACCCACCCACGTGGGGCATGGCACTCGGTTAAGCAATTAATCGGGATCGAAATCGCTATCGGGATCGTACCGAGCGGAGCGACATCAACAAATCGAAAAAGATGGCCTTAGGACACCTGTCTGCCGACAGGCAGGCGATTTCGATCCCGATGAAACAAAATCCCAACCAGACGCTGCACTCAACGCGGACAAGCCGCGCGAGTGAGCCTCAGAAATATGCCCCGCCATTTGAACAAAAAACGAATTGAAGTTTCCGGATACTCGGTGAGAATGGATTGGTAACGAACCTCGCCGACTCATGAAGTACGAGACTACCAATCTTTCCGCTTATTTGCGGAACACCGAAGGGGCCATCCTCCGCCATTGGCGCGAGTCTTCCGAACGGCATGATCCTGCGGGCACGCACTCCCGCCTTTCTTACCGGGAGTTTTACGACGACGTGCCGATTCTGCTCGCCGTGTTAGCGAATTACCTGGATACGGATCGAAACCGGAACGACCTCGCCGAGGCATCGGACGCGATCCGCCGTCACGGGCGTGCCCGATGGCTGCAGCGTTTCGACCTCGAGGAGTTGCTGCGGGACTGGGGGCGGCTGCATCAGGCGGTGCTGGCCGCCGTGAGCCGCTACTTTGATGAGCATGCGCCTGATGCGCGGGAGGATCGTGCGGATGCTCTCCAGGATTTGACCTGTTTTTTCACCGAAGCGGCCAGCGTGAGTGCGGGCCGTTACAACGAATTGCGTCGGAAAGAGGCCTTGGGAGAATTGCGAGAACTGAAGCAGATGAAGGCTTATTTCGAGCAAATCGAGTCGGCTCTGCGGAATCTGGTTTCGGATGCCTCGCACGATATCGGAAGTTCGCTCACGGCGATCTCCGGTGTCTCCCAAGTGCTGAAGCAAGATGATGAATCGAACGCCGCCGCAGCGATGCCCGAATTCGGCTCGATCATCGAGGAAAGCGTCCGTTCGGCATCCGGGGTTCTCGAATTGCTGGCCCAGTTGACCCGGCTCGATTCCGGTGAGGCGCGGCTCGATTTGGAAACAGTCGACCTGGGAACCTTTCTCCGCACGCGGATCCGCGAAATCGGGGAGGACAACGGCATCGACGTGCGTTTCGGGCTGACCGCACTCGATCCTTTCGAGGCCAGGGTGGACCCCGGTAAGCTCCGGCGAACCCTCGAAGTGCTGATCCATTATGCGGCGGCAGGTCCCGACCCGGAGACGGTCCGGATCGATTGCGGGATCGAAGGGGATTCGTGGACCCTGACACTGGAAATTTCCCGGGATGCGGACGCCGAAGCCGATCATTTAGAGGTGGTCGAACGCCACAGGGAAATCAACCAACTGTTGCTCAAACGACTTTGTTTCGTACAAAAAGCCCTGATTCGTTTTGAGGGAGAGTCGGCGGATGCGCATGGCGAGAAGCTGTTGCTGCGTTTTCCGCTTTCCTACGCAGAAGAGGCTGAACCGGGGTCGGTCGCGTGAACGGGTGATTTCCGAAAAGTAGAAGCGGCATCCCGCTGTTTGGGATCGGGCAGGAATTTTTGCAGGAGTTCCGAGAGGATTTGGAAATCGGGTGGCTTGGCGATGTAGGTGTCGAAACCCGCTTCGACCGCGTGTTCGGCATCGAGTCGGCTGCGTTTGCCGGAGAGGGCGATGAAGTGGGTCTCGGCCAACCCGGCAGTCTCGGCGAGACGTTGCCGGAGTTCGTGCCCCGATCCGTCGGGCAGGCCGATGTCGGTGATGATGACCCGCGGGCGATAGCGGTTGGCGATCCGCTCGCCTTCGGCAGCGGTTCCGGCGGTCTTCGCACAGTAGCCCGAGGAGGAGAGCCAGAGTGCCATCGCACGGCAGAGGTTGGCCGAATCGTCGATGAACAGCACGTCCAAGAGGTCGTCCTGGCTGCGGACGGCTTCTGTTGATTTGGTATCCATGGGCAAGGGCCGGACGGCGTTTATTTTCGCGAGCAGGGGAAGCGGAAACGGAGCCTGCCCGAAGTCTCGAGGTATTCGCTGCCAATGCTGCCGCCATGGGGGGCGATCATTTCATGGGCGATGCGGAGGCCGAGATCTGCGCACCGGAGCTGGCGGGTGCGCGGACTCTCCATGCCGAGGGTGAAGAGGTCGTCGGGGAGGAAGTCGGTTTGCTCGTCGGTCTTCGTGGTGATTTCCAGTCGGCAGTGGCCGTCCTCGATCGACGTCTCGACCGTCAGAGGGGCGTTCTCTTCCGTATAGTTGAGGATGCTGGCGAAGAGCTGGTGCAGGACGAGTTCTGCGGTATCGCGATCCATCGTAATCCAGGGGCTGGTGGCCGAGTAGTTGCGCTGGACGGGGAGATGCATCGACTGGATCTGAGCATCGAGGCGAGCGATGGTTTCCTCGATCAGCTCGTGGAGGTTCAGATCTTCGGTGGCGGAGGGGTCGCGCTCGACCTCGTCGGACCGAATCATATCGAGCACGTTCTGGATCGAGAGAATTTCGCGGTCGAGATCCTGCTTGGCGCGCTCGACGAGGTCGCTCTGATTCTCGTTGAGTTCCCCAATCTGCTGCTCGGACAAGAGGTAGAGGGAGAGCCGCGCGCTGGTAAGAGGGGTGTTGAGCTCGTGGCTGATGCTGGCGAGAAGATTTTTGCGGATTTGCTCGGAGCGTTCCCAAATGGTCTCGTCTTTGAGGATACAGGCGACGACCCGGTGGCAGCAAGCGGTCCCGCCGTTGTTCTCGTGGTTTTCGCAAAGGCGAAAGACGGTGGGCAGGAAATAGCGCCGCCCGCCGCACGCATCAATCGGGATCAGACGGCTCTTCTTGTCTTCTTGAAAGCGGGAGCCGCTCGCATTGACTTTGGTCACCTCGTGCAGCAGGCGGGGAGGGATGAAGTCATCGTCCCCGTCCCAGAATTCGCTGGCGCGTTGGTTCTTTGCGATGATTTCGCCGGAATTGCAGAAAAGCAGGACGGGATCGGGGGAATTTTCCAGGAAGGTGGCCAGCGCTTCCGTGCTTTGAGAGGGGTCGGCACCTGCGAGCTTTCGCAATGTTTCGACCAGGCCGGTCGAGCCGTGCCCGCTGGAGGGGGTGCGGTCTGGAGGCGGGTTTTGTTCGTGCTGGGCCATGGCTGAATCAGGTCAGGTCCATTCTCCGACGCTTGCGGTAGAGGGTGGCGGTGTTGATGCCGAGAATGCTGGCGGCCTTCTCGAAGTTATTGGTGCTTTGAAGGATGTTGCGGATGTGGGCTTCCTCAATCGCCTGCAGGCTCACTTGCTGACCGGGCAGGATCCGGGCGGGATGCCGACCATGGTCAATCGAGAGGTCAGCGGGCCGGATCTCGTGGTCGTCGCACAGGATGGTGGCGCGCTCGATGACGTTTCGCATTTCCCGAAGGTTGCCCGGCCAACCATACGACTGGATGGCGGAGAGTGCCTCTGGGGTGAATTGCAAGTCGGGCCGCTTGAGGCTGTCGGCGAAAAAACGGAGAAAGTGCTGGGCGAGGGATTTCAGGTCGGTCGGACGTTCGACCAACGGCGGCATGGTGATCGAGATGACGGCGAGGCGATAGAAAAGATCCTCGCGGAACCGACCCTCGGCAACTTCCTTCTCCAGGTCCCGATTGGTGGCGGCGAGGATACGCACATCGGCTTTGCGGGACTTCGTCTCGCCGAGGCGTTCGTATTCCCATTCCTGCAGAAGGCGAAGCAATTTGGGCTGGATCTCCATCGGGAGTTCGCCGATCTCGTCGAGAAAGAGCGTTCCGCCTTCGGCCGCCTGGACCTTGCCCCAGGTATCCTGGACTGCTCCCGTGAAAGCACCTTTGACATGCCCGAAGAGTTCGGATTCGAGGAGTTCCCGGGAGAGGCTGGGGCAGCTGACCTCGATGAATGGGCGCGTGCCGCGGTCGCTGGCCCTGTGGATGTGGCGGGCGAGAATGGACTTGCCGGTGCCGCTGTCTCCCATCAACAGTATGCTGGCTTCGGACCGGGCTGCCTTGAAGGCCACGCGAAAGGCCTCCTGAACCTTCGGTTCCTGAGACTCGAGCACGGAGGACGGGTTCTGTTTGTCGGCTTCCGTCTGCAGGGCCTCGATCTGTTTCGAACTGCCGATCTTGTCTTCGAGGATTCGGAGCGTATGCCGGATCTGCTCGGGCACGAAGGGTTTCTGGATGTAGTTGTAGGCTCCTTTCCGCATGGCTTCCACGACCGACTCAATCGAAGTGTGGGCGGTAAAGATGATGACCGGGACGTTAACCCCGCGCTCGAAGAGTTTTTCCATGTACTCGATCCCATCGTCCTTCCCGAGCATGCGGTCGAGGAGGATGGCGTGGATGTCCTCTTCGCCCAGGATGCGGTCGGCCTGGCGGATATTCCGGGCCGTAAAGGCGTTGTGCCCGGCCGTATCCACCGTCATGGCGGTGGTGGCGAGCACGTTCTTTTCGTCGTCGACAATAAGGAAATTCATGGTTGGAGGTAATCTGGTGGCTGAATGCAAAAGTCATACCAGAGACTGGCTTTCGCAGTAAAGGGACGATTCCCGGCTCGCAGAGTCCCCCTGCAAAGATGCCCGGCAGGAGCCGCATGGAGGGCGATACGGATGTTTCGGGGAGATTTTTGGAGAGAAGGCCGGAAGTCTACACGATGAAGGCTTTCTCGTAAAGAGTGCAATCTGCATGAAATGATCCCGGCGGAAATGCGTTTTGCACGAGGGTCGATTTGAGACCATTCCCACACGGCTGATTGCGGAGAGCAGATGTCAACTGGCACGTTGTTTGCGAACCGGGGGGCATAGGCACGCTTTTTTATGAAAACAACAAAAATGGACCTCAAGGGATGGATCGACCACAAGGCCGAGCCGTTCGAGACGATCGCGGATGTTGAACTCGAAGCACTGATCGAGCGCATCGGCGACGCGAGGGTGGTGCTCATCGGCGAGGCGAGCCACGGCACGTCGGATTTCTACCGGATGCGGCAGAGAATCTCCGCAGAGTTGATCCGCCGCAAGGATTTCCGGATGATCGGGATCGAGGGGGACTGGCCGGACGTTGAGCACATTGATGACTACGTGCGCGGAAAGGATTCGAAGCCCGAACGCCCCCGCGAGGCCTTCGCCCGGTTTCCGACCTGGATGTGGCGCAACGAAGAGGTATTTTCCTTCATCGAATGGCTGCGCGACTACAATGCCGGGAGGGACGACGCCTCGAAGCGGGTGGCACTGCACGGACTCGACCTCTACAGCCTCTATGCCTCGATCCATGAGGTCATCGAGTGGCTCGATCGTGAGGGCGATGCGGCACTGGCCGAATCGGCCCGTCAATGCTACAGTGCTCTCCTGGCCTACGAGCCGGAGCCGCAGGATTACGGGATGGCGGTCCACCTGGACCGGGAGGAAGACCAGGAATCGCAGGTTGTCTCCATGCTCTGCGAGTTGTTGATCAAACGGATCGAGAGCGGAGAAGCGCGGAAAGAAGCGGTCTTCGACGCCGAACAGAACGCCCGTGTGGTCGCCCATGCCGAGACCTACTACCGCAGCATGTTCAGAGCCGGGCGGGAGAGCTGGAATCTGCGCGACAGCCACATGTTCGAAACCCTGAAGCAATTACGGGGACTGCGCGAACCGGACGACAAGATTATCGTCTGGGCGCACAACTCCCATATCGGCGATGCCCGCTTCACGGATATGGCCATTCGGGGGGAACACAATATCGGCCAGCTCTGTGCGGAGGCCTACGGCGAGGATGCCTACCGGATCGGCTTCGGCACGCACACCGGAACCGTAGCCGCCGCCCACAACTGGGGAGAACCCGTGGAGGTCCTCTCGGTCAATCCCTCGATGAAGGGAAGCCACGAGCGAACCTGTCATGAGAGTCGCCTGACAAACTTTTTCCTGCCCCTGCGCGAGGCAAAGACTGCGGAGATCGATCGAACGCCACGCTACGAGCGCGCGATCGGCGTGATCTATCGCCCTCAAACCGAGTTCGCCAGTCACTACTTCAAAGCGGATCTGCCGGGACAGTTCGACGAATACATTTGGTTTGCGGAAAGCCGGGCCGTCACACCTCTCGCTCGCGAACGGGTCCCGAAACTCCCGAGTCGGCATCCCTTTGCGATCATCGACTAAAGCGCAAAGACTTTCGATCCTCATAGTAGCGAGTTCGTTGCCGAATGCCGGATGAAAAATACAGAGTGAGCGCGCCACACTCGCATTCGGTGGAGCAGCTCGCGGATGAGCTGAATACGAGTGCCGGGGCGGGCCTGAGCAAGCGGGAGGCCGGGAAACGCTTCGATTCGGTCGGGTCAAATGAGCTGCGGGAGCATCAGAGTCCAAGTCCGCTTACCATCCTGCTGCGGCAATTCTCCGGTGTGATTATCTGGGTCTTGCTGGCCGCGTTGACAATCGCCCTGATCCTGGGCCGCTGGCCCGAGGCCATGGCCATAGCCGGTGTTATCGTGGTCAACACAGCGATCGGGTTTTTCTCCGAGTGGCGGGCGATTCGCACGATTAACGCCCTTCGGCGCAAGGAGGATGCCCATGCAGTTGTCATCCGGGACGGTGAGCCCGCGCGAATCTTTGTCCGGGAGTTGGTGCCGGGGGATCTGGTCGAGATCAATGCAGGGGACCTGGTGCCGGCGGATGGCCGTATCGTCGAGAGCGATGGAATTCGCCTCAATGAGGCCGCGTTAACCGGCGAGTCCGATACGGTGAGCAAGGGCGCGGAAACGCTCGACGAGGAGGTGCCGCTGGCCGAGCGGCACAACATGCTCTACAAGGGTTCCTCGGTCGTGGGGGGGCGAGGCAAAATCCTCGTGACCGGTACGGGCATGCAGACGGAGATCGGCAGGATCGCGCGTGCCGCGATGGAGGCCGAAAGCACGGAGGTGCCACTCCGGGAGCGCCTGGATAAGCTGGGGCGGGGTTTCGTCTGGCTGGTCGTCGTATCCGTCGTATTCGTCGGGCTGGCGGGCTGGTGGCGCGGTCGTGATCCGATTGAGGTGGTCGAGACCGCAGTGGCACTCGGGATCGCCGCCGTGCCGGAGAGTCTGCCCATCGTGGCGACCATCGCACTGGCCCACGGGATGTGGGTGATGGGCAAGCACAATGCGGTGGTCAAACAATTACAGGCGGTCCAGGCGCTTGGCTCCGTGCCTTACCTTTTTGTCGACAAAACCGGCACGCTGACCCGGAATCACATGCGCCTGGTCCGCGTGGCAACGCCGCAGGAGGATTTTGATTGCGATGAGGATGGCTCGCCCGGAGATGCGGTCCGGCGCGTGCTCGAGGTCGGTGTGCTTTGCAATGGCGCCGATTTGAGCTCGGAAGACGACAAGGGCGGAGATCCCATGGAGCTGGCCCTGCTCGAAGCGGGCAGGGATCATGGCTTGCAACGAGGAGACTTGCTCGGGGAACAGGAGGAACTGCGGGTCGAGGAATTTGACCGGGAGTCCATGATGATGGCGACTTTTCATCGTGACGAAGACGCGGACTCGGTGAAGGTCTCCGTGAAAGGGGCACCGGGTCGTGTCCTCGAAGCATGCACGAAGATGCACGAAGAAAAGGAGGATTCGGAGTTCGGCGAAGACGAACAATTGCAGTGGAATGAGAGAGCGGAGAAGCTGGCTGGAAAGGGTTTTCGTGTGCTCGCGGCCGCCGTGAAGATGGTCGATTCCGAGAAGGCTGAACCGTACGAGAACCTGACTTTCCTGGGACTGTTCGCCCTGGAAGACCCCTTGCGCGAGAATGTCTCCGAATCGATTGGCGAGTGCGAAGCATCGGGCATCCGGGTGATCATGGTGACTGGCGATAAGCCCGAGACAGCGGAATCCATTGCCCGGCAGGCGGGCATCGGTGGAGGCGACGATCCGCTCCATGTGTTGACCGGTAAAGAGTTGAGGGACCCGGACTCCCATGCCGATCAATCCCGCGTTCTGGAGGCCGATGTTATCGCCCGGGTCGAGCCGCAGCAAAAGATGGATCTCGTAGAACTGGCCCAGGCTGAGGGCACCACGGCCGGGATGACGGGGGACGGAGTGAATGATGCACCCGCCTTGAAGCGGGCGAATATCGGGATCGCGATGGGTGAGCGGGGTTCCGAGGCAGCCAAGGAGGTCGCCGACATCGTTTTGCGTGACGACGCCCTCGGCACGATCGTCGAGGCCGTGCGACGCGGGCGCACGATCATGGATAACATCCGCAAGTCAGCGATGTTCCTGCTCTGCACCAACCTCGCCGAAATCATAGCCGTGACGATCGGTGCCGCGATGGCTTATCCTTTGCCCCTGTTGGCCCTGCAGATCCTCTACCTGAACGTCATCACCGATGTGTTTCCCGCGCTTGCGCTGAGCGTTGGTCCATCGGACCAAAATGTCATGCAACGCCGTAGTCTAAAGGAGAACCGCGCCATCCTGGCTCGTTCCCACTGGTTGGCGGTTCTGCTGCTGGGGATGGTTCTGGCCGGAACGACCCTGGGTGCCTTGGTGCTCGCCAAGGAATGGCTTGGATTATCGGATACGGCCGCGACCACCGTTTCCTTTATCACTCTCGGTTTAAGCAAAGTGTGGTTTCCGTTTAATCTGCGGGACCCTGCCTCTCCGGCTTTCGTGAACGAAATTACGCGCAACCGCTGGGTATGGGGATCGGTCGTGTTATGCATAAGCCTCCTCGCGCTGGCGGTCTATTTCCCTCCTCTCGGATCACTTCTTAAAACCGCACCCCCGGGCCTGCCGGCACTGGCCCTTGTCCTGGCCCTGAGTCTTCTGCCACTGGCACTTTCACAAGTGGCTTTGGTCGTATTAAAACGGGTGAGGTTGCCTGTAGAGTAAAATCCGTTCCGAAACGAAATTGTCGGGATTTCCAGCGAAATCGTGACGGAAGGATCAAATCACTTCTTCGCAGCTTCGAGTTCGGCAGCCTTCTTAATGACCTGATCAGAGATGTTCTTGGGAGTCGAGGCGTAGTGGGAAAACTCCATGGAGAACTGCCCCCGCCCGGAGGTCATCGTGCGCAGGGCACCAATGTATCCGAACATTTCGCTCAGGGGGATCTCCGCCTTGATGCGAACACCGGTGGCGTTCGGCTCCTGGGAGAGGATGACCCCGCGGCGGCGGTTCAGGTCGCCGATCACATCGCCCATCTTGTCTTCCCCGCAGAAGACGTCCACCTTCATGATTGGTTCGAGAATTTCTGGAGCCGCCTTGGGCACCGTCTGGCGGTAGGCGGCACGGGCCGCCGTCTCAAAGGCCACCGCCGAGGAGTCGACGGCGTGGAAAGCTCCATCAACCAAGGTGACCTTGAAATCCAGGCACGGATATCCGGCGAGGACACCACGCTCGATTGAGTTCTTGAAGCCTTTTTCGACTGCGGGCCAGAACTCCCGGGGCACGTTGCCCCCCACCACTTTCGACTCGAATTCGAACCCCGAACCCGGCTCAAGCGGCTCGAGATTGTAGTCGATCTTCGCGAATTGGCCCGCACCCCCGGACTGCTTCTTGTGGGTGTAGGAGTCGCTGACCGGCCGGGTAATCGTTTCGCGGTAGGCGACCTGGGGCTCGCCCACTGTGACTTCGACCCCGTAGGTCCGCTTGAGGATGTCGACCTTGATGTCGAGATGGAGTTCCCCCATCCCTTTCAGAATCGTCTCGCCGGAGTCCTCGTCGGTCTCCACCCGGAAGGACGGATCCTCGGCAACCATTTTGCCCAGAGCTACGGAGAGCTTTTCGGCGTTGCTCTTGTCGTTGGCCTGGACGGCAATGGAAATCACCGGGTCCGGGAAAACCATAGGCTCCAGGGTGGCCGGATCGTTGGGGTCGCAGAGGGTGTGGCCGGTTTGCACCGACTTCATCCCCAGGAGGGCCACGATATCGCCAGCTTGGGCCGATTCGACCTCATTGCGGTCGTCCGCATGCATTTCAATAATGCGACCGATCCGCTCCGTCTTGCCAGTGGCTGTGTTCAGGACGGTCTGGCCCTTGGCGATCGTTCCAGAATAAATGCGGGTGAAGGTCAGGGCACCGTACTTGTCGTCCATGATCTTGAAGGCGAGAGCACGCAGTGGCTCGCCGTCGGCGACGATGGCGAATTCGCCGGTTTCGTTGCCCTCCAGGTCGATCTCGGGCTGCGGGGGGACCTCGGTCGGGTTCGGCAGATAGTCCACAACACCATTGAGAACGAGCTGCACCCCTTTGTTCTTGAACGAGGAGCCACAGAAGGTGGGGAAGAAGGAGAGGTTGATCGTGCCCTTGCGCACGCAACGCTTGATCGTGTCGATGTCGGGTTCGTTGCCCTCAAGGTATTGTTCCATCACCTCGTCGTCTTGTTCAACCGCAGTTTCGATGAGCTTTTCGCGGTACTCCTCGACTTGGTCGACCATGTCGGCGGGTACGTCCTGAATCTCATAGTTGAGCGGGTTGCCGGAATCGTCCCAAACCCACGCTTTGCGGGTGAGCAGGTCCACAACTCCGGTCAGGTCGTTCTCGGTTCCGATCGGGAGCACCATTACCAGCGGAGTCGCGCCGAGGACGTCCCGCACCTGCTTGACCACCCGATAGAAGTCGGCACCGACGCGGTCCAGCTTGTTGACGTAAATTAACCGGGCGACTTTCGAATCATTGGCGTAGCGCCAATTGGTCTCCGATTGGGGTTCGACCCCGCCCGAACCGCAGAAGACGCCGATGCCCCCGTCCAGAACCTTGAGCGAGCGATAGACCTCAATCGTGAAGTCCACGTGTCCAGGGGTGTCGATGATGTTGAAGCGGTGGTCATTCCAGAAACAGGTGGTCGCCGCCGACTGGATGGTGATCCCGCGCTCCTGCTCCTGTTCCATGAAGTCCGTCGTCGCGGCACCGTCATGCACTTCCCCCATCTTGTGGATGCGCCCGGTCAGCATGAGAATACGCTCGGTGGTCGTCGTTTTTCCGGCGTCCACGTGTGCGAAGATGCCGATGTTCCGATATTTGGTTATGTCGCTCATTTTGGTCTGAAAAAAAGTTTGTGGTGGTTTCCTGTTTCGAGGGGGATTTCCCGTTGATTCGATGATTGCAAAAACGGCTGAAGATACGGGTCTGGCGAGGGACTGCAAGGAAAGAAAACAGGCCCGTTTGCCCAAGCATCGCCTATGCAAGATCGTTTGAAGTGCAGCCGATTCTGTCGGAGGAGCCGGA
>CAZWFJ010000117.1:0-13747 GCA_964633135.1 uncultured Puniceicoccaceae bacterium | reverse complement strand
CCTCTGGCGTAACGGACGCATCCTCACCGCCAATGAAATTCTCGGTGAAAATTCCAAGTGGACCTCTCCATCCATATCCGCCCTTTCCGACAGCGGCATCTTCCTCGCTGGCACCGCCACCAATACCGATACCGGAGAAAAACATGCCGTCCTGCTACTCAAGGTGGACTTGGAGGTGAATAATACTACAGCAACAAATGACGATGTCGTCCGAAAATCGATTAAGATTGAAGACCAGAATTATCGTCAATGGGTGCCATGCTGTCTCAGTTTAGGTTCGAATATAACAGGTGCGATAGCACCACTGTCAGTAAGTAGCCCAGGGGATAGAGTAAGATTTTTCAAGGTTTCAACTGGTGATGAAAATCCAAACAATGATACCGCTCCAACCTCTACGATTACTTTAAATGAATCAGATTTTCTCAATGGAGAAGCGAATTTTTTTATCTGCGGAGGCGATGTCCCTAGCAGTTCTATCGGAGACGCAAAAATTAATGTCACTTCAAATGCAAATTTAGGATTTTCAAAACCAGTAACGGTCTTCTTTTATAGTGCTGAAATTATTGCTAACAGTGTTCAAAACTCAGATTATGAGTTTGTAGATGGGCCGGAATTTGAAAGTGCTATTGGAGTGCAAGCTGGTATGGATGAATATTACGCACCCGGAGGGAGTCATAGGGCTGTCGAGTTGCATGCATTGGCCTATTTAGTGCCTGATGGTCTTGATGATGAAGTTGATCAAATTTCTGATTGGGAGCTTATGATTCTTCAAACTGTTGAGTCTGCTACAATCACTCGTGATTTCGATTCAAGTTTTGTTTGGGCAAGTACAACTGAGCCTACGTCTCTGATTCGAGAAAATAGATTCGTCAGTGAATCCACACTATCGCAGCCCTCATATGACGGAGGATCGAGTGGATATTCAAAGAAAATGGGCGACAATACTGGTAGGCCATCGTCCGTTAGGGTTCGTAGTAATGAGATTAATGTAGTCTCGATTATGGATAGCCCGACAACTGGTTATGTGTATCGGGGAAGGCCGGTATTTTGGTTTACATTACCAGATCCCATCGGTTTCGATTCAATTACTCAAATAAGAGAAATTGTTATAAATCATAATTTTAAGATCTGGTGTGCGATACAAAAAAATTTAGTAGGCTCTTACGACTATGTGCCTTTACGGCAGAATTCATGGTCGGTCCCCGTTCGTTCGACGCTTTCGGAACAATCGGCAACGGGAAGTTCGATTGATGGATGGGAACCTGATTCTCTCCCGGAATTGACCGTCGGCCCTGCAGGTCAAAATCTATCGGAAAGCTATGATGCGCACTCGGATGCTGACTTGATTCAATACGACAACCCGAATTTATAATAAATATGAAATGCTATAATTTCCTTTTATTTTTCTTTGCCGCTGTTATTTGCAGCGGCGAGGGGCAACATCCAGGGACTATTACCGGGGAAAGACTGCGAATCGCTCTTGAGGTCGCTGAAGTTGATTTTTCCGCTCTTCATCCAAACAACACTGTTCTCGCTCACGTTATTCGTGGAGAAGAAAGTGGAAGAGTGCAATATAGGGTCGTCCCTACAAAAACCAAAGAAAATAAAAACGGAGAAATTGGCATTGATCATTCCGCTCCTGTTTCTCATAAGCCTTATGTAAGAACTTATGGAATTGTGAACCTCGTCTATTTTGCGGGAGACTTCGAGGTTGAAGATTCATTCAAATACGATTGGTCGGTTGAAACAGGCCCATTGGGTATAATCAATTATGGTCCTTTGGCGCGCTTTAATATTTTCGCGGAGGGCGGCTATCTGATAGCAAATTATTCCCCTGATGCAGAACGCGATGACGTACTGGACCAAATCGCGTTACTCTCCAAGGACTGGGCTATCGAACTGCCTGACGCCTATTTGTTTTACCAAGAGCATTCGGATATGTTTTCAGGTGCGAAAACACCACGAAAAGTAAAATTCTTTGATCGTATGCTACAACACCGAAATTCTGTTTTGAAAATGATGGCCTTCCGCGAATTGTTGCGCTGGGATATATTAGAAACAGAAGCAATTTCTTCAATTTTAGAGGGCACATCAGAGCTTGAATGTTCGGTTTATGTGATACTAATATTGAAAAATCTTGAATCTGTGGATTCTTTAAAAATACTGTTGCCGTATGCGGATGGAGAAGTCAGTGAAGAAAAAATTGGGAGCCTGGCGATCGGTGCTGGTGCCTTGTTTTTAGAGAATCCTGAAAATTCTCGTATGCTCTCATATCTTCAGAGAAATTCGAGTTTTCTTCCTAGAGATGTCCTTGAAAAAAATTATCCCGATTTTGTGAAGTATGAAAAAACATTAAACTCGATGCCGTCTTACCGTATCCTGAGAAAGATGGGTGACTTAATAGAATCAGGGAAAGTTTCAAACAGAGACGCGCACGTGATACTATCGTACGCTCAGTTCGTTGATGGGGTTCAGGTTCCGAAAACAAAACTTATTCGGGATTATATAGAAAAGCATTCTTCGGATGCAGAAGAAAATGATTAAAGCGATGTTAGCTGTTCCATTATGGCCTGAGGCTACCAAAAATACGTCACGTCTTGTAAGTGCTCTTTTCCCGCATCTTCCAGTTTTCCCCGGCTGCCATTATTCTCTATAGGGACGCCCTGTAGGGGGTCAGGCCACGAATTCTTGCAAAACTGAATGATCTCGATCCCTCGCAATCCGGACCCCCAAGGCCGTATCGGACGCCCTTTTGCCGCCCCGGCACCCCCGCCCGGTCCGCGCCGCGAATATCTCAGGCATGGGCCTACGCTTTCGCACAAGAACTTTATGTCCAATCCGCTAATCGCCTCCGGTCGTTCCTCCCTCCATCGATTACCCGGCTGCCACTCGCAAGCTCCTTCGCCGGGCCGCGGTTTTGACATAAAGTGGTCTTGTGCGAGTCTCCGGCCGGAATAGGCGGCGCGGACGGGGCGGGGGTGCCGGGACGGGTGCGGGCTTGCGTTGTTTGGTTCCGGAAGCTCCCCGGTGTCGCGGAAAGGTTCCCTCCAGGGCTTCGCCCTTGCGCGCTCCTTCGTCGCTTTGCCAAAGGTCAGCTTCCGCATCGACTTTCGATGCTCCAAAGTTTGGCAAGGCCCAGCGCCCGACGTTCACGGGGTGCGGGAGCGTTGCCTCCGTATCCAACCGCCTCCGACAGACAGAATTTTTTCTTAGTCGCCTCCCGCCACGCGCCCCCACGGTCACTTGCTTCGCTGCGTTCTGAGAGACGGCTAATGGGGTCAGACGCAAAATATAAAGATTCGACGATGAAGAATCCGGACCCCAAAGGCCGTCTCGACCGCCCTTTTGCCGCCCCGGCACCCCCGCCCCGTCCGCGCCGCGATGATGCTTGGCATGGGCCTGCGGGTTCGCACAAGAACTTTATGTCCAATCCGCTAATCGCCTCCGGTCGTTCCTCCCTGCATCGATTACCCGGCTGCCACTCGCAAGCTCCTTCGCCGGGCCGCGGTTTTGACATAAAGTGGTCTTGTGCGAGTCTCCGGCCGGAATAGGCGGCGCGGACGGGGCGGGGGTGCCGGGGCGGGTGCGGGCTTGCGTTGTTTGGGTCCGGAAGCTCCCCGGTGTCGCGGAAAGGTTCCCTCCAGGGCTTCGCCCTTGCGTGCTCCTTCGTCGCTTTGCCAAAAGCTTCCCTCCGCATCGACTTTCGATGCTCCGGCGAAGTTCTGGACACCCATAATATTTTCCTGTGATCCGAGCTGAAATCCCGGTCTATTCATCCTAGTAAAGCATAGCAAATGTGAATCCTTTCCTCTTTTTTGGCTAAAAAGGCAAGGATATTTCGCAAAACTATGGGTGTCTAAAATTTCCCTCTAAAATTTCCCCTGTGTGGACGGCCATGACTACAAGCGTGCCTTGATGGCCGAGTCCCGAGGCACCCAAGCCCTCTTCGTCCTCCTGCGCTACATCCTCCCCGTTCTCGAAACAGGCGGCGTCGCCGTCATCGACGAGTTTGAAACGAGCCTGCACTCCCACGTGGTCAAATACTTGGTCGAGCTCTTCTACTCGAAGAAGACGAATCCGAAGGGAGCCCAGCTCATCGCCAACTTCCATACCGACTACCTCCTCCAATCGACGCTGGAGAAATACTAGATCGTCTTCACCGAGAAGGATCCAGACACCCAGTCCACCGAGGCCTGGCGTTTGGACAAGGTCAAGGGAGTCGCCCGCAACGGCAACAACCACTATGCCAAATACCACGCTGGCGCGTATGGCGGCATCCCCAACCTCTGAGCCGCAGGAACGATGTCACGCACCAATCCCTGGAAGCAGAAGCCCCGCCACACACGGCACACCACCCTCATTGTCGTTGAGGAGGATACCGAGTTGGCTCTGGTCAATTACTTGAAGGGCCTTTGCGGAAGGGATTGCGGCACGAGAGTCACGCCCGAAAATGCGCATGGCGGCAGCGGCGATGTCGTGCTTAACCTGGCGATTAAGTTGTGCAAAGCCTACGATGCCCGCGCCTGCCTCTACGACACCGACCGCGCCCCTACGGTTAAAAAAGACATCCGCAAAGCACCTTTCCCCGCGATCACTCCGCTCGGTTGCTTGCACGTGCTCGCTTCGAAAAGTGCCAAAGATTCAATTTTTCTGGCATTTTTTGGCACTTTCACGCAGCTTGGGAGGTAACACACGCGCCGTGCCTCTTGTCCGGAAGGAGAATGCACTTAAAGGGCGCGTATTTTTTGCCCTGGTCTCGAGGAGCGCTGGGGAGCGCTGGGAAGGAGGCACGAGATGAAGATGCCTTACTCCACAAACATTGGCATGGCAGTCTCTGAGCAGAAAAAAGCGCTCCTGTGAGAAATTCGTTAAGCACTTTGAGGACGTCTATGCCGAATATCCCGATCTACCGATCTGGGTGGCTACCGAGATTATGTCCTTCGGAACGCTATCACGGATGAAACCGCCCTATCACGGATGAAACCGCCTCTTCGCCAGTCTCTTATTGCAACGAAAATTCAATATCGCCGGACAGCCATTTTTCGAACACGATCAACAAACTTGCAGCTTGCTCCAGATCCAACCTTTTGACAAAGATTTTTCTCCCGCTTACAAATTTTTGATGTCGGAGGATTATTTCAAACACCCCATCCTAAGCTCCCCTTACGAGTTTCCGGCGCGACATTGGCAACTCGACAAGGACGGACAGCCGACCCAAAAGGTCGAGGAATTCCGCCGCATCGCGGACTTCATCACTCCCATCCCAAAAGCTAAAAAGCAGAAGGGAGAGGCAAAACAGACTGAGATCACATTGGACGAGGGCAAGGGACTTTCAGCGACGCACCAGGAATACAATCGTGCTCAGGAATTAAGTCTCCCGACCTTGGTATGCGTCAAAGGTAACAATAAATTTGAGTGCGAAGATAAGGAACAGCAGTTCTTCAAAACCGTCCGAGATGACGGCCATACCTACAGTCGCTTCAGTGACCTCGAAGAGCTTCAAAGCGCTGTTTCCGAAAGACTGATCGAACACATCAAGGAATCATACGAGTTAACGCCATCAAAGGATGATAGGGCGATCGCAGAGGCGACACTGTCCGTTGCATCGCTTTTCGACCGCCAGCGGGTGAGGGATCGAAGTTTGAAGGATCTTCATGTGGGGCAAATGACTTCGCTTGCCAAATCGCTTGATCCCGATTCGCGGAAGACGCTCAAGCCGGACATTCGCGAGCAACTGCTTCTGGACCGTGGCTACCTATGGTTCGACAATACGAAGAACACCGCCCGTCCAACCGCTGCTGGACTGCTCCTTACGGCAAAGGACCCGACGGCTGAGTTTCCGCAGGCTCGTGTTCAGCTCGACATTTTCAAGGGCACCAGAAGCGATGATGAGGCGGTCATTGCAGAACCGATCCACCAGAATATTCCGGATGCGATTGATACGATTGTTTCCACCATTGACGAGAATACGCGCAAGACGCCCCGTGTTGTCGGGCTGAAACGCCTCGAACTCCCCGAATACCCCGAAGTCGCACTCCGCGAAGCCTTGGTCAATGCCCTCGCGCACCGGGACTACGAGGATGCCTCACAGAGGGTCTTCGTCGAGGTCTTCTTTGATCGGATCGTCGTCACCAATCCCGGCAAACCGGTAGGACACCCCTCAAAGAGAAAACTCGAAGAGGGTAAGGCCCGGTCCGGATCCCGTAACCCGCTTATCTCGCAGGGCTTGGTCTTCCTGCGCCGGATGGAGGAACGCGGCACTGGTATCCGTCGAATGCGCCGAGCCATGCTCGACTACGGGCTGGACGCACCTCACGTAGATATCGATGAAGACCGTTTTGTGCTCACGCTGCCCGGACCGGGACGCGACCTCGACCGCATTCAGGCACCGGCTGTCGCGGGCGATGCCCTTCCAAACTCGGTTCTTGATGAGCTGAACAAGCGCCAGCGTAAGATCCTGGAAATGACCATCAAAAACGGCTCGATCAGGAATCGTCAGGTTCAGGAGCATTTTCAGGTGGTGCAAGACACAGCCCTGCGCGACCCAACTATTCTATGTGAACTGAAACTTCTCCTGAAGCGAGGCAAAGGCCGTTCCACGCACTATGTTCCTTTTTCCGACAACCTCTAATCGACCGCTTTTTTCCGGTTAATCAACCGATTCTATGGTCAGTTTTCGACGCCGAAATCGTCCCAGCTCCCCGCCTCACCCGCCTCCAAGACAAAGCCAACCAACTAATAGCCATCTTCACAACCATCTCAAAAAAAGTAAAAGCCCGCAAAAAATAGCCCCTTCATCCTTAATAATTCATCCCTCATCCCTCATCCTTCCTCCTTCATAATTTATCCCCCTCCCTCACCCCTCACCCTTCACCCTTCACCCTTCACCCACGCCGACAAGGACCGCCTGGAAAAACTGAAATCCCTCCTCTACCAAGCCAGTCAAACGGCCTCCAAATCCTCCTCCTATCCTGCCACCCTGAAAACTACAGCGGGTTAGGGGCGAATGATGTTGGACTTGTCAAAAGTAGGGATGAATAATTTGAAACCTCGCTCAGTCAGCTCCTTCACCGTATTTCAGCTAGACATTTAAACCACTTCATAGACGATAGAAGAGCATGCCAAATCCCTCTAAAGCTTATCCCCTCGCTATGCTACGGTGCGCAGTTTTGCTGCGGGGTGAAAAGTGTAGCTCCCCATGGTGGTCGAGCACAGCGGCCCGTTCTGGGGCGGCGGATATTCGATATGCCTTTCCGCGCACGGCCATGTCGGCTGCCTTTTCCCGGGCAGCGGAACTGGCGAAAGCACTCCACGACGAACGAACCAAGCAACAGGGATTCTTCCATCTTTTCCGCTTACCCCACGCCATCAAGGCCGATCTACACCGGGAAACCGTGCGTTTGGAACAAGCCGGGGAACTGAACGCCGAAACAATTGAGGGCTTTTTTGAGTCCTTTGTGGAGGACGCTACACCCAGTGGCAAAGCGGCCGAAGGCGCTGTCGACTGTGGTCAGATCTCGCTCTTCAAGAAGTCGGATCTGAAGCAGATCGGCACCCTTTACAAATCGGCCTTCCAGTCCGGAAAAGTCTGTCTCCCTTATTTTAAACTCACCGCATGATTCGCCGGGCGCATTACTCAACCGCTCTGGCTCAGGCCCAGGATATTTTTAACGAGACAATGACCCTGTTCGAGTTGTGGGAGGAGGGCATGGGAGCCAACGACCTTTTTGAAAAAGCCCGCGCTCAAAATGTATTGGGTTCTGCCAGCGAGCGCCGCCTGCGGAATATCGTCATCGAGGGATTTGCTTCGCGTTACCTGCGCGAGCCTATGCAGGAAGCAGCGCCAACCCTGAAGGCGGTTTTTTGTTCCAGTGCCAACACCCAGTTTCTCCAGCAACTCAACCTGCTCTACACTGCTCGCCAGCATGGCATCCTCTTTGACTTCATTAAGGATGAATACTGGGCTAAAGTCGCGGTGGGGGCTCCTTCCGTCTTGGCGAAGGATGTCACCGTGATGATCGACAAAGGTTTACTCACTGGAAAGTTGGAGAAAAATTGGTCGCCTTCGATGCGCGAGCGTGTCAGCAGCTATGTCCTCGGGGCGGCAGCCGATTTGGGCCTGCTTGGGGCCTCCCGCTCGGGTCGCCGACCGATCGAATACTGGCGACCGCTTGACGAATTACAGATTTACCTCGCCTACGACCTCCACTTCTACGGCTTCTCCGACGACGAGATCGTGGCCTCCGAAGAATGGCAGCTCCTCGGACTGAGCCGGAACGACGTTTCCGAAAGCATCAGCCGCCTGCAACAGGGAGGGCACTGGATCGCCCAGGATACCGGGCACCTCATCCGGATTGAATGGAACTACAAAACTAGAAAGGATCTGATCGATGCTCTCAATTCCTGATAAGATCGAAAAAGTGGTGCAATCCGTCAGCGCACCCGCCTCCTCGGTGGACGCCCGCCATGGCGAACGTATCTTTAATCTGGTCTACCCTCAGCAAGACTGGATCCGTTTCCGCCAAAACTTCCCGAAGCTTCTGAAGCGCTTGAAGGACCAGGGCTTCACCCCGGTGATCCTCTCCTTTGCCGAATGCATCGAGAAAGTCGTCGAGTCCAACCGCATCCTGCAGGCCAGCCTCAAAATGGAAACAACCCTGGCGGCGGACCACCGCGAAAACAACCAGATGCTCTTCCGCCAACTCTGCGGGGACACCGCCAGCGGCGAACTCGACCTCGATTCGCCAATCGTCAAAGAAATCGTCGCCCGCATCGAGGATGCCGCCGCCGAGCACAACCCGGTCATCATTTTCACCGAAACGGAGGCCCTCCACCCCATCCTGCGGGTCAGCGCCTTCGAGCAGGTGTTGCAGGGTCACTTCCCCATGCCCGCCGTCATTTGCTACCCGGGCACCGAGCCGGGTGCCGAGGGCAACATCAACCCGCGCTTCCTCGGTATCCACCGCTCGGACGGGAACTACCGCTCCATTCACATTTAGATTCGATTCAAAATGAGCCAACTCAAAGAAATCTTCGATCCCAGTCTGACCTTCGAACGCCGCGTCGAAAAGGTCATCAAATTCAGCAACCGCGAACCCCACACCCTGAAGCAGGAAGCCTCGGACTATGTGGTCACCGATAATCTGGAGCAGGATTACCAGAAACTCCTGCGACGTTTCGAGGACGCCCAGTCCGGCACCGGCGACACCGACTGCTGCGTCTGGCTCTCCGGCTTCTATGGCTCGGGTAAGTCTTCCTTCGCCAAGTATTTCGGCCTCTCCTTCGATCCGGAATGCCAGATCGAGGGCAAGCGCTTCTTCGACTATTTCAAGCCCCGCTTCGGCTCGCCCGCCCTCCAGCAGGAGTTCCAGACCGTCATCAACAAATACCAGTGCGCCGTCTTCCTCGTCGACCTGGCGGCACAGGGCAATGCCGACAACCCCAACACCCCCATCTCGACCCAGCTCTTCGATCATGTCTGCCGCTGGGCCAACTACCCCTCGGACCGCAAGGCCGGCTACCTCCTCAGCTTGCTGGAGACCGACGGCCGCCTCGACGAGTTCAAGCAAAAGGTCGAGGAAAGCTCCGGCTTAACCTTCGACGAGTTAGTCAAGGAGCGCGTTCTCTTTCTCCCCACCTGTTCAAAGTTCGCCCACGAGTTCTACCCGAAGATCTGGGACAGCCCGACCGCCTTCCGGGATACGGCCAGCATTTCCACCCTGACCGACGACGAGATCGTGCGGCAGATGATCAGCCTGATCAAAACCAAGACCGACAGCGACCGCGTCCTCTTCGTGGTCGATGAGGTCGGGCACTTCCTCCGCAACAACGAGGATCTCATCAATAACCTCGACGGCTTCGCTAAGAACCTGAAGCAGGAAGGCCAGGGCCGGGCCTGGCTCATCGCCACCGCCCAGCAAACTCTCCCCAAGACCGGCCCGCTCTTCGGCCTCCGCGACCGCTTCCCCATCGACCCGGACTTGCAGGCCTCCGACATCCGGGAGATCACCCACAAGCGCCTCTTGAAGAAGAGCGCGGCGGGCAGCCAGCAACTGGAGCAACTCTTCAACGACCACGGCGAGCGCCTCCTCCACGCCACCCAGCTCAGGGACTGCGACCGCTACCCGAAGCTCGACCGCAAGTCCTTCGGCGAATTCCACCCGCTGCTCCCCATGCACTTCGAGGTGCTGATCGAGGCGATCAGCTCGCTCGCCAGGCAGCACGGCGGTATCGGCCTGCGCTCGGCCATCCGCTGCGTCGAGGAGATCCTCCTCAGCCAGACCCCCGACGGCACCCCTTTGCTGGAGACGCCTGCCGAGACCCTCATCACCGCCGCCGAGCTTTACGACATCCTGAAAAAGGATATCACCGCCACCGCCCGGGAGATCACCCTGCAGGTCGATAACATCGCCCGCTCGGCCAGCTACGGTCTCGACAGCCTGGAGCTGCGCGTGGCCAAAGCCCTGGCGCTCCTCCAGCAGATCGAGGGCTTCCCCACCAACCGCGAGAACATCGCCGCCCTTCTGCACCCCCGCGTCGATGCCGCCGCCCGCAACGATGCCATCAACGCCGCCATCGACCGCCTGGTTGCCGACGCCACCATCCCCATCGGCGAGACCGACGGCAAACTCAGCTACCTCAGCGAGGAAGTTGCCAAGGTCGAGCAGGAGCGAGCCAACATCCCGGCGGCCGACATCGAGCGCGCCCTCATCCAGAACCGCATCCTCGGCGAAATCTTCGCCCGTCCGCCCAAGGCCGTCATCGAAAACACCAAGACCGTCGATTCCGGCGTCTGCGTCTTCGACGGAGCCCGCGAGCACGAGATCGTGGGCAACGACAAGGACATCCGCTTCGTCCTCCGCCTCGTCCCGGCCAGCCGCCTCGATGACGAGAAGCAGACCCTCATTATCGAGTCCAACGCTCGCGACAACAAGGGTAAGATCTACATGGCCGCCGGCATCCCGGGCGACCTCTCCGCCGCCCTCAAAGAAATCCATCAGGCCGAGGAGATCATCAAGCGCCAGAGCAACAACCAGGACCCCGCCGTGGCCCGCTACCTGACCGGGCAGAAGCAGTTCGCCCAGAACAAGGCCGCCGAGGTCCGCCAGCTCCTCTCCAAGGCCTTCCTCGAAGGCTGGTTCATCTACGCCGGACAGGCCCAGGCCGTGGAGACCACCGACAGCGACCTCTTCAACGCCTGCAAGAAAAAGCTCAGCGCCGTGGCCGAGGTCGTCTTCGACCAGTTCAAGAAGGCCCCGCAAAACGTCCCGCAGAACGTGGCCGAGGCCTTCCTCAAGACCAACGACCTCTCGCAAATCACCCGCGAGCGCGATCCGCTCGGCCTGGTCCAGGTCCAGGGCACCGCCACCGAGATCAATCTCCAGCACCCGGCCCTCCAGGCGGTCATCGCCTTCTTCGACCGCCATGCCAACCCGGACGGCAAGCGCATCCTCACCGAGTTCACCCGCCCGCCCTACGGCTGGAGCAAGGAGACCACCCGCTACCTCGTCGCCGCCCTCTTCTATGCCCAGAAGGTCAAGCTCCTCATCAACGGCAAGGAGCACCCGGTCATCGGCGAGCAGTCGCTCAAGGCCTTTCAAAACAACACCAGCTTCAACGGCGCCACCCTCAAGCCCAACTTGGAGGAGGTGCCCGAGGACATCCGCCGCCGCTCCGCCGAGCGGCTCAGCGAGCTGACGGGCGAAACCATCGTGCCCCTCCCGCAGATGATCGCCAAAGCCGCCGCCAAGCATCTGCCCACCTTCCAGCAGGAGTTCCAGTCCCTGCCCTACCGCCTGCAGGATCTGGGCATCGACACCGAGCGCCTGGAGCGCCTCCAGCGAAGCCTCAATCAAGCCCTCATGAGCGACGGCGCGGAGGCCATCCGCCTCTTCGGCGCGGAGAGTTCAGAGATTTTCGACGACCTTCAATGGGCCCGCCGCATCGCCACCTCCCTTGATCAGGGAGCGGAGAATGACCTACGCCGCGTGGCCGGGCTTTCGGCCAAGGTGCGCCAGCTCCATCAGCAAAAACTAATGCCCGAACTGGTCGAACTCTGGCAGGACGGCAGCGCCGACCTGCTCCTGCACATCCGCAACGGCAGCTTCGTCGACAACCTCCAGGACATCCGCCAGCAGCTGGAGGATCTGGAGGGCCAGGTGGCCGAGCACTGCCGCCAGCAGAGCGAGGAAGCCACCCAGCGGGTGCAGGCCCAGGTCGATGCCCTCCTTGCCTCCGCCAGCTTCCAGTCGCTCGACGAATCCGCCCAAGAGGCCTTCGCCGACGAGGCCCGCCGCCTCGTCCCGCGCATCGAGCCGACCATCGAGGCCATCCTCGCCTCCCAGTCCGGCCAGATTCAGGCCCTCAGCGAGCTGGATGCCCTCCGCCGCCGCATCGAGCAAGCCGCCACCTCGGAGCCGGAACCGGAGCCGACCCCTGAGCCCGAACCCGCCCCCGGCAGCACTAAGGCCGCGCTGCCCCGCAGCCTCGCCACCGCAGCCGATCTCGATCAGCTGATCGAGCAGCTCCAGGCCCTTCGCGCCGACCTCGAAGCGGGCAAGTCCATCTCCCTGCAATTCAAGCAATAAGTTTCCCAGCCCATGGCCTTCGACCGCGATACCCGCAACAAGCTCTCCTCCTTCGTCCACCAGTGCCGCCGCCTCCTCTGCGGCGAGTATGACCGGCCGGGCGGCGAGATCGCCCGCCTGCTCGCCCACTACGGCATTCAGGTCACGGGCGAGGTGACCGAGGTCGATCAGCTCCCCCACCTCGACGAGAGCGGACGCGACACCGCCCGCCTCCTTCGCGAGATTCTGGAGTTCAAACGGGCCAACACCCCGCAGACCCGCATCTGGCGGCAATACGACCCTGCCGTCTACGACCTCCTGCAGGAGCAGGCCTTCACCGTGCTCAACCGCCTCTGCGCCCTCCGCATGGCCGAGGCCCGGGGCATCCTTCAACCTTGTGTGAGCGAGAAGACCCAATCAGCCGGCTTCCAACTCTACGAATACCAGTCCGGCAAGTCCGACGACCAGGGCACGCGCTACCGCCACTTCCTCTTCTCCGTCTTCGACGAGATCGCCCTCGACCTCCCGGCCCTCTTCGACCGCTTCAGCCCTCAGGGCCTCCTCTTCCCCAGCCACAGCTGCATCGAAGCCCTCCTCGACGAGATCAACGCTGAGCCGCTCCAACCTCTCTGGGCCGAGGACGAGACCATCGGCTGGATCTACCAATACTGGAATTCTAAAGAAGAACGAACGGCCATGCGCGACGCCTCAGCCGCCCCGCGCAACTCCCGCGAGCTGGCCGTGCGTAACCAGTTCTTCACCCCACGCTACGTCGTCGAGTTCCTCACCGACAACACCCTGGGTCGGATCTGGTATGAGATGACGAAAGGCGAAACCGGGCTCAAAGACCAATGCCGCTATCTCGTCCGCCGACCCAATGAGATTTTCTTAAAGGAAGGCGAAGCCGCCCCAACTGAAAACCGAGAACTGGAAACTGGGGAACTCTCCCAAGAAGAACTCCTGCGCCAACCCGTCCACATCCCACACCGCCCGCTGAAAGACCCGCGTGAGATTCGTCTCCTCGACCCCGCCTGCGGCTCCATGCACTTCGGCCTCTACGCCTTCGATCTATTTGAAACGATCTACGAAGAATATTGGGAACGGAGCGAGGGCGTCCCGCCCTCGACTCGAGATTGGTTCATTTAGATCACGCGGTAGCAGCAAACAGTGAGCTGCAGAGG
>CAZWFJ010000116.1:0-13749 GCA_964633135.1 uncultured Puniceicoccaceae bacterium | reverse complement strand
ACTGTAAGACTCTTTCATTCTCTACTTTCCACCGGTTTTCATCGGCGCTTTCCGTCTGACCCCATCGGCCATTTCCCTCAAAACGCCCGTACGCGTCGTAATCCTACGACGGAAACGGCCACAAAATACGACCGCAATGTTCAAAAACACCCCAAAACCCTACGACCCCAATTCGGTCGAAAATACGATGTCAAAAAAAGTGCTTACACGTAGAAACGGTTGAGAGCGACCGGTCCGTAGAACGCACCGGGAAGACTTTCGGCGGTGAGCCGGAGGTCGGAAGAGTTGTTGCGCGAAATTTCGTTTATCTAAAACAAGGCCCTGTATGATAAATAAACAATATCACCATTAATTAAAGGAAACGAAATAGTAACTACATCTCTAGATACAAACTGTTCGGAAAGATCAATTAGTAGGACTTTCACCTCATCTCCAGTTTCGGATTTTCTAATAATATTAACCGCCCCAAGATGACTGGGAGCATTAGATTCTAATATAGGATCTGCCCTTCTTACAATCTCAACTAAATCAATCTGCTTCTCTGACATATAAATGCCGGGTCTTCTTACCGCACCCAAGATAGTAACTCTTTGTGGAAGCACTTTTTCTTCTCTTTTGATCTCATTTATAGCATTTCCTAAAACTCCACGGTCATCAATGTAGTATATTTTTGAAAGATAGCTCCATAGTGCCTCAGGAGCTTCATCCTTGGCAAAGGATGTGTAACAAAAAAAAATTATAGATACAAAAAGAATGAATTTCATATAGATTAATCGATGTTTTTAGTTTTTACAATCATGAGTATAGGTTTTACCACAATGCTTTTCTGACCAAGAACTTCCATCAGCTTGCGCACCAATACAGTCAATCGTTATTTTAACAGTTTCGCACGGAGGACAACCTGAATCTTCATCAGGCTCGCACAACTCACTATTAATTGCATCTATTCTTGAACTAATGAGTTCATTAGTTTGTTCCGCACCATAAGTGTCAATTTCAGTAACGTCGCCCAGAAAATCTGCCGCTTTCGCAGCAGCTTCATCATCCGGGCCTCCAGCGGTGTCATGGCCAGTGCCAGTTGGATCAGAAACGAATCTACCATCCTTCTCTAGAGGAGGATTTGGTTCACCGCATCCAGCGCATGGATTATTCTCATTCTGTTGGTTGTTGAGGACATTCATACCACATCCAACATAACAAGTTGTGCCATCATTATTATCACTATTGAAGTGATCCCAATTGCTTTCTTCTCCACTAAAAAGGTGCCCAACACGAATTGTTCTTTCGCATAGCCCCAGATAATCATAAAAAAAATAGCCATTATTCTTTACAAACGCATACAGGTTCAATCCACCCCGCTCCCCAATGGGATCCCTCGACAGCCACCGCCCCGTTTCGGGGTTATAATATCTGAAGCCGTAATAGAGGAGATCCGTTTCGTTGTGATGGTATTTCGTCGAGAACCGGAAGGCGAAGTCATCCGAGGTGCCCGTCGAGGCGATTATGCGTCCGAAGGGCGAGTATTCGTAGTGTGCGGCGACAGCGCCGGTTTCATCGAGATACTCGCTGACGTTGCCGTTGGCGTCGTAAGTGGGGTAGAAGTTTGGCGTTCCTGGTTCCTGGTTCTTCGTTACAGAGAGCAAGCCCCCTACTCCACCGGCTCCTTGCATGGATCCGCTGAGGTCTTGGCCCCAGAGGTAGGAAGTATGAAGGGTGAAGGATGAAGGTTGAATGTCGAATTCGGCTATCAGATTCCAGCCGTCGTAAATGTATCGGGATTCAGAAGTCAGGAGCCAGGAGACAGAATCCCATTGCTCAACCGTCTTTGCTACTCGGCGGCCTTGGTAGTCGTAGGTGAATGACAAGCGGGTCGCGTTGGTGGGCGGATTCAGCGGATCGGCATAATCCCTCGCGACCTCCAGGCGATTCTCGCCGTTCCACTCGAAGTGCCAGCCGTTGCCGTCGGAGGTGAGGTTTCCGTCGGCATCGTGGGTGGGGGCGGCCGAGGGAATGGTGAGAGAGGTGTATTGGTTGAGGGCGTTGGCGGTGTAGGTGCGCTGCGAGGCGGTGCCGAAGGTTGAGGTGAGGCGGTTGCCGATCTGGTCGTAATCGAAGGCGGCATCTTCGGCTGCGACGGGGGTTCCGGGGTTGTCGGGATCGGTGCCGAGGTAGCGGTCGGCGGCGATTACCTGGCTTTTGCTATCATAGTCCCAGTCGAACAAGGCGTCTTGGGCGAAGGCAGTGCCCTCGTCGACGCGATCCGTTCTCCGCCCGATGCCATCATAGCGGTAGGAGAACTTCGAAACGGAAGTCCCGGACACTTTGTTGTCGATGACAGTCATTAGATTGCGGTTTTCTTCGTAATCGTAGGAGGCAGCATGCACTGGTGCCGTGACCGAGGCAAGCAGATTGCTGTCCGTTTCGTAAGCGTAGGTAAAGGTGTCCGTGCCATCGGAGACGGTTAGCAGCCTACCGGTGGAGTCGTAGGTGTAGGAAGAGGAGACGAGTGTCCCCGCTCCGCTGAGTGTGTATCCGCTCGCGCGGCCAAAGGTGTCGTAGCTAGAATCCAGAACCATGCCGTCGTAGAAGGTGGCGTCGAGGGTTTCGGTGTCGAGCCGAAGCTTGGCCGGATCGTAGGCGAAACTGCGGGTGCCGGTGGCGTCGGTGACGGTGCTCTGACGTCCGAGGCGGTCATAGGTGTAGACGATATCGGAAGTGTTGGAGTCTTCGTAGTCGACGCTGGTTAGCTCCCCGGTGGCGGGGTCGTAGCCGTAAGTGGTGTCGAGGCCGCCGTCGCGTGCCCAGGTGCGGACGGAAAGGCGGTTGGCACTGTCGTAGGAGTAATCGGTGCCGTTGGTGTCGGCGTATTCCTTGCGGGTGAGGAGGCCGGTGGAGGTCTGGTAGATCCAGGTCGTAACGTCGCCCCCGGTTGGACTCGGCCACATAGCGGTGGTGAAGTCGATGCTGCCCGTCGCATCGCGCCAAGTGGTGAGGGTGGCCAGCTCCCCGTAGGAGTTGTAGCCGTATTCCTGCGGGTAGTCCGTCTCGCCCCAGGTGCGGGTCTGACGACCGAGAAGATCGTAAGCGTAATAGCCCTTCTGGCCGAGGGCGTCGGTGATTTCGGAGACCTGCCCGGCACCGGGAGAGCCGTTGGGGACGTAGGCAAAGGAGGTGGTGTTTCCGTCGGCGTCGGTTTGCGTTGCGACCTGGGTGGAAGATGGGAGATAGGAGATGGTCGATGAGGCTGCGTGGCGAGGATCTTTCATGGAGACCTGGCGGCCGAGACCGTCATAGCCGTAGGTGGTGGCGGCGGCGACCGTCGTGGAGTTTTGGGATTTCAGGTAGCCGTTGATGGTGGTCGAAACGGCAATGATTGTCGAGCCGGGCACGTCGGTGGAGCGGGTGACGGTCTTGGTGGCAGGGTCGATCTCGGTGGTGCTTGCGGTTTCATTTCCGTCGATATCAACTCGAATGGATTCGGAGACGAGATCGCCCGAGAAGCCGGACAGACGGCGTTTGTTTGTCAAGACGGTTACGGCGGTGGAATCATTGTCGACCGGGTAAACGGTCGTGGTCGAGACATCGAACCAGGAACCGTTTTCGAGGAGCCAGGAGCGGCTGGATTCGGGAATCCGGTCGGTGGAAGGAGCGAGGTTCTGGACACCCATAATATTTTCCTGTGATCCGAGCTGAAATTCCCCTCTATTCTTCATGGTATAACATAGCAAATGTGAACCATTTCTTTTTTTTGGCTAAAAAGGCAAGGATATTTCGCAAAACTATGGGTGTCCTAAAATTTCTACTCTATGCCTGAAGTTGACTTCTCTCGATATAAAGGCCAATCTAGCCAAATGAAAACAACTAGTGTGACTCTTTTAAAAAACAATCTTTCGGCGCAATTGAAAGAGGTGGCCTCCGGGGAGACCATTCTGATTACTGACCGGCGCAAACCGGTCGCCTCGTTGCAACCTTTGGCGCATGGCGGCCTGGCGGATGATTGGTTGGGGCTTTCGGCCCGGGGTATCGTCTCGCCACCCCAAAAATCGCTCGTGTTGAGCCGTTTTCTAAAGCACCCCAGAGGCGGGGGCCGTAATTACCTGACAAGCGCCATTTTGGAGGAACGTGAGGAGCGATGATTTACTGGGACAGTTCTGCTCTGACACCGCTACTGCTGACTGAGGCAGATTCGGACTTGCGGGAGACGCAATTGAGCCAAGATTCGAGCGTGGTCGTGTGGTATGGCACTTTGGCGGAAATCGAGTCCGCTTTCTGCCGGCGCAAACGCGAGGGGAGCCTGAGGCGTGAGGACGAGGCGAAGGCCAGGGTGCGGTTGGACATGCTTTCCGAGAGCTGGATCGAGGTTCAGCCGACCATCGCGGTGAGGGAGCGCGCTCTCCGTCTCCTAAGGACGCATCCGCTCCGCGCGGCCGATGCCTTTCAACTGGCTGCCGGTTTGGTTGTTTGTCAGGAAAAAACCCGAGGGTTCACTTTTTTGACCGGCGACCTCCGCCTCCGCGGCGCCGCCGAGGCGGAGGGTTTCAAAACGTAAAACGGCGAGGTTCTGGGCACCCATAATATTTCCCTGTGATCCGAGCTGAAATTCCAGTCGATTCATCCTAGTACAATATAGCAAATGTGAACCCTTTCTCTTTTTGGGTTAAAAAGGCAAGGATATTTCGCAAAACTATGGGTGTCCTAAAATTTTTTGGTGTCCTAAAATTTCTGCTCAACAACGACTCCACTTTCGCACCGCCGCCCACAATCGCGGCTCGAATTGCGAAAAGATCGGATAGACATTTGCCACTTCCGGGGATTCCGTTGAAGAGTGAGGGCATGAGCAATCTTCTTGCAAATGAATCCAGTCTTTATCTCCGCCAGCACGCCGAGAATCCTGTGAATTGGTTCCCGTGGGGTCCGGAGGCCTTTGCCAGGGCCAGCGAGGAGGATAAGCCGGTCCTCGTCTCAATCGGCTACTCTTCCTGCCACTGGTGCCATGTGATGGCCCACGAGTCGTTCGAGAACGAATACATCGCCCGGCTGATGAACAAGCACTTCATCTGTATCAAAGTCGACCGCGAGGAGCGCCCGGATGTCGACCGCGTGTATATGGAGGCGGTCCAGATGATCAACCAGCACGGTGGCTGGCCACTCAACATGTTTTGTCTCCCCGATGGCCGACCCTTTTACGGGGGTACTTACTTCCCGCCGGAGGATCGGGGGCAGGGACTCATTCCCTGGCCGCAACTCATCATGCGCGTCTCCGAGTATTTCCAGACGAAGCGGGAGGAACTCGAAGAGAACGCCGGAAACATCGTCGCCAACCTGAAGCACCTCTCGGCCACGGCGCAGGAAGAGGGTGCCCCGTGGAGTCCACGGGATCTGCTCGGGGCGATGAAGCGTATTGTCGAGTCGCGCGATCCGGAAAACGGTGGTTTTGGTGGAGCACCCAAGTTTCCGCCCACGATGGTTCTCCAGTTTCTGCTCGCCATGCGGCAGACCAGGGCCTGCGGAAACGAGTTCCCGCAGCTCGCGGATATCGTCGATGAATCCGTGACCCTGACTCTGGACCGGATGGCCTCGGGGGGGCTTTTTGACCAGGTGGGCGGCGGGTTTTGCCGCTACTGTGTGGATGCCTCCTGGACCATTCCCCATTTCGAGAAGATGCTGTACGACAACGCCCTGCTCGTGGAGACGTTCGCCATCGCCTGGTCCCGGTATCGCAAGCCCCTCTACCAACGAGTCGTCGAAGAGACCGTCGTGTGGCTCGAGCGGGAGATGAGGTTGCCGTCCGGGCTGTTCGCCGCCTCGGTCGACGCGGATTCGCCGGAGGGGGAGGGCCGATTCTACTGCTGGACGCCCGGTCAGCTGGAGGACGTTCTGGGCAAAGAGATCGCCGAGCGGTTCTGCCGGACGTATCGTGTGGGGCCAGAGGGGAATTTTGAGGAGGGCCTGACCTATCCCCAGTTCGACGGTTCACTCGAGGATCGTGACTTTTTGCGGGAGGCCCGCGAAAGATTGTGGCAGAAACGAAGCGAACGTCCGCCGCCCGCACGCGACGATAAGGAGCTGACCTTCTGGAACGCCCTGGTCGCCCGCGCTCTTCTGCAGGCCGGCGTCATCTTCGAGCGGGGAGATTGGGTCGAACGGGCCGGAGAGGTGCTCGATGTTCTCTGGGATCATCATTTCAGCGAGGATCAACTGCGTGCCCGCTCCGGACCCGACGCCCCGGAGGGCTTTCTGGATGATTACGCAACCTTCGCACATGCCTGCCTCGCCGCCTCGGGTCGGGGCGATTGTTTTGATCCCGAGAGATGCAAGGGATTTCTCCGGCGTGCCGAAAGCCTCGCCGCGATTATCCTCGGACGATTTTCCAACGAGGCCGGCACTGCGTTTTTCTTCACCTCAGACAGGGCCGAAAGCCCCCTCCTTCGCCAGGTTGAATGGTACGACAATGCGACCCCGAGCGGGAACTCGACCCTCGCTCACCTTTTCGCCGGGCTGGCGACGGTCTCATCGGATTTGGCTTTTGGGGGTGCCAAGGAAAAGCTGCGCACCTCTTATGCTAGCCTGCTTGAACGGGTTCCGAACGGGGTCGCCTTTGCGCTCGCGGGCTGGTGTCAGGATGCTTCCGGCTTGGTCTCCATCAAGAGCGGGTCGCCGGAGGCACTCCTCGGGGTCGCGGGGAAACTGGCTGAACGATGCTGGCGACCGACTTGGCTCAACGTCGACCCCGGCCTGCCGGGCGATGCCTTTCGCCTCTGTGTGGGTACAACTTGCCTTCCCGATTTTGCCTCCGCAGCCGAAGCCGCCGAGGCCGCCTCCATGGCTGCACAGCCCCGCGAATAACCGCACCAAAAGGGGCTTGGGTCGATCCTTCTCCGGGTCTGTGGGCGGCGGCGGGTGTGACGCGAACAGGAATTCTTTCGGCCCCGAATAATTGCTTAACCGAGCACCATTAGACCCAGGGCGTTGCCCCAGGGACTCGGCGCTACAGCGTCACTGCGGGATCGCGCTCCGGTGCTATGAGTCCCTTCTCGAAGGGGTGGATCAGGATGTCAAAGGCTTCTTCAATCGAATCAATGATGCGGAAGAGGCCGAGATCCTCCGGAGAGATCGTGCCCCACTCGACCAGGTTGGAGAAGTTGATCGTCTTCTCCCAAAACTCCCGTCCGAAGAGAAGGAATTGGATGGGCTTGGTCGTCTTGCGGGTTTGGACGAGGGTGAGCATTTCAAAGAGTTCGTCGAAGGTTCCGAATCCGCCGGGGAAGACGACCAGCGCCTTGGCGTGATACAGGAACCAGTACTTTCGCAAAAAGAAGTAGTGAAAGTCGAAGCTCAGGTCCGGGTCGCAATAGGGATTGAGCTTCTGCTCGAAGGGGAGGCTGATTCCGAGGCCGACGGACTTGCCCCCGGCCTCGCTGGCACCCCGATTGGCCGCTTCCATGATTCCTGGCCCACCCCCGGAGCAGATGTAGAACTGCTTGTCCGGGTCCTCCTGGGCCAGGGACCACTCCGTTAGCTTTCGGGCCAACTCGAGGGAGAGGCGGTAGTACTTCGCCGCTCGGTCAATCTGGCGGCGGCGGGCTTCGAGCTGGCGGGCGGCGTCCTCGGAGAGAGTCGGTCCCGTTTGGCTGGCCTCAAGTTCTTCCAGCAGCTTCTCCACCCGCTCGGGAGCAGGATTGCGGGCTGAGCCGAAAAAAACAATCGTGTTGCGCACGCCTTCCTTTGCGAGCCGGGCACCCGGCTCCGTCAGCTCGCACAGGACGCGAATGGGCCGGGCGACATGGCTGTTGAGAAACTCCAGGTTTTTGTACGCCTTTTCCGGCTGGGAGTGCGGAGTTTCGGGATTTACGAATTCTTCTTCCTTGTTCATTTGAAAAAGTTCTGTTCTAACTCATTGTTTTGCGGATACCAGTGGCAAACGAGAGCGTAGCAAGCCGACCTTCAGAATGGGAAGGCAGTGCCGCCGAAAGGCGGTTCGACCCGGTGACTCCTGCGGCAATGCTGATTCTGGCATTGGCCGGGGTGTTTTTCATCCGGTCTGCCCAGGCGTATACGGGTGGCGGACTGTGGAAAATGCAGATCATCTGGATTGTGCTCGGAATTGGGGTGTATACTCTCGTCTCACTCGTCAATTACAAGATTCTTCTGGAAAAAGCGCACTTGATCTATGCAGGGAGCATCGCACTCCTGTTTCTGGTGGAGACCCCGCTCGGAGTCGAGATTTACGGGGCGCGTCGCTGGATCGATCTGGGATTTTTCAACCTCCAGCCCTCGGAGCTGGCGAAGATTGCGGTCTTGATCATGATCGCCAGCGTGCTGGCCCGGTCCCGGATCGGAGATTTTCGCAATTCTCTGCAGACGTTGCTCAAAGTGGCGCTCATCGCGGCTTTGCCAATGGCCCTGGTTTTTATGCAGCCCGACCTCGGGTCGACCCTGGTTTTCCCCCCTCTGGTCTTCGGGCTGCTGTTCGTATCGAAGCTGTCGGATCGCTTTTTCTATGTATCCTTCGGAATCTTTGCCCTGATCATCGCGATCGTCGCCTTCGATTCCTACCGCTACTACCAGTATGCCTACGCGGAAGAACCCGCAGTTCTTGCCGAGGAGGGGCGTCCCGATTACGAGGATTTGGCCGTGTTGCCATTGCGTGATTACCAACGCGACCGTATTTTGTCTTTTGTGGTTCCGGATCTCGTCGACCCCCGGGGGATCGGTGATAGCTGGAACGTCAAACAATCCCTGATCTCCATCGGATCGGGAGGAATTTTTGGCAAGGGTTGGGGCCTCGGCACCCAAGCCCTGCTCGGCTACCTGCCCCCGGCGGTGGCTCATAACGATTTCATCTTCGCGGTTCTCGCGGAGGAGAAAGGTTTTGTCGGAAGTGCGATAGCTTTGGTGCTCTACGCAGTGATCATCCTGAATGGTTTTCGGATTGCGGGTCTTTCCCGCGATCGATTCGGGATGCTGCTCGCCGTGGGGGTCAGTGTTCTCCTGATGGTCCATGTTTTTATTAATGTGGGAATGACCATGGGCCTGACTCCGGTCACCGGGCTGCCGCTTCCGTTCATGACTTACGGAGGCTCTTTTCTTTTGAGCTGTTGCGCTCTACAAGGTCTCGTCCAGTCCGTTTACCGATTCCGAAAGGATTTTTCGTGAGGACCAGGCAGCCAGTTTTTCCCGGAGCACGGGAGCGCACAGAGGGAAGGGAGTTCTCCATGACAATACACCCGAAAAACAGGAAAAAATCATGGACTCATCACAAGAATCCCTCGCAGCCAAAGCGAATGAAGGCGCAGAGGAAGAAGCAGACATTCACCTCGACGAGTTGGAAAAGCCACCGGTTGAAAAGCCGGTCGAAGTGATTCCGGACGAGAAGCTTAAGGAAGACGCCTCCCGGCGTTCGAAAAAACAGCCGATGGTCACCCGGATCGTCCGGGCACTCCGCCGCGAGAAGAAGGACTTTGCTGAGCTGGTCATCAACTCGGAACCTCTCGAGACCCGGGTCGCCCTTTTGCGCAACGGGGTTTTGGAGAAGTTCGAGGTCGAGCGCCAAGGGGACGACCGGATGGTCGGGACCATCTACAAAGGGAAAATCCAGAACCTGGAACCGGGCCTGAAGGCGGCCTTCGTCGATATCGGCGAGCCGAAAAACGCCTTCCTGCACTACTGGGACATCCTCCCGGCCGCAAACGACAACACGATCGAGATCGTCCGCGATAATAAAGATAGCAAGGAAGGGGCGAAGCCCCCGGAGAAGATCACTGTAAAGGATATCCCGAACAAATATCCGGTCGGCTCGGAGATTGTGGTCCAGGTCACGAAGGCCAGTATCGGCAGCAAGGGTCCCCGCACCACGACCAATATCGCCTTGCCGGGGCGCTTTATCGTACTCATGCCTTTTTCCGGCCAGTGCGGGATCTCCCGGAAGATCGCCGAAAAGGCCGAGCGGAGCCGGTTGAAAAAGATTCTGCGCGAGCTGACTATCCCGGAGGGGATGGGGGTGATCATGCGTACGGCGGGCGAGGGCAAGAAGGCTCGCTATTTCGTGCGCGACCTGCACCTGCTCCTGCGCAAATGGGAGGATATTCAGGAGAAAATCGGCACCTCAAAGAAGCCGATGTGCCTCTACCGGGAGCCGGACCTCGTCGAGCGAACGGTGCGCGATTTCCTCACCGAGGAGATTGACCGTGTCATCATTGACGACCCCGATGACCACCAGCGCATGAGTGCTCTGGTCGGGCAGATATCCAGTCGCTCGAAGGCGAAAATTGCTCTTTTCAAGGAGAATATTCCAATCTTCGAGCGTTTCAATGTCGAGCGCCAGATCGAGCAGACTTTTATGAGGAAGGTACCTCTGCCCAGCGGGGGTGAGATTGTGATTGAGGAGACCGAGGCCCTCGTCTCGGTAGACGTGAACACGGGCGGGCACAAGGGGGGCTCCAAAGATGGCAAGGACTTTATCGTCCGGGCCAATCTTGAGGCCGCTGCCGAGGTAGCCCGCCAGATCCGGCTTCGCAATATCGGGGGATTGATCATTATCGACTTCATCGACATGAAGCAGAAGCGCGATCGCAACGCGGTTTACCAAAAGATGAGGCAGGAGATGGCCCGGGATGCCGCCAAGAGCCACGTGCTGCCCATCTCACAGCTGGGACTCCTGCAGATGTCGCGCCAGCGCCACAAGGAGAGCCACTCCAGCGGGATCTATACATCCTGCCCGTATTGCAACGGACGCGGCATCGTGAAATCAGCCCGGTCGATCAGCGTCGAGATCCAGCGCCGCATCGTGAGCGTCTCCCGCCACGCAAGGGCGACCAATACCGGTGACGAGCCACTTTTCCTCCGCATCCTCTTGCACCCCGTCAACCTCGAGCGATTGCGCTCGGAGGATGAGGCCCATCTGGTCGAGTTGGAAAAAAGCTACAACTTGAACCTTTCTTTTCGGGCCGATCCCTCTTACCACGTTGAGAACTTCAAGGTTCTCGACGGCAAGACGGGCCGGGAACTGCGGTAGGCCGATCCGCTGGAGGGTTCGCACTGGCGGGTGATTCAGTCTCAATCCCGGAACAACATTATGAACATCCTCCTGGCCTTCGACAAATTCAAGGGATCTCTGACCGCCGGAGAGGCCTGCCGAATCGCCGCCGAAGCAGTCCGCAAGGTCTGCCCGGATGCTTCGGTGTCGGAGGCTCCGCTGACCGATGGGGGGGAGGGGTTCTGCCTGACCTTTACCGATGCTTGCCATGGGCAACAGGAGGAGCACGAGGTAGCCGATCCGCTCGGTCGACGGGTCCGTGCGCCTATCGGTTGGGTCGAGGCGGAGGAGATTCCGCCCCGGGCGCGGGCGCGAATTGCTTGCATGGAAGGGCAGAGGGTGGCGGTCCTGGAGATGGCCTCTGCCAGCGGCCTTCCTCTCCTGGCACCGGCTGAGCGCGATCCGTGGCGGGCAAGCTCGCGGGGGACCGGCCAGTTGATCCAGCGCGCGATCCGGCAGGGAGCCGATCATATCTTGCTCGGAGTAGGGGGCAGTGCCACCAACGATTGCGGAGTCGGTACTCTCGAGGCACTGGGGGTGCGGTTTTTGGATCGCGCGGGCCAGCCTCTGGCGGATCTTTGTCCCGAGCGATTCGAGGAGGTGGATGCGGTTGACTTTTCGGAAGCCGTACGGGTTCCGCCCTTGGTGATCGCCTCCGACGTCCAAAGTCCTCTTCTCGGTGATGCAGGGGCGACCCGGGTCTTCGGCCCGCAGAAGGGATTGCGCGACCCTGACCGCATGGAGACTGCTATGGTGCGGATGGCCAGTAAAATGATCGAGGCCTCTCCCTTCCGTCCGTCCGTCGATCAGCCAGGAATGGGTGCTGCCGGTGGCATCGCTTTTGGCCTTTCTTCACTCGCCGAGGTGAGGGTGGAGCCGGGCTTTTCCCTCTTTTCCGACTGGGTGCGGCTGGAGCACCGGATCGAAAGTGCCGACTGGGTCCTTACCGGCGAGGGACGGATGGATCGCAGTTCGCTCACAGGAAAAGGACCGGTTGCACTCCTGCGGGAGGCCGTCAAAAAAGGGGCGGCGGTTGCCGTCTTTGCCGGCGCATTGGAGGAGGGGATTTCGGAGGAACTTTGCCGGGAACTCGGTGATTGTTACTGTGTGGCTCTCTCGCTCCCCAATTGGTCCCTGGAGGAATCGCTGCAGAAGGCAGAGAACCGCCTCGACGAGGAGATCGCCAAGTGGGCGGCGAAAAAAAGACCATAAATTGGCAGGCTTTGTGGTGAACCGGGAGAATCCATGACGGAAGCCGAAGAACAAGAGCAAAGGGAAAAGCGGTTTTCCCGAATTCGCCGGGTCAAAAGGCTCCTGCGCCCGCTTCCCAGGCGGTCCAATATCCACCGCTATCCCGTACTCAGCTGGTTCGCGGGAACAGCAAGGAAAAAGGACTTCCTCTGGTCGTTCCGGCGCAGTGCGGTTGTTCCGGCATTTTACGTCGGCTGGGTCCTTACGCTCTTGCCCCTCTATGGGTTGCAGATTCTCATCGCCTTCTTTCTCGCTCTGGCGTTTCGGGCAAACCTGATGATTCTCATCGCCTTGCAGCTGATCTCGAACCCAATCACGGTTCTCCCCATCTGGTACCTCAATTATCAGATCGGCAGCCTCTTGATTAACAGTTTCTTCGGCGAATCTCCCGTCCGCTTCGGAGCTTTGCTTGCCGAGGCCTCAAATCGGGAATTTTCGTTCCGGCAAACATTCGAGTTCATCATCGAACGCACCCGCGAATCAGGGTCCAGCGTCGTCTCCGAGTTGCTCGGTCGTCTTGCCGGAGGGACCTTCCTGGGGGGAATCATTCTCGGGTTGGCGGCCGGCTTTATTTCCTGCTGGATCTATCGGATCGTTTTGAGCCGCTACGTGCCCACCTACAAAAAGGTGGCGGGTGAGGCACTGAAGCGGGAGGGAAGGAACACCGGAACCTGAGCCACTCCGGCAGAATTAAAAAACCGGTAGAAAGCGAGAACCCTGGATATGCGAGATGGTCTTCTCCGGTCTTTGGGATTGCGGCTCGACTGAACGCGTAAAAATCATCCGCGCTTCCGATCGCCCAGCTGACCATTCACCCAGCCAGCCCGCTACTCCTTCGTCGCCACTCGGGTCCACGGTTGCGACAGAAACTTCGCCCGGCGCTCCAGGGGATCGGAGATCTTCTCAAAGCGCAGCGTATCCCCCTCAATCGAGTACAGGTAGGTACCCGGAGTCGGGTCGGAGGCAATCGCATCCGTACCGCTTTCGTTGAAAAACGTGATCTCCCTCCCTTCCACATGCGTAATTCCCTTCACTTCGATTCCCTCAACCGCAGGAAGGTCGACATGGAAATTGTCTCCCGGCCCAAAGATCAAGTCTGCCTGAACCTCTCCATCCTTTCGCAATTCCCACTCACCGGTCAGCGAGGGGGATTGAAACGTAGTACAACCGGAAAGCGTCACGGCCGCCAATAAAAGCATCGGTAAAATTTGGTTCCTCATCTCAGTAACAATAGGGTTTTGGTCATTCGGTTCAAGAGGACATAAAACCATTCCCATCATTTCAAGGGCGAATTCCAACTATTTATTAGCACTGACCTATTATTGGGTTGACGGGCTGGGGAATCTTGGAATGGAATGTGGGCATGGCTAGAAAACGAAAAAAGGTATCGGACCACCTGAGTTACTTTCACCTGATGAGTCGGACGGTGAATGGGGAGGTTTTGTTTGGAGATGTGGAGAAGG
>CAZWFJ010000115.1:0-13835 GCA_964633135.1 uncultured Puniceicoccaceae bacterium | reverse complement strand
GGTCTCCTCACGTCGACCACTACGAAACCGCTTTCCATCTCGTTCTTTCTCGTAGCAGACGACGTGAGGAGACTCTCCCGGCAATGGCGGGATCTTTTTGATCGTCCGGGGGTCTCCTCACGTCGACCACTACGAAAATGCTTTCCTTCGGGTCCTCCGCGTAGCAGGCGACGTGAGGAGACTCCCCGGCCATGGCGGGATTTTTCTGATCGCCGAAGAGGGTCTCCTCACGTCGACCACTACGAAAATGCTTTCCTTCGGGTCCTCCCCGTAGCAGGCGACGTGAGGAGACTCCCCGGCCATGGCGGGATTTTTCTGATCGCCGAAGAGGGTCTCCTCACGTCGACCACTACGAAAATGCTTTCCTTCGGGTCCTCCCCGTAGCAGGCGACGTGAGGAGACTCCCCGGCCATGGCGGGATTTTTCTGATCGCCGAAGAGGGTCTCCTCACGTCGACCACTACGAAAATGCTTTCCTTCGGGTCCTCCCCGTAGCAGGTGACGTGAGGAGACTCCCCGGCCATGGCGGGATCCTTCTGATCGCCGAAGAGAGGGTCTCCTCACGTCGACCACCACAAAGGAGGGTCTCCTCACGTCGACTACTACGCCGGAGAGGGTCTCCTCACGTCGACCACTACGACGGGGGAGATTTTACAGAGTAACTTTTTCCTCGACTGTTTCATTTTTTAATGAAAATGATGAAATTTATGAAACCGGAAAAGTGGGAAGGCGAGGGGGCCAGCGTGGAAGATTTGCGATCGGAGGTTGTGGATTTCATGGTTCGGTTGTTTCGGTTGATGGGGCTGCCGAAGACGATTGGATCGATCTACGGATTCATTTACGGGAGTCGCGAGCCGGTTTCGATGGACGATCTGACGAAGGGACTGGGCATCAGTACGGGTTCGGCGAGCCAGGGATTGCGCACCTTGAAGGTCTTCCGGGCGGTGCGTCCGTCTTTTGTTCCCGGTGAGCGGCGCGAGTTATTTGAGGCGGAGACGGATTTTCATCGATTCGTGGGAATGTTTTTGCGAGGGGAGCTGGAGCAGTATGTGGACAACACGGCCAAGCGTGCTGCGAAGATGAGTGGCCAGGTAAAAAAACTTGCGGAAGGACCGGATCGGATCTTTTTTGAGGATCGGGTGGCGCGATTGGAATCGATGAACTACCGGGCGAAGGCGTTGATTCCGGTATTGGAAGAAATTTTTTCTTCGGCGGACGAAGATTTGCCCTTCCGGGAGTCGGAAAATGGCTGAGACCGCGCAAGCCTTTTACCTGTTCCGTCAATTGTTTCGGCGGTTTCTGGCCCAGAGCCACAAGGGCAGCCTTCTGGGGATGTCCTGGCTGGTCTTCTCGCCGCTGTTGCAGATGGCGGTCTACACAGTTGTCTTCGGTTTGATTTTCAATGGTCGCTATGCCGGGGTGCCGGATCAGACGGCCTGGGACTATGCCCTGGGGATTTTTCTGAGTCTGACCCTGTTTCAGACGCTGGCGGAAGTGCTCGGGGCGGCACCCGGAGCGGTTCTGGGGCAGCCGAATCTGGTCAAGAAAGTAAAGATGCCTCTCGCGGTCATCGCACCTGCGCATGTGGCGGTTGCGCTTTTTCGCTTTGGGGTGGGGATGGTGCTGGTATTGCTCTTCATGCTCGTTTTGGGAAAAAGTTTTTCCTTTTCGTTTCTCTGGTTTCCGGTGGTAATCGGGCCGGTCGTGATCATTGCTTTTGGAATGGGATGGCTGCTTTCGGCTTTGGGTGTGTTTCTCAGGGACATCCAGAACATGGTCGCGCCCCTCTCAATGATCATGCTGTATTCCAGTGGAGTGTTTTATTCCTCCGTTATGGCCAAGGAGTTGCCCGCGATCTGGCAGTTTCTACGCTTCAACCCCTTACTTCATGTCATTGAGCAATCGCGCCGCCTGCTCCTGTGGCACATGCCGGTCGAATGGGGGTGGTTGCTGTACGCCTATGGTTTCGGGTTGGTTCTCCTCGGAATCGGTTGGTGGACCTTTTCCCGCCTCAAAAGTGCTTTTGCCGATGTCGTCTGACCCCATAGCCATCCACGCCCGCAACCTGTCCAAGGCCTACCGGATCTGGAAAGACCCGTCGGCCCGGCTGAAATACCCTCTTCTCCGGGCGATCGGTCGTGTCATGCCCCCGGCTATCCGCCCGGCGAGCTGGAGTCCCGCAAGCGAAGGCCAGAACCATGGCTACTACCATGACTTTTTTGCCCTCCGCGATTTGTCCTTCTCAATCCGGGCCGGGGAGATCATCGGAATCATGGGCCGCAATGGTTCCGGTAAGAGTACCCTTTTGCAAATTTTGGCCGGGACACTGCGCCCCTCCGAGGGCGAATTTCGGGTGAAGGGCAAGGTGGCCGCGCTCCTGGAGCTGGGGTCGGGCTTCAATCCGGACTTCACCGGGCGGGAAAACGCCCTCCTCAACGCGGCGATCCTGGGGCTGTCCCGCGCGGAGGCGGAGGCAAAACTGGACGAGATCCTCGATTTTGCCGATATCGGGGAGTTTGTCGATCAGCCGACCAAGACGTATTCGAGCGGCATGATGGTGCGGCTGGCTTTTGCTGTTCAGACTACTATCGTGCCGGACATCCTCATCGTGGATGAAGCGCTTTCGGTTGGCGACGAGGCCTTCCAGCGCAAGTGCTTTGCGCGGATTGAGAGCTTGCGGGCCCGGGGTACGACGATCCTGCTGGTCTCCCACTCCTCGGCCCAGGTGGTGGAGTTGTGCGACCGGGCTTTTCTGCTGCATGGCGGAACCCTGATTCTCGACGAGGAGCCGGCGACGGTAGCGAAGCAATACCACCGCCTGATCTATAGTGCGCCGGAGAGACAGGCCGGGATCCTGGAGAGGATCCGAGCGGGGGATTGGGTCGACGAGGAGGAGAACGATGACGCAGAGGGCCAACCCGGGCAGTCGATTTTCGAAACAGAAGTGGCGGCCCGGGAAGAAGGAGATGAGAGCTTCCTCGATCCGGGGCTGCGGTCACAATCGAAGGTGGAGTACTCCTGCGAAGGCATCCGTCTTTCGCAACCCTACATCCTCAACGCCTCGAACGAGACGGTCAATGTACTTTCCAACGGTTGTGAGTATCGCCTCCGCTACACCGCCTTCGTCGAAAGGGATTCTTTTCATGTCGTTTTTGGAACCCTTCTGCGCAGTACCTCGGGGCTGGACCTTTCGGGGTTTCGGACCTCCGCCGATGATCCCGGCTGCGAGCACCTCCGACCTGGAGAGCAGGTGATGGTCGAGTTTACCTTCCGCTGCTCGCTGCCCGAGGGAACCTATTTTCTCAATGCGGGGGCCGAGGGGGGGGATGGCGAGAATCGTAAGTTTCTGCATCGGGTGGTCGATTCCTGTTGTTTTCGGGTTCTACCGCCAAAAGACGGGAGACATGCGGGACTCGTCAATCTTTTTGAACGTGTTTCGGCGCGGGTTCAGTGATAGGTTTTACGTTTTTCAATGGAATTCGAAGCAATAGAAAAATTTCTGCTCATTGTGGGAAACGCGCGGAGTGGCACTACTCTTTTCGGGGCGTTGATTGATGCACATCCGGCAGCTATGGTTGCCCAGGAATCCAGGTCGTCAGGTGAGTTTTGGCGGGGGCGGACCCGTTCGGACATTCTCGCTGAGATTCGGGATTACTCGGAGAGGAGCCGGACCCATGGTCTGCGATGGGAGGGCTACAACTATGGAAGAGGGTCGGCTTCCAAAAAGAGAGAGGTCCGGGTGGTCGGAGACAAAATCTGGAATCCGGCTTTGCTTCTCCTGCAAGGTGATTACGGACTCCTGCCGCAGTTGGAGGAAACCGTCGGGGCGGAAGTGGTCCTCCTGCATGGGGTCCGCGATCCCCTGGATGCGATTTCGACGATGGCGAAGCGCAGTGGAGCACCGGTAGAAGACCGGATCCCCTGGTATTTCGCCCACTGTGAAGCGATTCTGGCTTTGGAGGAACGCCTTCCTCCGGGTCGCTTGCGTACGGTGACCCTGGAGAGCCTGGTCGCCTCGCCCCAATCGGAGTTGCGCTCGCTGTGCCAGTGGCTGGGTCTCGAGCCGGAGGATGAGTACCTAACCGCCTGCGCCGAACGGATGTTTCAACAACCGAGAAAAACGCGGGAAGAGGTCACGTGGAGTCCCGAAGCTCTCCGGGAGGTCGAGGCACGGGCGGCCATTTTTCCCTTCCTGCAGGAGTACCGCAGAGCGTGGGAATTCACTCGAAACGAGGAGGCGATTGATGAATGAGCCGCAACCACTGTGCGCAGGGGATCCCCACTACCACGCTTACGTGGGTCCGCCCGATCAGTTTGACTGGATGGGGGCCACTCAGTTTCAATTATTGACCTCGCTCGGTCTGCGGTCCCGGCATCGTGTTCTTGATTTCGGCTGTGGCTCGCTCCGGGCCGGGCGCTTGCTGATTCCGTTTCTGGACGCGAACCGCTATTTTGGCGTTGAACCCAATCGATGGCTGGTCGAAGAGGCATTCGAGAAGGATTTGGGGGAGGGTTTGCGTGCGCGGAAAAGGCCGGTCTTTTCCTGGAGCGATGCCTTCTCGGTTTCCGGGTTTGGGGAGAAGTTCGATTTCATCGTCGCGCAATCCATTTTCTCGCACACGGGCAAGGACTTGCTGGCAAAAGCTTTGGCTGAATTCCGGGCGAACCTGGCGGACGGTGGCTTGATTGCGGCGACCTTCTACGAGGACCGGAAGGATTTCGAGGGAGAAGGTTGGGTCTATCCGCACTGTGTGCGCTTCCGAAGGAAGACGATTTTATCGATGGCCAGGGGGGCCGGTCTGGCGGCGGTTCGATTGCCCTGGTTTCATCCGCGACAGACGTGGTACCTCCTCTCTGCCTCGCGGGAGGACCTGCCGCCGCGAAGGATCGCGCGGAATTTAAAAGGACAGATCTGGGAGCGGGAGCGCCCACCGGCAAGAGTTTGACAGGAAAATCATGAAGTCGAAACGAAAAGCGTACGTGGTTCTTGGTATGCACCGCAGCAATACGTCATTGGTGGCCGGTTGCCTGCACCAAGCCGGAGTGGATTTTGGCTGCCATCTGATCCCGGTGAACGAGAACAATCCGACAGGCTATTGGGAACTGGAAGCCTTGAACCGCATCCACGATCGGATTCTCCGTGAATTTGGGCTGGCATGGGATTCACCGGGAGTTCTACCGGAGGGTTGGATGGATTCGGAGGTCGTGTCCCGTGCCCGCGAGGATCTCATTGAGCTTCTTGAGGGGGAATTTGAGGGTTCCGGGGACTTCGGAATCAAGGATCCCCGGCTTTGCCGGTTCGTGCCGCTCTGGCGGCAAATCTTTGAAGAAAGAGGAATCATTGCGCGCTGGTTGTTCGTCATTCGCCATCCGGATGCTGTTGTTTCTTCGCTTGAGCGGCGGGGCGATATGCCAGCGGCAAGAGCTCGTGCCCTGTGGGCCTCCTACAATGTGAACGCTGTTGCCGACTTGTTGCCGGAAGAGGAGGGAGTCGTGCTGCGAGCGGAGGATTTTGTGGATGATCCAGCAGAATGCACGCTACGAGCTCTGGGGGGACAGTGGCCGGATCCCCTAAACGGGGAGCGGATCGCTGAGAATATTCGCGCGTTCTGTCGTCCCGATCTTCAGCATTTCAGTCCGACGAAGAGGGCCGGGGCACTTTCCGATTCCCCATTGGTTCGCCTCTATCGGGAACTGTGCCGGGGTTGGTGCTCAATCCGCGAATCGGCGGTAATGCTGCAGGTAGTCCTCCAATCCCTGGAGTCGGAGTTTCGGGAAACGGTTTCCGATAGAGGGCGCTTGGCCTCGCGAGCCATGGCTTTTGAACGGGGGCGTCCTCCCGTGCTCGCCCGTTTCTACCCGATGGATGCGACCGGGCAGTTCACTCAATGGGATGTTCGCTATGCAGCTCTGGCTCCCTTGACCTGGACTGAGGTGGAGTTCGAGTGTGATTCCACGGATCTCAAGGGTCGCAAGTTTTTTCGCATCGATCCGGCCAATGCCTGTGGAGAAGTGAAACTGCGCGAGTTTGTGGTAAACTGTGCGAATGGGACGAGTCTTCCCGTTTCCTTTGACGCAGTCGAGCTAGAGGGACCCGGTCGCCGGCTAGAGGGACCCGGTCGCCGAATTGGGCATTCCAGGGACGGCATGGATTTATACCTTTTCGGGGAAGAGGTTCATCTCCTGATTCCTCCGCCGGAGGGGATTGCCGATGGCTGGGTTTCCGTGCGGGGCCGGATTCGGTTCGAGCCACGTTTGCCAGGGATCGAAGAGTTTCTTCGAAGAGCGGATGAGGAGCGAACTCGGGAACGCGCACGGGCGGAGAAGGAAGTCGACCGGGTACAAAGCGAGTTGGAGGCGCGTCTGGAAGAAATCCGGTCTTTGGCTATGCAGGTCGAGTTGCCCCCGGTGCGGAATGCTGTGGCGATGTGCAGTCGGAAAGAACTTCAAGATTCGCAGGAAAAAAGGGACTGGTATCACCAGCGGATTGCGACGGATTCCCTAGAAGAATTTCTGGCAAGGTTTTTCGCAGGGGATGGACGCGAGAGAAAAAAGGCTATGCGGACCCTTGCCAATGCGGTCGGTTTTGCGGTTGCTCTCTCCTCAGATCGTCTTCGCTCCCTGGTCGGGGAAACGGTCTCCGGTGGCTGGCTGGATGTGGCTGAATACCTCCGTCGCCATCCGGATATTGCTGCGTCGGGAGCGAACCCGATTGAGCACTATTTCCTGCACGGGTGGCGGGAAGGTCGCTGGATTTCCCGCAAATTTGACCCCGCTTTCTACCTCGCCTCGAACCCGGATGTGCGGGCGAGCGGGCAGGAACCTCTGCTCCATTTTCTTCTACACGGCAAGGACGAGGGGCGCTCTCCGACCCCGGGCTTGTCTGCGGAAGCGGCCTCGAGCCTTGAGGAATCAAGCGTCGATCACCGCCCCTGCATTTGCTTCTTTTCGGGAGAACCTCACACGCCGGGGCACATCTACCGAATCGATCGGTTGATGGAACTCCTGCCAGCGGCCGAGTTCGAAACCCGCTTGTTTCGACCCGGCGAGGAAGCTCTTCTGGCCGATCGAATCGAACGGGCGGAATGGATCTGGATCTGGCGGGCACCGATGACCGAGAGCCTGCAAGCGGTTCTCGAAAAGGCCAAAGGCCTGGGCGTGCGCATTCATTATGACCTCGACGATTTGATGATTCGTCCGGAGCTGGCGGACCCCAAGGTGATCGATGGAATCCGCTCAATGAAACTGAAAGTCGAAGATACCGCCGATCTCTACCGCAGAACCCAATCGGCTTTTCTGTGGGCCGATCAGGCCTCGGCTCCAACCCGTTCCCTGGTGGGCGAGATGAGCCGATTCTATGTGCCGACCATTCAGATACCGAATGGATTTTCCAGTGTGGACCTGGTCGCCGCCCGCATCGCCCGCGCAAGCCGACCCCGGGACGGGAAGATCCGGATCGGGTACGCCTGCGGCTCCCGGACCCATCAGCGGGATTTTCGCGCGGTGCTTCCCGGCTTGTGCGCAGTGATGCGTCGCCACCCGGAAACCGTGTTCACAACCTTTCCCGATGCGTTTCTCCTCGATGAATTTCCAGAACTGAAAGAATTTGAGGACCGAATCGAGCATCGTTCCATGGTGCCGGTGACGGAATTGATCGCCGAATATGCGCGGTTCGATGTCAATCTCGCTCCCGTCGAGGTGGGGAATCGTTTCTGCGAGGCGAAAAGTGAGTTGAAATTTTTCGAAGCCGCACTGGTTGGCACCCCGACCATCGCTTCTCCCGTTCGCCCCTTTCGCGATGCGATACGGTCGGGCGAGAACGGGTTTCTGGCCGCCGATCCGGGTGAATGGGAGGAACACCTGGAGAAGCTCGTCGCCGACGAAGGACTTCGGATGCGGTTGGCTGAGACGGCTTGCGAGGAATCGCTGTGGACTTTTGGACCCCATCGGCGGAGTCTTTTGCTTCGCCACGCTCTGGGCGGTTCCGAGTCCCCGACGGAGAGAGCACTTGAGTGGGCCGGGCATCTGCGGCTTCGCAGCGGCGGAACGGCGGCAAGCCCCGTTTCCGGAGAGTATGAGGTCGTCTGCCGTGTGGAGAACCACCCGCGCAGTCGGGTCTCGGTGGTCATGCCGGTTTATAATTACGCGCACTATCTTCCCGAGGCACTCGATTCGCTGGCCCGGCAGAGTCTGGAGGATTTGGACCTCGTCATCGTCGATGACGTTTCCTCTGATAATTCCGTTGCGGTGGCCGAAGAATGGCTTCGGCGGCATTCGGATCGCTTCGGCAGTGCGACCCTTTTGCGCCACAAGGAGAATCGCAAACTGGGAGTCGCCCGCAACACGGGTGTCCGCTTTTCCCAGACCGAGTTCTTCTTTCCCCTGGATCCAGACAATTGGCTCAAGGCAGGCTGTCTGGAATTTTGCCTGCGCCGATTGGAGGAAAGTGCTGCTTCGTTCGTCTATCCAGACCTGGAGGTCGTCGGCCAGAATCGAGTCATGATCTCGGGGATCGATTGGCACCCGCTGCGTTTCGTCAGCGGTAACTATATTGACGCTATGGCCCTGATCCGCAAGTCCGTCTGGTCAGGGGTAGGGGGGTACATCGCGGAGACCGATCTTCTCGGCTGGGAGGATTTTGAGTTCTGGTGCCGTGTCGTCGATACGGGCCTGCACGGAGAGCGCCTGCCCATGAAGTTGGCGGCCTACCGCATCCATGATGAATCGATGCTGAAAAAAATTACCAATCGGGAAGATTTTAAACGGGGGATCCTGAGGAGAATGGAAGAGCTTCACCCCTGGCTGGACCTGAGCCGGGAGTAGAAATGAGGGACCGGATTTCCGCTCCCCCCTGGTTCCGGGTAGCTATCTGCTTACCTCGAAGGAGAGGAAACGAGCGAAATACGCCACGAATATATTGGCGGGCAGGTCTACGCCATGTCCGGTGGCAGCGAGGCGCATAACCTTATTTGTGGAAACCTGTATTCCGCCATTCGTCATCACCTGCGGGGGGATCCTGCAAAGTGTTTATGGCGGATATGAAACTCCGGCTCAACATCGCCGAGGACGACATTTTTTATTATCCCGACCTCGTAATCGTAATAAAATTGCTCCCCGCCACGACTGGCAGTTCTTTTTTTCTTTGCGATCGTTATGATTCCGTGTTTTGTCTGCGGGATGCGAAAACAAATCTCCCTCTTGGTCTTGCTCTGTCTCCCTTTCGCCCTGTTCTCCGCTCAGGTTGTGACTTTCTCGACAAATGTCGGCGAAGTTCGCATTCGACTCTTCCCGGCAGACGCTCCTGGAACGGTTCAGAATTTTCTCAATTACGTGCGAGACGGCGACTTCAATGGATCGATGGTGCATCGTGTGGCTCGTGATTTCGTGGTTCAGGGGGGCGGCTTCTACAGCGACGGCACCCGGGTCCCTACTGACGATCCGGTTGTCAACGAATTCAAGCGCTCGAACCTGCGCGGCACCGTCGCCATGGCAAAACTGGGTGGGAACCCCAACAGTGCCACTAGCCAGTGGTTCGTGAATCTGGGAAACAATTCGGAAAATCTGGACAACCAGAACGGAGGGTTCACTGTGTTCGGCGAGGTGATTGAGGGCATGGACGTGGTGGAACGCATCGCCGCTTTCGACCTCTTTGACCTTTCGGAGGTCTTCCCCTCCATCGCGGAGGCGGTCCTTTCCGTCCCGCTTACCGACCAGTTCGTCCACGGCGAGACGCCTCTCACACCCGAAGTATTTGTGGTTGTGAACGAGGCTGCGATTGATCTTTTCGCGGATGCTGCGATCGGTAACAAAGGATGGCTCCGCTCGGACTGGTTCGGCGTGTTTTCGGATTCCTTCGCCCCGTGGATCTTTCACGAGAAGCTGGGCTTCCTCTTCCCGGCGGCCGACCGCAACGAATCGGCATGGTTCTTCGACCCGGCAAACGGCTGGATTTGGACCAGCGAATCAGCCTATCCCTTCTTCTGGAGCGTGGACCGGGGTGCTTGGATCTGGTTTGCGGAGGAAGATAGCGCGCCCGGTGCCCGCTGGTTCAACGACTTTTCGACCGGGCAGTGGTTCAAGAATTAAGGGAGCCAGGCGGGGATTCTTGCGGAAGAGTTGCATAAACTCATAAACCGGAGATCCTTTTGTCTGTGAAACTATTCGCCTCTACTCTTTGCGCGCTTGCTCTGGCGGGTTCGACCTATGCTCAAACCAATGTACCAGAGGTTGTTCTGGGCCAGGGAGGCGATCGCAATGCCCTGACTCAGGCCACCTTTTTGCCCAACGGTTCTGGAGGGGTCGTGGACGGCTCGATGTATGCGGGGCAACACTACGGTGATGGGATCTACTTCGAGGGTTACTACTGGATCGCTGTGCCGACGATCAACTACAATGGCAGCTCGGGAAATGCGATCACTCTTTTCCCGGTCAAGGGGGTCGACGCGGCGGATGCAACCCTCCCGGAGCCTTTCCGTGTCGAAGCGATGAATATTGACGGCAAGGGGGATCCGCTTTTCACGCCTCTTCCAAACGTCGAGCTGGTCGTCTGGGAGGAGCAGCTCTGGGTGCTCTGCTGGGAGGCGCAGTCGAACCAGGTTCATTTTGCCCCACTTTCGCCAAATGGGGACTACGATCAGAGCAATCCCTCCGCAGCCCCTTTCTTTAGCACCAACCCTGGCGAAAGCAGCAACTACATTCAGAACGGTGCTCTTGCCGTGCTTGGGCTGAGCGCAGAGGTAGTTGAGGGCGAACTGGTGATTTTGACCTGGGCCGGCAGTCATCTGGACGGTTACAGCCTGGGCGTCAGCACCAGCGACGAGGGGGATTTCTTCACGGCGACGCGCTATCTTTCGCTGGGCGAAGAGTTGAAGTATCAAGGCATCTTCGACACGCATGTGTACATCCCGAACACCAGTGCGGCCCTGCCAGGCACTACCCCCGGGGTTCCGAACGTGCTCATCGTCGGGGCCAGCGAGAATGCGGGCAAGGAAGGCAATCAGAGCCTTCTTATGTGGTCCGCCACGCTCGACGAGTTGAAGACCCTGACCCGTTTCCCGGTGACCGAAGTCCCGTATTTGAGTAAGACCGGAATTTTTACGGAGGATCCGGGTAATCTCTTTGTGCTGAAACTCTCCGAGGGCGCGGTGGATCACTCAGTTGGCCCCTCTTCCCAGCCCGGCGTCACCATCGGCGTTCTTTATCAGGTGACCGAATCCCCGCACTTTCCCTGGTTTATTGCCACTGCACCACTGTCCACCAGCTTCGATCCCGGCTCGGAGGATGACATTCCCGCCTTCACCTATCCGTGGGAGGGATTCAGCCCGCCCTTCGGGCCGAACTACAGCTTCAGCCTGGGCATCCAGCGTGTGCAGGGAAGTAACGGCGATGTGCAGGACTACGCCATGTTTGCCGCCGCAGTGGAGCTGAGTGGCGATGGCGGCGGGACGATTCAAGGCTATTTTCAGGCGGCCAAGGCCAATGAGCTGCGGGTCGACAATCTGGCGATTACTGATTCGAGCGATCTGAGCCAGTTCGGCGATGATACGGAAACCAAGGCTGTTGTCGCTGCGGCATGGCGCCTTCTCGGTGTCATCCACGGTCCGCCCCCACTTGCCTACAACGGCGACTCCAAAAACAACACGAGTGTCACCATCAACTGGGGTTCAACAACTAGTGAGACGCAATCCTCCAGCGTCACGTCGACCAGCCGAAAGACCTTCACCGAGCAAGTCAGCGGCAAGTCCCCGATCGTGAGCGTTACCCTTAGCGGCACCGAGAGCTTCCTGCACGCCAGCGGCAACAGCGAATCGGTCACCAGCAAGCTTTCGAGCCGATACTCGCAGACACTGAACTCCGTCGATTCCAGCGGCGAGGTCGCGAACCAGGGCTGGCTGCTTTACTTGATGCCACAGGTCCACAACCAGGCCTACAAAGCCTACAACTTTCTGGGCGACGAACTGGATCGAGTGGTCTACGTCACGTGGATCGGCGATATTGTCATGGAAGCGGTTCAGTACGCTACCACCGACCCAAGCCAGCCATCGACTTTTGACGGAATGCAATTGTCCCTTGCTGACGGCATACCGGGGACGCCTGCCGTTGACGACCCGAACGCATGGAATGTGGTCCCGGCCAACTCCAGTACCGTTGATGTCTGGGGCGCCAGCCCTCTGCCCTACACGACGGTCGCTTCCTCCGATGCGAGCTTTGGGTACACCTCATCCACGACGCACAAGACCACCACCGATAGCAGCAACACCTACGGTGGTGGTGTCAAAATACAGATCGGCAGCCAGGGAAAAGACGACAAGGGAGGGGTCTGGGGCTTTGGCGTCGGCGGCTCGTTCGAGAGAACGGATACAACGACCTATGAGTTGACCTCCACGGTCGAGAGCCAATTCAACGAGGGTGTCGCAGTCGCCCTGAATGAGATCTCCGTCATGAACCCGCCGACCGAGGGGAGCTACCGCTCCGTCACCGTGACGCCATATTTGCTCTTTCCGGCAGGCGACGGCGATGGCAATTGGATTCCCAGCAGAAATGCGAGTTCCACGCCTTTCCTGCTCACCTGGACTGCCACCGCCACGCCGATCTCCAGTGAGGTCGATGCCAACTATGGTGATCTCTGGGTCACGGGTCCGAACCGGTTTGTCAGCGATGCCTTTGGCACTCTCGCCTTTGGTGGCGGAGGACTCGACCGTAGCATGGCATGGAGTGCCTCTCTCGCCTCGTGGTTGCGAGGGGCAAACGGCAGTGTCGAAAGTGCCGAATATGGAGGCCTCTCCAGAGCTGACTCTCCGGGATGGGTCCGCTCAACGATCTTCGGTCTCACGCACTTCGGAATCGACCCGGATCTCTACCAGTCCTGGGTCTGGACCGAAAGCCTCGGGTGGATGCGCTTCTTCCACGCGGACGATGGCACCGTCTTCCTTTATGCCGATTCCCTGCGCGGGTGGCTCGCAGTCCTTCCAGGCGGCCAACTCTACAGCCTCGACTATCGAACCCTCGTCCCACTCGGCGGCACCCGCTTCTCCTCGCCGATCTTCGGCGGACTGTCCGTGGGATCCTTTAACGGATGGGTCTTCTCCGACCGTTTCGGCTGGCTCTGGGCCGCCCGCGACGGCACGGCCACCTGGTTTTGGAGCGATGCGCTGCAGGAGTGGCTGCAGCTCCGGGACGGAGGCCTCTGGTCAACAAACGAGAAGAGGTTTCGGTAGGTTGCGAGCTTCAGAAAAAACGTCCTCCCTTGTAGAAGACGACGTAAGGAGACTCCGAATTGCGTAGCAGGCGACGTGAGGAGACTCCGAATTGCGTAGCAGGCGACGTAAGGAGACTCCCTGGCAATGGCGAAATCTTCTTCGATCGCCGAAGAGGGTCTCCTCACGTCGACCACTACGAAAATGCTTCCTTTCGGTCCTCCCTTGTAGCAGACGACGTGAGGAGACTCCGAATTGCGTAGCAGGCGACGTGAGGAGACTCCCTGGCAATGGCGAAATCTTTTTCGATCGCCGAAGAGGGTCTCCTCACGTCGACCACTACGAAAATGCTTCCTTTCGGTCCTCCCTTGTAGCAGACGACGTGAGGAGACTCCGAATTGCGTAGCAGGCGACGTGAGGAGACTCCCTGGCAATGGCGAAATCTTTTTCGATCGCCGAAGAGGGTCTCCTCACGTCGACCACTACGAAAATGCTTTCCTTCGGTCCTCCCTTGTAGAAGACGACGTGAGGAGACTCCCAATTGCGTAGAAGACGACGTGAGGAGACTCCCAATTGCGTAGAAGACGACGTGAGGAGACTCCCCGGCAATGGCGAAATCTTCTTCGATCGCCGAAGAGGG